>JBOHQX010000369.1:0-5902 GCA_050732395.1 bacterium
GGGTGAAATTCGACCCGTCGGCAGCACTCAAACGCGCAAAGTCGATGTACGCATCATCGCAGCAGCCAGCGCCAATCTGCGCGCCGAAGTGGCCGCCGGCAAGTTCCGGCAAGACCTATTTTTCCGCCTGCACGTGGTCAACGTTCCTTTGCCGCCGCTGCGTGAAAGAAAGGACGACATTGCGCTTCTCGCCAGCCATTTCCTCAACGGAATAGCGGCAAAGCACAAAAAGAAGATCTCTGGCTTCAGATCAGAGACCATGGTGCTTTTGGAGTCCTATGCCTGGCCGGGCAATGTGCGTGAACTGGAGCACGTCATCGAGCGAATGGTCATTCTCGCCGAGCAGGATTCTGCTTATCTTGGCCCGGGGCTGCTATTGCCGGAAATACAAACACAATTATCGGCTG
Source organism: bacterium (assembly GCA_050732395.1). Lineage (GTDB taxonomy): Bacteria > Zhuqueibacterota > Zhuqueibacteria > Zhuqueibacterales > Zhuqueibacteraceae > JBIOXB01. Next base: position 408 of record JBOHQX010000369.1, read on the forward strand.
TCCAGGAATCTCCGACCTCGAAGCCTTCACCACTTGATATGAAGGCCCAACACGATGCACACGAGAGAGTTCTGCTTCTCGAAGCGTTGTCAAAGTATCGCTGGAATCAGTCAGCCGCGGCCAAAGCGCTGGGAATGCGCGAGAGCAATTTGCGGTACAAAATGCGAAAGCACGGTATCAAGAAGCCGTAGCGGGCATTATGAAGGCAAGACTATTTTGGGCAAAACGGCTCAAAAATCGTTTTGCCCAAAATGGTCTTGTCATAGCTTCTTGCATGAGCGGCAAGGCTCAACTTCAATTGGATTGAGGGATCAGTTCGTTCGCAAAGAGTTGCGAGATTTCTCGCAATATTTTTCGAAAGTTACGTAGTTCTCGGGTTTTCTACCTTTTCACTACACCTACCGTAACTGAATGTTAAACAAGCCACTTGGGTTGGTCGATAATTAACCAATTGGCTTTTGTCTTTTGTGGCATGTTTTTGGAATAGCGCTACTGCATAAATGCAGGCATCTTAACAGAATGCGTGGTTCCTGATTCGATGCTGCAAACTTCCACCGCGCGCGCTGCATCAGTTAAGCCCGTCTTCACGCGCACAAACCACTTCTCAACCACTGGGAGGCTCCCATGAAACACAAAACATTCATTCCCGTACTGCTTGTGTTGTCATTCTCGTTGGGCTGTGAGCACGAATCGCCGGTAACACCACCGCCACCGGAAGTTGATGATCAAATCGAGCAAGCTGTCTTGCAGGAGCTGCAACAAATCGAAAGCGGCGTGCAAAATCAACTCGCCAAGCACGGAGACTTCGTCGTATTGCCCGCGGGATCTGTGGACGGTTTGGCGGACGCCCTGGAGGAGGCGGGCCGGAATGGAATAGTGCTGGTCAAGTCCGGCCTGCATAAAGAATCCGCCACCGTTTTCGTGACAAAGGCCACGACCATCATCGGTGAGCCGGGCGCGATTTTGGAAGTGGACACTGAACCCTGGCCTACGACCTCGGTGGTTGAGCCCGCGCTTCATATCAAGAACGCGCGCTCGGCTTTGATCTGGGGCTTGGAGATTCGCCCCAAGGGAAGTGTGGGCGGTGCTGCGATTCTTGTTGATCACACGCCCAATGCCATCATCGGCCACAATACGCTGGTTGGGCATCAGTTCGGTGTGCTGGTAGAACAAAGCGATCATACCAGGATCATTCAAAACACCATTGCCACCACTTTGTTGTGGCAAACCGGAGAGCTGATCGAGGTTGAAGGCGTGGTGGTCATCAACGGCGAACATACACTGATCGCCAACAACGACATTTCCAACGCTTTCTTGGGATTGTGGGCCTGCTCTCGCAAGGGCACGACCTATGGCAACAAGTATCATGACAACTTCATCGGCTTGATTCTTTGCAAGGTGCCCGACGCCTATTTCCCCCTGGCAGACGGCAGGTTGATTGGCGCTGAATTTTCCGGGACAAAGTGGGAGGTGCGCCGGGACTTCGCCACTCATAATGTCGATGCCGGATTTCTCGTCATTGATGGCGCCAACAAGAATTCTCTCAAGAACAACAACGGCTCAGAAAACGGCACCTACGATATCGAGCTGACCGGGGATTCGTACCGCTTCGGCTCTCTTACCCCCAAATCGTTCGACAATAGGGTCGTGGCCGGACTGTTTCAAGGCGTGAAAATCAAAGACTGCGGCGATAACAACACCGTGATTGGCGGGCAGCTGGTGGATAATGCGCAGGATCCGTGTTTTTGAACCAGTGGGCTCGCTCCAAAGAAACGCTACGGAATGGCGCGGAAACACACGGGAGATTTCAAGCGTAGTGTCGGACCGCAGCCGGTTCGGGGGAGGAGCCGGCTGCGCACTTTAAGGTGAAGAATTCGAGAATCCCGAAGGCGATTCATGCGTATCACAAGGAATCGCCTTTTTGTTTCATGAAAACGCGTGCTTGCTTTTTTGAAAAATTGCATTAATCTATACGCCGGAAGTATTGTGCAGATGCAATTCAGCTTGTTTGTCATATCATTAGGAATCCTCCCGAAATGCCGTGCAAGAACTAGGGTAGATGCCTACGGCATGACAATCTGAGGGGTGCGATCATGAAGTGACATTGTCGATGAAGTTGTAGTGTAACTAAAATTGAGTTGCAGCAAGGGCCAGAGATCAAAGATGAACACCTCACGGCACGCCCAGCCTAGGCAATCAAGCCTTCGCCGCACACCGGCGCGATGCGCCTACCTACTTGCCTTCTTGATCTGGTCGCCTGTTTTTTTCCTTTATTATGATGCGTTCGGCCAATTGACCGTGGCGGTAAACCCGGCGCATACCAGTGATCCGCGCGCGTTGTATGTCAACCCGGCTGTTCCGGCGTCATCTCTGCCACGCACCTATCTCGGCCTGAAATTAATCTATCCAGGCATCGTTGAAAACAATACTTTCGGTTTGAAATCTTCGCTGTTCAACATTTCTTTCCCCAAATTTACACGCTGGCAGGTGGCCGCAGGTTTTCATGGGCAGTACTTTTCCTCGCCACTGTATTCCGAGTCGCGCTTCGGGCTGGCTTTGGCGAAGAGCTTGATCGAGCAATTGCATGTCGGCATTGATTTCGCCATCCATTCGCGCCACTACAATTCCGAAAACTTCGATGGCGTCGATCCTCGCGATCCGGTTTTTCAAAAGGGTGACGGCATTTCCGTGTTCGATCCCAGTGCGGGTGTAATTTATCACTTGAATGATGCGATCACCGCGGCGGTGGCGCTACAACATTTTAGCCAGCCGCGTATTTCTCTAGGAAGCAGCGAATTTCGCCAGCCGCTGGAGACCGTATTGGGGCTCAGCCTGACCAAGAGCTTTGTCCGCCTCGATTTGGGCGCGAAGTATTGGCAGAACCAATTTCGCCCCATCTATGGCGCGGAATTTTCCGACCAGGCGATCGGCCGGCTGCGCTTGGGCTTCGCCTTGAATAATGCCGCCCTCGAAGGACAATTGGTGCTGCGCCGCAATGCTTCTCTATTCTACAGTTTTAATCTGCCTACCAGCGATTTGAATTTGGTCAGCGCCGGATCGCATGAAATCGGTTTGGTGTATGAGTTCAAAGCCAAGGGCGGTAGGGAGGAAGAGGCCGCTGCACGTCGCAAGCAAGCAGAAACAGATTTCAAATTGAAAGCATCGGGACCGCCGCCGTTGTTGGCCAGCTTACGCGCGACGGTTGACACCGTGGCCATCACCGAATCCCGCGAGATTCGTGAAGAGCTGCCTTTGATTCCGCGTGTATTCTTTGCACAAAATTCTTACACCCTGGCACAATCACGCTATGATCTGCTGCCTGAAACGCAGAGCGCAAAATTCCACCAAAGCGTGCGCGAAATCAATTCGGCGTATCGTAATTTACTGAACATAGTTGCCGACCGGCTCCGCAAACAGCCTGACGCCGTGGTGACCGTGCGAGGATTCAGTCCCGGCCCGCCCGTGGAATCAGGCCCGCAGGATATTTCCCGCCAGCGCGCGCAATATGTGCGCGACCATCTGGTCAATGTGCTTGCGGTGGACGCGCGCCAGGTGCGTGCAGAGCTTGGTAAGCCGGAGATCGCCGAAGCTGCGGCACACGATCCTTTGCGCCTGGAAGAATTGCAGCGCGTCGATCTGGAGGTTTCTTCCCAGCTGGAAGAAACGATCTTCGCGCCCATTGTTTCCGAGAAGAAGGAAATCGATGCGCTGCCGAGACAATGCGGCTTTATCGTCCATAATCTACAGCCCGGCGCGGGTTTGCGGAGCTGGAGGCTCACGATCATGTCGCGTGGTGACACCGTTGAGGTATTGGCAGGAGGTAAGGCGTTGCCCGACACAATTTGGTGGAATTGGCAATTCGATCCGAATCGCATTTCTGATTTTTGGAGGGAGGTGCGTGCTTCATTGCAGCTATCGGATGAAGCCGGCCAGACGTTCAGCACGCCCTGGGTGACGATCGGCAGCAAACAAACGCGCACAGCGGCCGCACGAATCGAAAAGATCCCGCTGATCTTGTTTGCGTTTGATGAGTATGAATTGGACCGAACGTCTGCCCGGCTGCGCGCCAAACTCAAACAGATTGCCGGTAAGCTTGCCTCCGAACCGCAAGCAAGTTGCTTGCTTTACGGGTACACGGATGAAATCGGCGAGGTAGAGCACAATTATCAACTCTCGGTCAAGCGTGCCCGCAACGTGCTGCGTGAATTAACGCAACTGGGCGTGGGTCCGAGCCGTATGTCTTTTCAAGGTTACGGCGAAAGTGCGCAATTAGCGGACAACCGTTTGCCCGAGGGCCGCATGTTAAACCGGAGGGTGGAAGTGCATATCCGGAAGGTGAAGTGAATACATTGGACGGTTATGATTCTGATGATTAGCTCATAACCGCCCAGTTTCGTTCAAATGCCCCCGCTGGACCTATATTCCCGTGTCGCCCAAATGAGTCGTCTACTCAGGCCTGAGTAAACCTCAGAACTTTAGGTGGCCTCTATACGGGAATTCTACCGCTACAACGTCGTCCTTAAGGTCAATTCGACCGCTGACACCTACGAAATCACCGGTGCCGCTGCCAGCTACAATAGGATGTTGACAACGTCCAAAGACCTCTCCAAGCAGGTTGGGGCAATCCTCGTACTTCGCCTCGAACCCGTAAGTCGTCCTGAACGTGCCAGACCTTCCGTTGTACTGGCCAACGAAGAGATCTCTCCCCTGCTCTCGGTAGGTCCCGCTTGGCGAGCATTCGGAGAAGTCGACGAATACGTAGAGACAACCTTCAAGATCCCCAGTCATTGTGAGGGCAAAGAGCGCATCCGGAGGTAGAGCGGTACATTCACCAGCTCCGGCAAAAAAGCCGGTCCCCGATATCTGCGTCGCACCAGGCTTTCCCAAAACAGATCCCTGTTCGCCTTGGGTCAACTCCGAGGACATTGGAACGTCTTTGCTGCAGCCGCAGAGGATGAGGGCCAAGCAAAAGATCAGACGAATAAAAATTCTGTTGTTCATAGTGGACCTCCAGTTATGTGGTGAATGCAGTTTGCCTGGTTTCAAAGAATTTTTCTTCGATCCACCAAGCATTCCATCTATCCGGCGTGGTACGGATCCCGGTGTAGCGGTACGTGTTATTGCCCTTGATGCCGCTCGACTTGCGTCGAACAGCTACAGAGCCACTGGTAGTTTTTGCGTTTGGGAGGGAATTGGTTTGCCATGGCTTGTCCCCGTTGGGTAAGTGGTTCCGGCAGATGGGCATTGTATCCCCAAAAAATACAAGCATTCCCCCCTTGGCCCCCTCTCTTGGAAAGAGAGGGGGTATTCGATTTTCAAGCCGTTTCATTTTCCCCTGCTTTGCTGCGAGCAAAGCGAGAATGGCATTCGGTTTTTATAGAAATCAATTACCTTGACAATGTTAAGTTAAAGCCCCGTCTTCTCAATCTGTCATGCTGTAAGCATCTTCCCTAGGTTTTGGTGCGGCCCTCTTGGGAAGATGCTTACAGCATGAC
>JBOHQX010000370.1:0-18437 GCA_050732395.1 bacterium
GGTGGCGCCGAGATAATAACCAAGTTCTGTACGGAGTTTTTCCACTTGGCGTTGAGTTGATTTCTTTTGAGGCTTGTTGGCCGCAATATTTTCTTGGAATTCCAAGGCTTTCAAACCGATTTCCACCACCTTGGTCATGAGCTCATGATAGACAGGTTTGAGCTTTTCGGCTTTTTTATCTTTCTGCAGTTTGTGGCTGGCGCCAATTTTTTGGATCGTGCGATGCAGTTTTTTGACGGTACGAAAAGTTGTGCGCCAGTGATGCCATGTCTTGACGCCAAGTAATTGGCCTAGCCGGGCCGACAGGCTGAGCACCTTGCGAGCTCCGTCCAAAATCAAACTGGCGTCCGTGGGATAATGAATGTTGGTTTGCACCACAAAGCTATCGCCACGCACTTTTGTGATCGCGTCGGGAATCGCACGATGTCCTAAAGCAACAACCGTGTTTGAAATTTGGCAGATGGTTTCGGGCTTGAGTTTTACCATGTTGTTTTGGATGGTGCTGCGGGAAAATTTTCGATTGTCTTCCCAGTCGCCTACACCTAAAATGCGCCGAAGCTTTCGATGATTGCTGGCTAAATCGGCGAGCGCATCATAATTGAGATCACAGCCCAGACGCACTGCTGCTAAGACCAGAACCTCCCAATAACTCAACCCCGGACATCCGATTTCGGTATCGGTATCACACCCGACATCTTGAGCAATGATTTGGAGAATGGAACCAAGAACTTCTTGTGATTCATAGACATGCTTCAGGGCCATCAAAATAGCTTCGAGCTCATGACGATTAGAAAGATCGAATTCGATTTTATCAAAAGCAGGAATATCGAGTCTCAGTTGTGCTTCCATCGCTTTACGCATAGGGTTCTCCAGCAATGAGGATACATCATAAAATGAGCGGCTGCTAGCCACAATATAACAACAGAATCGCTGGAGCCCAAATCGATAGTTTAAAAAATACATAAATCTGCATTTTCTCGAGGTTCTCGGACGGACACTAATTTATTGAGGTTGTGCCTCATTTTGACGTCCATTATTTTGTCTTTCAAAAGACTTTACTTTTTTCCACGCATTGAACTTGTAAAGGAACAATGGCTTTCAGCCCAAACCGGACTTCTGCATGAAAAAACTCCCTTTGATCGGTTGCCGTATTTTGTTTTCCCTTTCCTCCTCTCTTCTCTTTGCCCAATCTCCCGATACTCTTGAAATCGACTGGTCACGCTACGACTACATTCCCGGCCAGCAGATTTCCTTCTTCGACGATTTCACCGCCGACCGCGAAGGCCAGCCGCCGGCTGCCTGGGCGGTCAACCAAAAAAGCAATGTAGCGGTAACCAAAGTCAATAACCAATTGTGGCTGCATGCGCGCGCAGAGGCCACGCTCTCGCCGGCGCAGCTCAAACTCACGCCGCAGTTCACACTGGAGATGGATTTTTACGTCCTGGCTGAGGGCTATAGCGGGCGCTATCGCGTCGACCTGATTGGAAAAAATGCCGAGGACTGGGCTTCGCTCACGCTCGAGCCGCAGTCGGTATTTTTCAGCATGTCGAACGGCCTGACCTCTGAAGAACCCGTCGATCTCAAAACCGGAGTGCATCATCTCGCCATGCTGGTCGATGGCAGCGGATTCAGATGCTACGTCGACTTCCGGCGGGTCATCAACGTCCCCAAAGGCGGAACATTTACTGCCACGAAGCTCGAGGTCTTCATGCCGGGCGCAGGAGACGAGGGCACGGATAACCAATGCCGCCTCACCAACTTCTGCGTCGCGCAGGGGCCGGCGACGCTACAAAACCAACTGGCCGCATCCGGCAAGATCGTATCGTACGGCATCTATTTCGAGCGCGGCGCCGCGGAGCTTCTGCCGGCTTCGACGCCGGCGCTCACACAACTCTCAGAGTTGCTGGAGGCCGATGCGACCCTGAGTTTTTCCGTGGAATGCCACGATAACGAGCTCGAGAGTGAAGGCGACAATTCCAGGCTCTCGGAAGCGCGGGCGGAAGCGATCAAGGATATGCTCGTGCAACAGTTTCGTATCCAGTCCAATCGCTTGAGCATCAAAGGCTGGGGCGAAGGCAAGCCTTTAGCCGAGCGCGAGACGGTGGAAGGGCACAAAATGAATCAGCGCGTGGAGTTCATCCGGAAGTAATGCCCAACTACGTTGCCTAAAACCTGTCCGAAAACCTCCGGTCATTAAAAAGCAGTTGCACGCCTTTCAATTAATATTTAGCTTGCAGCACAGGGTAGTGTCCGCGCGCCGCCATCGGGTCAGCAAAGTGGCGCCCGCGATATAGTGTTTTACACGAAGTCATGCATCATCATTTTGAGGAGGAAGCCTTGAAGCAACAGTTATGGCCTGTACTGGTGTGCTTAGGTGCGTGCTATGGCGCCGTGGCCGCGCAAGATGCGCCGAAAGCGGAAGAAAAAGAAGTCTTTGGATGGAAAGAGAATCTGGTCGGCGCCTTGAATCTCACTCAGAACCGCTTCAGCAGCAATTGGACGAAAGGCGGTGAAAACTCTTTGGCGTGGAAAGGCGTGCTGGCCGGCCTGGCCGAGAGCAACCGCGTCAAAACCAATTGGAAAAACACCGGCAAGATCGCCTTCGGTCAAGTCAAGCAGGGAGATCAAGGCGTCCGCAAGAGCGACGATGAGATCATGGTCGAGTCCGTGCTCACTTACAAACTCGGCAAGCCTCTCAATCCTTTTATCGCCTTCAACGGCCAAACGCAGATCGCCGACGGCTATATCTACGATGCCAACGACGCGGGCACGAGAGTCTCTGCTTTTTTCTCGCCGGCATTTTTGCGGCAGAGCCTGGGCATGGGTTACAAACCCAGCGAAAGCTTTACGACGCGCCTGGGCATGAGCGTGAAAGAAACCATCGTGCTCGATGACGGCACCATCACTTTCGCCGATCCCAACCTGGCTCCCACTACCTTTCGGAGATACCACGGCAACCTGGGAAACGAAAAAGTGCGGGTGGAAACCGGTCTTGAATCCGTTACCGATCTCAAATTGAAGCTGCAAAGCAACTTGCTGTTCACTTCGAAGCTGGAGCTGTTCACCTCCTTCGAGAACTTGGGCACGGTCGATACGATCTGGGACAACACCCTCGCCGCGCAAATCAGCAAGTATCTCACCGCGACTTTCAACGTCTACACGTTTTATGACGAAGACATTCTGCCGGAAGTACAACTACGGCAGACCATGGCTTTCGGTTTGAGTTACACGTTCCTGCAATAATCAGAATCCCAGGTGAGGAGGAGTCATGTTTAAAGCGTTCAAAGAATTTGCGATGCGCGGCAACGTCATCGATCTCGCCGTGGGGGTGATCATCGGCGCCGCCTTCGGCAAAATCGTCAGCTCGCTGGTGAATGACGTCCTCATGCCGCCCATCGGCATGTTGACCGGCGGCATGGATTTCAGCAATTTAGCTTTCACCCTGAAAGCAAAGACCGCAGAGGCGCCAGCGGTGAGCATCAACTACGGCATGTTCATCAACTCGGTCATTGATTTCGTGATCGTGGCCTTTTGCATTTTTTTGTTGATTCGCGGCATCAATCAGCTCAAACGCCAAGAAGAAGCGCAACCGGCTGCGCCGCCCGAACCGCCGAAGCAAGAAGTACTTTTGGCCGAAATCCGAGATCTGCTCAAGGCGAGAAAGTGATGCATTGCGTTACACCTTACACGTTACACGTGTAAGGTGTAACGTGTAACGCACTCGTTTGGCGGTTTCAGATGCATGATCACTTTTCAACCGATTAAAAAATCCCAATCGTGAATAGTATCACCATAAATCCCGTTCGCCGCATTTCCGGCCAGGCCACCGTTCCCGGTGATAAATCGATATCACATCGCGCCCTAATGCTGGCCGCGATCGCCGAAGGCGAAAGCCGCATCACGAATCTCGCCACCGGTGCAGACGTGCGCAGCACGCGCACCTGCTTGCAACGGCTCGGCGTCGATATCGAGGTGGATGAACGAGAAACTCGGGTGCGCGCCCGCAGCCTTGAAGCGTTGCAATCTGCTTCCCGCCCTCTCGACGCTGGCAATTCCGGCACAACGATGCGCCTGCTCTCCGGCATTCTCGCCACGCGCCCTTTTACAACAACCATCATCGGCGATGAGTCGTTGAGCTGCCGGCCGATGCGCCGCATCATCGAGCCCTTGCAGCGCATGGGCGCGAAGGTCGAAGCGGCTCCCCGGCAAACCGCCCCGTTGAAAATCACGGGGGGTGGCTTGCATGGCATCCATTACGAGTTACCCGTGGCTTCGGCGCAAGTCAAAAGCTGCATCCTGTTCGCCGGTTTGGACGCGGCCGGCGAAACCGTCGTCATTCAGCCCAGCCCCACCCGCGATCACAGCGAGCGGCTTTTGGCAGCCATGGGCGCGCATATCGATTACGGCGACCAACGCATTGTGATGCGGAGCAGCCGATTGCGCAACGTGGAATTGAACGTGCCGGGAGATTTTTCCTCGGCGGCATTTTTGCTTGCAGCCGCGGTGTTGTTGCCCGGGAGCGAATTGAGGCTCACGAACGTCGGCTTGAATCCCACCCGTACGGCTTTCATGCAGGTGCTTCTGGAAATGGGCGGCCGTCTTGAATTTCCCGAATGGCACCTGCAAGCAATCGAGCCCTACGGCGATCTCGTCGCGCGGCACGGCCCGCTGCGCGGGTTCGAGCTCGAGCCCGGATTCGTCCCGCAGTTGATCGATGAGATTCCAATTCTCGCCGTGCTCGCCACGCGGGCCGCAGGCGAAACCGTCATCACCGGCGCGTCGGAGCTGCGCTTAAAAGAAAGCGATCGCCTCGCCGCCTTGACGAAGAATTTGCGCGCCATGAGTGTGAACGTCGAAGAGCTGCCTGACGGCTTGATCATCCAAGGCCCGGCCCGCTTGCGTGGCGCGGACATTGATTCCTGCGGTGATCATCGCATCGCCATGGCATTTGCCATTGCCGGCCTGTGCGCCGATTCGCCCACCACGATCAGCAATCCAGAATGCGCCGATATCTCTTTTCCGGGATTCTTTGAGACGTTGCGCTCGCTGTGCCGGTGAGAAGGGAACAAGGGATCGGTGGATGGCTGGATTGTTGGAGTTCTGGATTGTTGAATTGCTTGTTCCTGACCGACATTAGCGATCCACCAATCCATCAATCCACCAATCCAGCCATCCACCGATCTTTCTTCCCAACCAGGAGACGACCTCTTGAACGCCAATATTTCTTCACGCCCGCGCCTCGCCGTTATCGGCGATCCGATCTCGCATTCTCTCTCACCGGCGTTGCAAGGTTTTTTGATCCAATACTTTAATTTGTCCTTCACGTACGAAGCAGTGCGGGTTTCCGCGAGGGCGTTGCCGGCATTCATTAAAGAATTGCGCGCCGGCAATTTCAGCGGGGCAAATGTCACGATTCCTCACAAGCAGGCGGTGATGCCGTTACTCGATGATCTTTCAGAGACCGCCAGTCAAATCGGCGCCGTGAATACGATAACCTCTGCAGCAGGCCTATTGACAGGCCACAACACCGACGCGCCCGGGTTTCTGCGCGCGGTACAAGGCGCCGAAATCGAACTCAAAAACCAGAAGGTATTGATCTTGGGAGCAGGCGGAGCGGCAACGGCAGTGCTGCACGTTCTGCTCGAAGCGGGTGCGAGCACGATCTACCTTTGTAATCGCAGCGACGCGCGCGCGGAGAAGCTGCGCGGCGCCCTCAGCGACGCTCACCAGGATAAATTGCGCGTCATCACCTGGGATGATCGTGGGAATTGGCTGCAGACTCGGCCGGTGACCGTGATCGTGAACACGACGAGCGCCGGTATGCCGCCGCAGCAGCAGCTTTCACCGCTGCCAAAATCCGCATTGTATGAGGCTTTGACGCTCATCGATCTGATTTATAACCCCATGGAAACCGTCTTGCTGCGCGAAGCCAAACAAGCCGGGGCGAAAACGTTGAACGGCCTGGCCATGCTCATTTATCAGGGCGTTGCGGCGCTGGAATTGTGGAGCCGGCAAAAGCTGGAGACCGGTGGGATTTATGGGGAAATTGAAAAACACCTTCTCGCCCAAATGAGCAACCGTTGACCTCCGGCTGGCACGCGAGGGTTTCAATATCTTTCCTGGTACTCTACGCGGCTTCCCAGATTTCGATCATCGCAACAAAACCACCCGCTGCGCCGCGACCACTTGCCCATTGATCTGCATCCGGTAAAAATAGACGCCATTCGCCTGCAGCACGCCGTGCGCGTTTTCACCGCGCCAAATCCAGGTATGCTCGCCTGCAGGATATTCGCCGGCAACCAATTCCCGCACCAGTTGCCCTTGAATATTGAAAATCGAGAGCTGAATATGCGACTTTCGCCCCAAGGCAAATCGAATCGCCGTTTCGCGTCTGAAGGGGTTCGGATAACTGGAAAGCTCGTGTTGGGCCGGCGGTGCAGGCGCGCGATCGTGCACGCGCAACGCTGGGCCGGGAAAAAACAATTGCAGCGCCTCGTCAATATGCCCGCGCCAGTTGCCCCAACTGTGGCCGTCATGAATCTCGCGAAAAACGAAGTCATAACCCTTTGCGCTCAAGCTGGGCAAAAAAACCTGCATCCGAGGCAGGAGCACCGGAATATCGTACGTGCCCATGTCGAGATACAATTTGAGCGCGAGCAGCGGACTGTTCGAATAGCCGGCAGCAACGTTGGGCTCCACGTTGCTGGAAAGCGCGGCGACGTTGCCAAAGACTTCCGGATGCCTGGCGCCGATCCATAAAGAAATGTTCCCGCCGTCGGAGGAACCCAGCACCGCACGGGCGGCGGGATCGGTACGCGTGCGATAACGCCGATCGATCCAATCCATCACTTCTTCGACGATGAAGGCCGTGAATTGATCCTGCAGGCTGGTCGCATATTCCTCACGGCGGCGCACGGGCGGTACAAAAACGGCGATCACGGGCACCAGGCGTTTTTGCGCGATCAAATAATTCAACACGTTGTCCGCTTTTGCCAGCGAGAGATACTCCAGGCCATCGTGAAAGAGCACAACCGGGTAGCGTTCATTCGTGGAATCATAAAGGGGCGGCAGATATACGCGCAGCGTACGTGCATTGCCGAGATGGTTGCTGAAAAAAGTGGTGTCCCGCAAAGTACCGTGTGGAATGCCAGGATAGAACTCGATTTCGGGCGGCGGCGCAAAAGCCGGCATCCGCAATTCCGAGTTCGGGCCGAAGCCGCCGGAAACCTGATACGGGTTGCGCGGATCGAGAATCCAATTCGAGCCATTCAGCACCAATTTGTAGTCGAGACGCGTGTCGCCCGGGAAAACTTTCGTGAGATACCAAAGATTGGTGGTCGTCAGCCTCGCCGAGGCAAATGCTGCGGGATTCCAGCCATTGGCGTCACCGGGAACCTCGACGCTGTTGACGTTGCCCCGATACAAGAAATGGCAGAGCGTGTCCTGCTCGCGGTAGGGAAATACCGGCACGGCGTTCATGAAGCTGTCAACGATGGCGCTGCGTTGCGCGACCGGGGCGGCATTGACGCGATTGACGAAATCTTGAAAAGTTTGAGAGTGAGCAGAAACTGAAAAAAGCAAAAGGCAGAAAAAAATTTTGCCCATTGGCATCATCTCTCCCTGATTAAGCGCTTACAGAGGCAAACATAGGCGATTAGCAAAAAACTCAGCACAAAATACTGAGCCTTAACAAACCACAATTCTCGATCCACGATCTACAATCTTCGCCCTTGCAGCAATCACTCTCCAATAACCTTCACCACCACTCTCTTCTTACGCCGGCCGTCGAATTCGCCGTAAAAAATCTGCTCCCAAGGACCGAAATCGAGCTTGCCTTTGGTGATCGGCACGATCACTTCGCGTCCCATCACCTGGCGCTTGAGATGCGCGTCGGCATTGTCTTCGCCGGTGCGGTTGTGGCGATACTGCGAAGTGGGCTCATGCGGGGCGAGGCCCTGCAACCAATCGTCAAAGTCCTGAAGCAGGCCGGGTTCGTTATCGTTGATGAAGACGGAAGCGGTGATATGCTGCGCGGCGACGAGTACCAGTCCTTCCTGCACGCCGCTTTTTTTCACCAACTCGGCAATTTGTAGAGTGATATTGACATAATCACGCCGGTGGGGTGTGTTGAACCATAGGTATTCGGTGAGGGATTTCAATGTATCTGACCTCCTTTTGTCAAATTTGGTGCTGGATGCTGGATGCTGGATGCTGGATGCTGGATACTGGATACTGGATACTGGATGCTGGATATCTTGATCCAGCATCCAGTATCCAGTATCCAGCATCCAGTCACAACTCCGCCCACTTGCCTTCCCCTTCCCACACGCGAATTGTGAATGGAAAAGACAGTCTCTCACGAAAGCGCTCGTGTAGCATTTCGCAAATGTTCTCAACCGAAGGGTATTCCAAAAAATCGTTGAGTGCTTTGTGATCATAATCGGCCAGCACGGCGCGTATGATTTGTTTCATTTCGCCGAAGTCGAGAATCATGCCGGTCTTGTTTTCGCCCGAGAGGATGACTTCGACTTTATAGGTATGACCATGCAAGCTGCCGCATTTGGGATGCCCGGGCAAAAAATGCGCACAGTCCATAAATTCTATATAACCGAGCTTCATTGGGTCACGGCTCCAAGGTTTCAAATGGTCAGGGATGCTTGGATACTGGATACTCGATACTGGATGCAGTGTTGGATCAAGACATCCGGCATCCGGCAAAAATGAAAAAATTAGGCCTGAAATGCAAGCCTCGAAAAATTTCTTGCATGCCGGAAAAAATATGAACAGATTGCTGCGTTCATTAATAATGAAGGAGGAAGCATGCTCAATTACGTCTGGCTGGGTCTGATCTTGATTGCGATTATCATGGGCGCGGCTACCGGCAACATCGAAGCGGTGACGAAGCAGGCTTTCGATTCCGCCGAGACCGCGGTCAAGATTGCCCTGGGTCTGATCAGCGTCATGACGCTGTGGCTGGGATTGATGAAAGTGGCGGAGGCCGCGGGCCTGGTGAATTTACTGTCGCGCGCGTTGGCCCCCATCATGAAACGGCTATTTCCGCAAGTGCCGCAGGATCATCCCGCCATGGGCTCGATCGTGCTCAACCTCGCGGCAAACTGGTTGGGCTTGTCGAACGCGGCCACACCCTTTGGCTTGAAAGCAATGGAAGAATTGCAGCAACTGAATCCCAAAAAAGACACGGCCACAAATGCAATGGTGATGTTTCTGGGCATGAATACCTCCTGCATTACGCTGATCCCAGCTACGATCATCGGCGTTCGCGTATCACTCGGTTCCTCCAATCCCTTCGAAATCATCGGCACGACGATCATCGCCAGTAGCGTAGCAACAACGGTTGCCATCGTTATGGCCAGGCTGCTGGGCAGATTGGCGATTTTCCGCAAGGATGATCCATTCGCCTCGGTCGAAGCAGAAAATGCTTCGTCACCATCTCGACAGGAGGCGTGACATGGGCGAAGCTTTCCGGCAAGCGGTGCAATCCATTTCGACGTGGGCGATTCCCACGCTGCTGCTCCTCATTCTGGCCGCGGGTTTTGTCAATAAAGTCAAGGTTTATGAATGTTTTGTGGACGGTGCGAAGGAAGGCTTCAATGTTGCGATTCGCATCATCCCCTATCTGGTGGCAATTCTGTTCGCCATTGGCATGTTTCGTGCATCAGGCGCCATGGAGGTATTCGTAAGAATCATCTCTCCGCTGACGAATTTGATCGGCATGCCGGCGGAAACATTGCCCGTGGCAATCATGCGCCCGCTCACCGGCAGTGGCAGCCTCGCCTTGGCCACGGAGTTGATGAAAACGCACGGGCCGGATTCGCTCATCGGCCGCATCGTTTCCACGATGTACGGCAGCACCGAAACCACGTTCTACGTGCTGGCGGTATATTACGGCTCGGTTGGCATCAAACGCATTCGCCATTCGCTGGCGGTCGGCTTGATTGCAGATGCTGCCGGCCTGATCGCAGCCGTTCTGATCTGCCGCGCGATTTTCGGATGAGGCGCTCGCAAAGGCTTGCGTTTGGCCCGCGGGAATGCTTATTTTAGGATCTGTTGCTCCATCTGACTTCTGATCACCAAGCAAGAGGTTCGCACCATGATGCACGCTTTCCTAGTTTCAGCGAGAAACGGTGGAATTTTGCTCCTCGCGCTCTTTGTGTGCGGTTGCGCTTCGAGCACAAAAACAAACAAACGCAACGGAAAGGAAGTCGAGCCTGCCCCGCTCAAGCGTCCGGTGGCGTCAAAGCCGGCCGTGGAATACGATGAGGCATTCGATCCCAGGAGTTTGAAAGAAATTACTTTTACCGTGCCCCATAAATCGCAGGTACCGATGGTGCAATCACAAACCGGCTTGCCTATAACAACGGACACGACTGCGCGCGATACGACGTGGGTGACGGCTCCGGGCTATCAGCTGCAATTGCTGCAGACCGAGAATGGCGCGCAGGCTCGCGAGACGCTACGCTTTGCGATTTTGGATTTGAATACCGACACTGAAATCGTTTATGATGCGCCCTACTACAAAGTACGCGCAGGCCGTTTCCTCAATCGTGCAGAAGCTGAACGGCTCCAAACTCTGGCAGATGAAAAAGGGTACACCAATTCCTGGGTGGTGAGGACATCCATCAGGATTCGTGCTTATGAATTGGCGGAGTTTGGCACGACAGGTAAATGAGAAGTGTCTAAAAATCATGCCAAACCAGGGCGATAAGTAAATTTTCAATTGGAATCGCGCCCAATTTTTATTAAATTTGTACGTTGTTTCCAGAACGCCGGGATCATGGTCACAATGCTGGCCCTTGCGCTCGACCGACGATGGTGCGTTGCGCGCAACTGGCGACCCTTAAGGTAAAAACACCCTCCCGAAGCCTCGGGAGGCTTTTCCGCTTTTCGGAGGACCCATGTCTGGGCATAATAAGTGGGCAAAAGTCAAGCACGTCAAAGCCAAACAGGACGCGATTCGTGGACGTGTATTCACGCGCATTATCAAGGAAATCACCATTGCGGCGCGAATGAGCGGTGGCGATGAAGGCTCGAATCCCCGTTTACGCAAGGCCATTCAGGATGCCAAAGCTGCCAATATGCCGGCGAGCAACATTGATCGTGCCATTAAAAAAGGTACGGGCGAGCTCGAAGGCGTCAACTACGAAGAAGCGACTTATGAAGGTTATGGACCGGGTGGAATCGCACTGATCATCGACGTCGTCACCGACAACCGGAATCGCACGGTCGCAGACATTCGCCATCTCTTTTCGAAACACGGCGGCAATATGGCGGAAAGCGGTGCGGTTTCGTGGATGTTCGAGAAAAAGGGCATTTTCACGATTGCGACGGAAGGCAAAAGCGAAGACGAGCTGCTGGAGATCGTGCTGGAATGCGGCGCTGAAGATTTGAAGTACGATCCGGAATCGTCCGATATTCTGACCGCGCCTTCAGATTTTGATGCCGGGAAAGCCGCGTTGGAAAAAATAGGCCTCAAGATCGAAAAATCCGAAATCGGGATGTATCCGAAAAGTACGGTCCAAGTCGAAGGCAAGGACGCATCGCAAGTCTTGCGCTTCATGGACGCCATCGAGGATCACGACGACGTGCAACACGTGTATACGAACTTCGATATCGATGATGAAGTGATGAGCCAATTAGCGGCATAAAGCCGGCGCAACGATTTGCAAACCAAACACGCAGATTACCGCATACTGGGTGTGGACCCGGGACTAATCGTGACCGGCCTTGGCGTGGTGAGAGCTGAGTCCGGTCGTTGTATTTTTGCCGGAGCTCAAATCGTCTCACCACCGGTGGCGGAGGCGATGGCGGCGCGGTTGAACCGGCTGTATGAGGAAGCGAGCTCGTTCATCGCTGCGGCCGGTGCACGAGTAATGGTCGTGGAAAAACTGATCTATGCGCGCAACGCGCAAGTCGCTTTGAAGCTCGGGCACGCGCGCGGCGTATTGCTGCTCGCGGCCGCGCGTGCGGGCATTCCCGTGGTTGAATACACGCCGCGGGAAATCAAGCTTGCGGTTTCGGGAAACGGGGCAGCTTCGAAACAACAGGTGCAGCGCATGGTGCAAGCGATTCTGTCGCTGCCGGCGTTGCCTGAGCCGCACGACGTTGCAGATGCACTGGCGCTGGCGATCTGCCACGCGCACCGCGTGAAAGCGAAGGCATGATCGCACGACTGCACGGAAGATTGCTCGAAAAGACCCCAACGCGTATTCTACTCGACGTACACGGCGTGGGGTATGAAATCTCGATTCCGCTCTCAACTTTTGAGGCCCTGGGCGCGGCCGGCGAAGACGCCACCCTGCTGACGCATCTGCACGTGCGCGAAGATGCCCTGCAGTTGTTCGGGTTCGCCACGGCGAAAGAAAAGCAACTGTTCCAGTTGCTGATCGCAGTGACCGGCGTCGGTCCCAAAGTAGCGCAGAGTATTTTGAGCGGGTGTGAAGTGCCCGTCTTTTGCCGATACATTCAGCACAATGACCTCGCTGCGCTTACGGCGATTCCGGGCATCGGCAAAAAGACCGCGGAGCGGCTGGTCATGGAATTGCGCGACCGCATTGCGCCGTTGCTCGCGCCAGCGGAAAAGACTGGTGCCGGCAAGACGCCAGCGCGTGTGAGCGAAGAGGCGTTGCTCGCGCTGATCTCCCTCGGTTATCCTCATGCGAACGCGGAAAAAGCGATGCGGCAAGCCCTGGTTGAGCATGGCGACTTGCCCGTGGAGGATTTGATCAAGCGGGCGCTGCGGTATTTATGACGCCAACGTGTAAAACTCGGCGTTTTGAAACTCTAGACAGGTTGAAATCATTCTGGTGCTATTTCCAAGAAGAGCTGAAGACTACATTTCCATGCCAGACCGGCTTTCGAGAATGGAACTCCTGAACGAGATCAAATGACAAGTCCTGCGATCACGCTTACTCCCTGGTGTTGCCTCAACGCTCAGCACTAAGACCATGAACGAAGCCTTGCAGCAAATCAAAACTTCACGTGCGACTGCGCCCGACCCGGAAGCGGGCGAGCGTGATTTTGATACGCGCTTGCGGCCGGCGCTGCTTGCGGATTTCATTGGCCAGGATAAGCTCAGGGAGAATTTGCACGTCTTCATCCAAGCGGCGCGCGGACGCGGCGAAGCTCTGGATCACGTGCTGCTCAACGGGCCGCCGGGTCTGGGCAAAACCACGCTGGCGCACATCATCGCCGCCGAAATGGGCAAGGGCATCAAAATCACGTCCGGCCCGGTCCTGGAAAAAGCCGGTGACCTTGCCGGGCTGTTGACGAATCTCGGCGACGGCGACGTGCTGTTCATTGATGAAATCCACCGCCTGAATCACGCCGTGGAAGAATATTTGTATCCGGCGATGGAAGATTTCAAGCTCGACATCCTGATTGACAAAGGCGCAAATGCCCGTTCGATTCAGTTACAGCTGCCGCATTTCACGCTGGTGGGAGCGACCACACGCGCGGGGTTGTTGACGGCGCCCATGCGTGCGCGTTTCGGCGTGGTCATGCGGCTCGATTATTATCTGGCCGAGCAGATGTGCACGATCGTCGAGCGGTCCGGAAAAATCTTACAAGTTACGATTGATCGCGCCGCCGCTCTGGAAATCGCGCGGCGCGCACGCGGCACCCCGAGGGTCGCGAACCGGCTGTTGCGTCGCGTGCGCGACTTCGCGCAAATTCACGGAAACGGCACCGTCGATCTCGAAGTCGCCCGCACCTCGCTCGCGCGCCTCGACGTGGACGAGCTGGGTCTGGATGAGATGGATAAGCGCCTGCTCGCCAGCCTCATTGAGAAATTCGAAGGCGGGCCGGTGGGCGTCAACACGCTGGCCGTGGCGATCGGCGAAGAAGCAGGGACGCTGGAGGAAATCTACGAGCCTTTTTTGATGCAGGAAGGCTTTCTCAAGCGCACACCGCGCGGGCGCGTGGCCACCGTGCGCGCATATCAACACCTGGGTTATGCGCGCAACAACGCGGCGGCGTCAGAACAACAAGATTTGTGGTGATTCGGCCGGCCTGCATCGAGCCTGCCGCTGAGGAGAAGGAAGCTGTTCATCTTTAAATGAAACGGTTAAGATGAAATTATCAGATTTCAAATTCAATATTCCGGAAAAGCTGGTCGCGCAATATCCGATCAAGAAACGCGACCAATCGCGCTTAATGGTCCTGGATCGCAAGAATCAAACCATAGATGAAAAGAAATTCTCCGATATCATACACTTTCTGGGCCCCGAGGACTGCTTGGTCATCAATGAAACCAAAGTTTTCCCCGCGCGGCTCATGGGCACGAAAGACAAGACCGAAGCGCACGTCGAGATTTTTCTCTTGCGCCAGTTGGAAAACGGCCTCTGGGAGGTACTGGTGCGGCCGGCGCGCAAAGTGCGTGTGGGTAATCGGCTTTCGGTGGGACGGGATTTGGCGTGCGACGTGATCGACAATACGGTTTCCGGCGGGCGCGTCGTGCGGTTCAATTTCAACGGCGATTTCTTCGAGATCGTCGAAAAGCTCGGCCAATCGCCGCTGCCGCCCTATGTCAAGCGCGAGCCGGAACCCTTGGACAAAGAACGCTATCAGACGATTTACGCGCGCGTGCGCGGCGCAGTGGCCGCACCTACCGCCGGCTTGCATTTTACCAAAGATTTGTTGCGCCGCATACAGAAGAAAGGCACGAAGATTGTTCCGGTTATTTTGCATCTCGGCCTCGGCAGCTTTCGGCCAGTGATCGTTGAGGATTTGAGCCGGCACAAAATGGATTCCGAGTATTTTGAAATCTCAATGGAATCGGCACAGGCGATCAATGAAACCATGAAAATGGGCGGCAAGGTGATTGCCGTCGGCACCAGCGTCGTGCGGGCCCTGGAAACCGAAGTGACCAGTGAAGGCTGGGTCAAGCCGGGCCGCGGCTGGACCGACAAGTTCATTTTCCCGCCGTATGAGTTCAAAATCGTCGACCGGCTGATCACGAATTTTCACATGCCGACCTCGACCATGGTGATGATGGTTTCGGCGTTCGCCGGCCGTGAATTCGTCATGAAGGCCTATCGCCGCGCCGTCAAGGAAAAATGGCGGTTCTTCAGCTATGGCGACGCCATGGTGATTCTGTAAAACTCCTTGTTACCGTTCAGTTATGGCAAACCATGCCATCATTGTCGCCGCGGGTCAAGGCAGCCGTTTTGGCGGCGATTTGCCCAAACAATTTCTGCTCCTGCGAGACCGGCCGATCCTCGCGCACTCGCTGCAACGCTTCGAGCAATCCGCCCTGATTGAAAAAACCGTCGTGGTAGCTGCTCCCGCCTGGCTCAGCTACATTGAACGCGAAATTGCCGGCCGATTTTGCTGCAAGAAATGCAAGAACGTCGTTGCGGGCGGCGAGCGCCGGCAGGATTCCGTTTGGGCGGGCTTGCAAGCGCTAGCGCCTGCGGCAAAAGATATTGTCATCGTTCACGACGCCGTACGCCCTCTGTTTTCCCTGAAACTTTTGGAAAGAGTCGTAGGGGGTTGCGAAAAATTCGACGGTTGCATTCCTGCTCTATCCCTGGCAGACACCGTGAAACAAGTTGACGGTGAAGTTATTACCGCAACTTTGGCGCGCGAAAGTTTAAAGCTCGCGCAAACACCGCAAGCGTTTCGCTGCGAGGCGCTCAAGCGCGCATTTCGACGAGCGCAGCGCGAGTGCGTGCACGGTACCGATGAAGCCGCTCTGGTTGAAAGCAGCGGCGGCCGCATGTGTTGGGTCGAAGGCGAAATCTCCAATTTGAAAATAACGACCCCGCACGATCTGAAGCTGGCCGAATTTTTCATGCAGGAAATTGAAGCTTGAGCATAGAAAATGCGTATTGGCATCGGCTATGACGTACATGCGCTTGTGCCCGGCAGGCCGTTGATCATCGGCGGGGTGACGATTCCACATGACTTCGGCCTCGCGGGACATTCCGATGCCGACGTCTTATGCCATGCGATCGGGGACGCCCTGCTGGGGGCTGCAAACTTGGGCGATCTCGGCCAGCACTTTCCCGACACCAACGCAGAATTCGCCAATATCTCCAGCTTGCGGTTACTGGAACATATCGCTGCGCTGTTGCGACAAAGCGGTTATCAAATTACGAATATCGATTCGATCATCGTGCTGGAGGCGCCGAAAATCATGCGGCACGCGGCGCGGATGAGAGACAATATCGCCAGCGCATTGAACATTTCTGCGGCGCAAATCTCGATCAAGGCTACGACTTCAGAAAAACTGGGGTTTATCGGCCGGAAAGAAGGCGCTGCGGCGCATGCCGTGGCGTTGATTGAATGAAAACCGAAGAATTTTCATGCCCAACTCTGTTCGTGTTCGTTTTGCCCCGAGCCCTACGGGGCATCTGCATATAGGCAACGTTCGCGCCGCGATTTTGAATTGGCTGTTCGCGCGTCACAGCGGCGGTACTTTCATTTTGCGCATCGAGGACACCGACGCCGAGCGCTCGACGCAGGCCTCCGAAAAATCCATTCTCGAAGACTTGCGCTGGTTGAAATTGAATTGGGACGAAGGCCCGGAGGTGGGCGGACCGTTCGGGCCCTATCGCCAATCCGAGCGTCTGGAAATCTATCAAACACATGCGAAGCATCTGGTCGCTGCCCGGAGAGCTTATCATTGCTTCTGCACCGAAGCCGAGATCGAAGCCGAGCGGGAACGCGCGCTGGCCAAAGGCGAGCAGCCGCATTACAGCGGCAAATGCCGCACACTCTCGCCGGCGGAGCAGGAACACAAGCGGCAGCAGGGCTTGGAGTCCGCCCTTCGCTTTCTCATGCCCGAGCACGCCGTGAGCTTCACGGACCTGGTGCGCGGCGAGCTGACTTTTCCAGCGAATAGTTTCGGCGATTTCGTCATTCTGCGCTCGGGCGGGTTGCCGACGTACAATTTCGCCGCAGCCGTCGATGATCACCTCATGCACATCACGCACGTGATTCGTGGCGATGACCATGTCACCAACACGCCGCGGCAAAAAATGCTCTACGAGGCGTTCGGCTGGCCGGTGCCCGAGTTTTGCCATATCCCGATGATCCTGGGGGAAGATCGCAGCCGGCTTTCCAAACGCCATGGCGCAACCTCATTGGAGCAATTCGCGGAGCAAGGTTATCTTCCTGAAGCGCTGATCAATTTTTTGAGCTTATTGAGCTGGTCCTCGCCGAGCGGCGATGAAATTCTCACGCGTGAAAGATTGGTGCAAGAGATTTCCTTCGAGCGTCTCAACAAATCTCCGGCGGTGTTCGACGTCACGAAGCTGAATTGGATGAACGGTGTTTACATTCGCCAGCTCTCTGCGGACCAGTTGCTCGAGGCATGCTTGCCGTTTCTGCAAAAGGCAAATCTCACTCTGCCTGATCTCGAAACGCTGAAACAAATGCTCGTGATCGTGCAAAACAGCCTGGAGTATTTCGGACAGGTCGTCGAAAAAACGCAGTTCTTTTTTCTCGAACGCATTCACCTCACCGACGGTGCGTCGATTTCGATGAGCCAATCTGAAGCCGCGGAAAAAGTATATTGGTCGTTTTTGCGGCAATTGGACCAACTCGACAAGCTCACGCCCGAGGCCTTCCGCCAGATCATGAAAACCGTGAACAAAGAGACGGGCGTGATGGGCAAGGAACTGTGGATGCCGATTCGCGTTGCGCTCACCGGCTCGCTGCACGGGCCGGAATTACCGCCCATCGCGGCGCTCTTGGGCAAAGAAAGGGTGCGGAAGTTGATTGCGCAAATCGTGGGGTAGGACACATTGCCTGATTTGCTTGCAAAAATCTTCCCTGTCCGGCCTTTTTTGATCGGTATGGTGCATTTGCCGGCATTGCCAGGCAGTCCGAACTACTCAGGCAAGTTCAATGACGTTCTGAAATTCGCGCAGGGGGAAGCGAGGACCCTGGAGAAATGCGGCTTTCATGGGGTCTTGTGCGAAAACTTGGGCGACGCTCCATATTTTCCCGATCACGTACCGGCCGAAACCGTTGCCGCACTGGCCATCATCACGGATCGCATCAGAAGCAGCACCAAATTGCCGGTGGGCGTCAACGTATTGCGCAATGATGCGCGCTCGGCCATGGCGATTGCTGTCGCCGGGCAACTATCGTTTATTCGCGTCAACGTGCTGACCGGAGCGGCGGTGACGGATCAAGGCTTGATACAGGGACAAGCGCACCATCTTTTGCGATTGCGAAAAAACCTGCACGCACAGAGCGTGGCGATCCTCGCGGATCTGCGCGTGAAGCACGCCGCGCCGCTGGTGGAGCGTGATCTCGGACAGGAAATCGAAGAATACTTTGAGCGTGCGGGGTGCACGGCGCTCATCGTTTCCGGCAGCGGCAGCGGCAAAGCGGTTGACCTCGAGTTTTTGCGTGAAGTTCGAAGACTCATTCCACATCGACCGCTTCTCATTGGCAGCGGCTTGAAT
>JBOHQX010000371.1:0-12341 GCA_050732395.1 bacterium
AGCCGGACACTGTTGTCAGAACTCCCGCTCGCCAGCTTTTCTCCATCCGGCGAAAATTGCACCGACCTCACCAAATTCTGATGCCCTTCCAGCGACCGCAGCAGTTTGCCGCTTTTCACCTCCCACAGCCGTACACTCTGGTCAGAACTCCCGCTCGCCAGCTTTTCTCCATCCGGCGAAAAATGCACCGACCATACCGTATTCTGATGCCCTTCCAGCGACCGCAGCAATTTGCCGTCACTGGCACGATAAATCCGTATGACGCCACCGGCGCTGGCAAGTAGCTCGCCATTAGGATCATAGCTCACGGCAAGTACACTGTCGGCAGAGCCGAGTTGAACCACAGATTGCAAGTCCAGATGAGAAGGCGAAGCAATGCCAGTTAGGCCGCGGCAGCGGCACACGTCGGCAGAGACCAAGATATTGCGGTCATACTTGGCACCGGTGAAATCACTTTCCGTCAAACTAGCCATAGCAAACGAAATGCCACGTAAATCGGCTGCGCGGAAATCGGCTTGAAAAGCATAGATGCTGTCGGCGCGCACTTCGTGCAAAACGGCCTGGGCAAAGCAAACACGGTTGCAAAGGCTGTTGTTCAGATTGACTTTGGTTAAATCGGCGGCATGCAAATTGGCATCTGAGAGGTCGACGGCTTCCAGCACGATTTCTTGCAAATTGGCGCCGGGCAATTGGCAACCGAAAGGTATGCGACCGAGACAATCGTCGCGCAAAGCCATAGGGTTATGGATCTTCTCCTCCATACCACTGCGCACACGACCGCTCCAATACAACATTTGCAGAGCATTTTCAGAAACTTTGGGAACATAGGCCGTCTTCAGGAACAGTTGTAATGGCGCGCACATGCGATCGGTTTCATCCAATAGGGTTAGAAAATAGACAACTTTCCGGTCGAGGCGCCTGGTGTTTAGCAGGTGTTGTAGGGGCGCACGGCCGTGCGCCTCTACGGCCGCGACGGCATCATGAATCTTCCGTGCCAAAAAATATTCCATGAAAGAACGGTGCACGAAAGAAAAATTGCCAGTCTCATCGCGCTTAAGAAACGTCGCGGCTTGCATTTCGGGGGCGACGTCTTCGGTTTCTTCGTCACCAAATTCCAGGACCTTGTCAGCCGCCAACTTCTCGACAAAAGGGGTTAGCTCGCGGTAAAGAATAGCGACTTTTTCGCTATCCCACATGCGCCAGGCGAGCTCGAACATCAATTGCATTTTCAAATTTTTGTCGAGAATGCGGCCCTTTTGCTCCTCGCGCTCGATCCAAATGTTGGTGTAAACGGTGTAAAGGCTGGCGGCATTGATAGGCTTGCCGGCCTCGAGTTTGGGCAGGGATTTAACGATCATATCCAGCATCAAAGGCCGCTGCGCCAGTTCTCTCAGGTTGTAGATGGCCTGGATCTTCAGCCAATCCGCAACGGCGGTGGCGGGCCTGGCCTTGTGGAGGTAGGCCTTGATTTGCTCGTCGTCGAACTCCTGCAAATAGACCACTTCCGCCCCGGATTGCTGCCGCAACTCCCGATAGAGATCAGTTTCGATCTCAGACAGGCGCGGGCCCTCACCAATGAGCTTGGCTTGTTCGTTACGGTCCTTGAAGTAATGCGTGCGACAGGTGAGAATCACTTTGCCGGCCCAGGCCGGATCGGCGGCGCGGCGCAGCTCAGTGAAGTTTTCCTTGGTCACCTCCCAGCGCACGCGGTCCGCCATTTCGTCGAAGGCATCGAACAGCAAAATAACTTTACCCTGGCGCACCAGATGTTCAAAGCGCGGAAAGCTGATGGCCGGCAGGCCACGCTTGCTGAAGTGGGAAATAATTATGCTTTCCAGCGAATTTTCCTTACGCACCTCTTTGAGCGGAATGAGCACCGGCGCCGGGTGCCGCAGCGGGTCGTCGCGGAAACTGCGCCCCAGGTTGTAGGCAAGAAATCCCGCCAAGGTGCTCTTTCCTGTGCCGAGATCGCCGAGCAGAACCAGAAACTTGCTGCGCTCATTGCCTAGCCATTTGGCGAAGTGGCTCAGAGCCGGTGTCAACTCGTCCGTGACTTCAGTACGCAAGTTGGGGCGAATGAACCAGTCTTCCCCGTGCCATTTTAGAGCGATCTCGTTCTCATATTCGGACAGCAAGTTTTCGACGTAACGATCGAGCGGCACCAGCTCGCGCAGCAATTCGGCGTAAGTGGTGCAATCCACGCCGGCTTCTTCCAAGGCCGTGCGCGCGTCTGCCGTAAAATTCTGCGAGGAAACCGCGATCCAGCGGTAACGCGGTAGCTTCTTTTGCACGAGATTTTGCTGGGCAAGAATCTGGTTGCGATCCTCCGCGGTAAGACGCCTGTCTTTACATTCGACAATGGCTTGTGTGAGCAAACCGCCTCACGTTTCTCAATTTGCAAATCGATCTGAAAGCCGTGAAGCTGGGTATCGTGCTTCACGGAAAAGCCGAGAAGTTCGTACAGCCTGGCGACTTCTTCTTCAAAGCGCCTGCCTTTCTTCTGCGACAAACGCCCGCGTTGGGCGGCTTCGAGATTGTGCTCTTTGAATTCGAATTCGGGCTCGCGCTCGAAATCTCTGCGGGGCAAATCGAGCACTTGCAGCAGTTGGCGAAAGCGCAGATCGAAATCAGCGGGATTACGAAAATCTAGAAAGATAAGATTGCGCATGGTGGGAGGCACGTCACAGTCTTCACATAATAATGGAATGAGAGGGCGTTCACGAGCCAACAAATCCGCATGTTGCTGACTATAGGCCTCAGCAAGCGTCCAAACTTTGTTGTCACGAAAGTAGTTGGCGCTCCACACCACTAGCATTTTGCGCGAATTCTTGATACCCTCGTTTAACTTGACGAGAGCATGGTCACCGGCTTGCAGTTTCCATTTATCAAACCACACCCGCACCTCTTCGTTACGCAGGCGCTCGGCAAGGGTTTCGCACCAGGCCGTATCTTCACTGGCGTGGCTGAGGAAAACGTCGTACTGGAAATTTGCTTCGTTCATTTCTTATCCCCGACAATAAATAGGCACAATATTTTTACCGCCTAGATGGTGTGGCTGATATGTAAGAAGATTGCGGGAGATATACAACACTCCTCTCTAACCTTTCCCTGCCATCGCCTTCATCATCCGCAACATCCCCTTCAATTGCGGTCGATCCATGTTCATGAACGAGGAAAACTGTCCCGCTCCCGCAAGCGCTTCGGCGCCATCGATCGCTACGCATTCGCCGGTGATGAAGTCGGCGCCTTCGGCAACCAAAAAGGCCGCGAGGTTCGACAATTCTTCATGCTTGCCAAAGCGCCGCGAGGGGATTCTTTGCCGGGCATTCTCTTCGATTTCTTTCGTGGGCAATAATCTCTGCCATGCACCTGCGGTGGGAAACGGCCCAGGCGCAATCGCATTCACGCGGATGTTGTAAGTCGCCCACTCGACGGCGAGCGAACGTGTCATGGTCAGGACGCCTGCCTTGGCACAGGCCGATGGCAAGACGAATGCCGAGCCATTGTCCGCATACGTCGCGACGATGTTCAAAATCGTGCCGGGCCGCAGCGCGGCTATCCATTTGTTGGCAAGCGCATGCGTGCAATTAAACGTGCCGTACAAAACGATTTTGACAATGGCATCAAAACCACCGGGCGAAAGGTCTTCAGAAGCGGCCAGAAAATTGCCTGCGGCATTGTTCACCAAAACGTGCGGCAAGCCTACTTGTTGTTCGATCTCATTCATCGTTCTGGTGACAGACTCATAATCGCGCACGTCGCAAGCAAATGTCGCTGCTTCTCTGCCCTGGCCTGCCTCGCCAATCGCCTGCGCACCTTGGGCTAAACGATCGGGGTTTCTTCCCAGAATCACAATCTTCGCGCCCAATTCGGCAAAGCGTTTGGCCATGGATAGTCCGAGCCCCGAACCGCCGCCGGTGATGCATGCGATTCGGCCAGATAACAAATCCGGTTTAAACATATCTTATTTTCCTTTCTTGCGTTCCTTCCTACGAACTCTTGTAGATCATTCCACCAAGATTCTTTCAGAATGACAAGATGAGGCACGAAACAGCTCATGTTCAACCGCATGCATTATAATCATCCATGAACCCGAATACAAGCCCGCAAAAATTCCCTTGCCTTTCAAGTCCATTTTCTGCATTTTTTTGCCGTTCTATAGCGAGGAAAAACAATGCTGTTTAACCATCATGGGTGCTGCCGCTCGGGAATCTCGCCGTGCATGCCAAATTCATCTCACCACTTGCAGCTTCAGCGCATTGTTGTCTCGAGTTTTTATTACTTTTCACTCACGTTGTCGACCATTCTTTTTCACAGGTATCTGTCGGCCGCGCGAACCTCAACGCCGGCGGCTCGATTAAAACGATCCATCTCTTACGATTCAAACAACCAGGGACAAGGCCGGATTAATGGATCAGTTGATTTGTCACCTCGTGGGCGATTACGTGCTGCAAACCGATTGGATGGCGAAAAACAAAGCCTCGAGCCTGTTCGCCGCTGTGGTGCATTCATTCTTTTACGCCTTGCCCTTCGTTTTTATCACCGGCCTGAGCTGGGCGTTGTTCGTAATTTTTGCCACTCACATTGTGATCGATCACCATCGCCTGGCCGGCACGATCATGCGCTTGAAACAATGGTCCTGGAAACACGCCAACTCCTCGTCCGCCACGCCTCCCGACCTCAACTTGATGTTGCTCATCGTCATCGACAACACCATGCATCTGACTATCAACTATTTCTCCATTAAATATCTCGCGTAAAGATTCTTCTCCTTTGTGCGATTGCTTACACCGAGGCAGTTTATGAAAGTCAAATCAGCATGTCTGATGTTTTTCTTGTTGTTGCTCCCGGCCGCCCACGCCCAACAACCTTTGCAAGTCGTGACGGTCTCACCGCGCGGCGCCACCCCAAGCACGGCGGAAAGCCAGCGTATCGTCGTCACTTTTAATCAGCCCGTCGTCGCCCTGGGGAGCTTAACGGATAAGCCCATGTCAACGGGCCCGTTCAGCATAACCCCTCCAATCGCCGGCACGTTCCGCTGGCTGGGAACCAGCAGCGTTGAGTTTCAATCCGACGCGCCTTTGCCCCTGGCAACAAAATTCACTGTCACCATTCCGGCGGCACTTAAGGCGGTTTCGGGCGCGGCACTGGCGCAAGCATACACGTGGTCATTTGAAACCCCTCGACCCAAAGTCCTCAGCACGGCACCCAATCAAGGGGCACAGTGGATCAACGTGGACGCTGACATTTACCTACGCTTCGATCAACCGATTAATATCGCCTCCGCTGCCAATTTTATTTCCATCACCTCCGGCGTGCAGGGGGCTGTGCGACCCAGCGTGCGCGGAGTACCCGTCGCCGGGACAGGCAACAAAATCCCATTTGAGATACGCCGGCCGACGGAGGAGGAAATGCAGCAATTGGGCGTACAGCGCAGCATGAGGCCAAGGCGTGGGCTCGTAAGAGCGGCGCCAACGCGTGGGGAAATAAGCCAAGGAGCCAGTGAGGAGGTGAATGCATTCCTGGTACTAGATCCTCAATCGCCTCTGCCGATCGGCCAACAAATCACAGTTACAGTGCAAGCCGGTTTGACCGGCCTGGCAGGTCCTTTAGGCCTGTCCGAGCCATTCGTACTGAGATTCTCCACAGCAAATGAGTTTCGCCTCAAGGACTGGGAGCCCAAAGAACCGGTACCGCCGCTCGCGAATATTACTTTTCATTTCACCAATCCCGTCAGCGTGTCGGATCTGATGAAGCACTTGCGCTTCCAACCCGAAATCACGATTCCAGAATACTATAGCACGTGGGAATGGTATCAGGCCGATCCGAATTTGTCATTTAATTTCCCTCCTGACACGACGATCACGTTCACAATCGACGCCGGCTTACCCGATCAATTCGGCAACAAGCTGGGCCGGGCCGTCACGGGCAAAATCGTCACCACCGGCTACCCTCCACAAATACGTTTCACCGCTGGACCGGGCATCGTCGAAGCCGACGGCCAGCGCCGCGTGCCCATTGAAGGTTTGAACTTGTCTTCCGTCGACGTGCGCATGAAAAAATTGGGCATGGTTGAAATCATTCCATTTCTCAGCAATGAAAATATTTTTTATAATGCTGCTGCAGTTGCGCAGGCATTGCCCATTCAAAAATCAATTCTATTTGGCCGCAAACGCAATTTTTGGCATCTGCGGCCCGTGGAACTGAAGCATGCCTTGGTCACAGATACAACAGGTATCGTCTTTGTTCAGATTCACGCGCCGGAGTCGAGCGAGCGCCAGTACTTCGCGGGCCTGTATCAAGTGACCCACCTGGGCGTCACCGGAAAATTTTCACCCGCGAATAACTTGATTTTCGTCACGCGTATGAAAGACGCCACGCCCGTCGCGGGTGCGAGCGTGGAAGTGCGCAACGACAACAATCAAGTCTTGTGGACGGGAGCCACCGATGGCGCAGGCCGTTGTGAAACGCCGGGTTGGGCTGCGCTCAACGTCGCCTCCAAGGGTCAATGGGAGCAGCCGCGCATGTGGGTGTTCGTACGCAATCAGTCGGACGTGGCATTTTTGCACAGCGAATGGGGCACGGGCATTTATCCCTATCGCTTCGGCATCGATTACGAGTGGAATCCGCAACCACTCACGCGCACGGGTGTGGTGATGACCGATCGCGGTTTGTATCGCGCGGGCGAGACGGTTTATTTCAAAGGCATCCTGCGCGAAAAAGGCGGGGATGGTGAATGGAGACCGCCGCAGCAACTCGCGTGGCAATGGCATATCGAAGACGCGCGCAATCAGGAGGTGGGCAGCAAGACGATCCAGCTTTCA
The DNA here is from genome assembly GCA_050732395.1 of bacterium. Taxonomy (GTDB): domain Bacteria; phylum Zhuqueibacterota; class Zhuqueibacteria; order Zhuqueibacterales; family Zhuqueibacteraceae; genus JBIOXB01. The sequence goes on from JBOHQX010000371.1 coordinate 6,825, forward strand.
GATTACGGCGCGTTTGACGACAGCTTGAAATTGGACAAAAACGCCGCACTCGGCTTGTATTGGATGACACTCGGCGTCCCGAACACTCAAAAAAAGCAGGCCGGCGAGGAGGAAGAATACGAAGATCGCAGCAACGTGATCGCCACCGGCTCGTTTCGTGTGGAAGCATTTCGCGCGGCGGAATTCGCGGTGACGGTATTGGCTACCAATGTCGCCAATACCAAACGCGGTTATCTCGCCGGCGAAACCGCCACGGCAAAAATCAGCGCGCGCTACCTGTTCGGCTCGCCTATGCGCAAGGCCCCGATCAAATGGCGGATGCAACTCTCGCCTTCGCATTTCGAATCCGAACTATTTCCGGATTATACTTTCCGGCAATGGCGCTGGTGGTCGGAAGAACAAGAGGATCGCGGCACGGCATTGCTGGCCTCGGGCGATGATTCGCTGGATGTCAATGGCGAAATTTCAATAAAAGGCACAGCCATTCCCACGGGCGTTCCCACGCCGCGCAGACTACTGATCGAAGGAGAAGTAACGAGCGCCAGCGGGCAAGCCTTGGCGGGCCGAACTGCAGTACCGGTTCATCCGGCAGAATTTTACGTCGGCTTGCGCACCGCCGGTTATTTCTTTCCCACGAATCGGGCACTAGCTTGCAGCGTCATCGCAATTTCTCCGGAAGATCAGTTGCTTGATAGTCGCCACATCAATGTACGTGTGGTGCAGCGGCAATGGCATTCCGTACGCAAAGCCGGCGTGGGTGGCCGCTACGGTTGGGAAACAACCGTGGAAGACACTCCGGTCGATTCCAGTGCCATCACCAGCGGCAATAAACCGGTGGCTTATTCATTCACGCCGAAAAAATCCGGCTATTATATCGTGGAAGCACAAGCCCCAGACAGCCGCGGGCAGGTCGCGAAAAGCGCAATTTTCTTCTATGTGAGCGGTGCGGATTACGTCGCGTGGGAACGTAGCGATGACGACCGCATTGAGCTCGTTCCAGATCGGCGACGATACAAACCCGGCGACAACGCGACCATCATGATTCAATCCCCCTTTGAGAAGTGCCGCGCGCTGGTGACCATCGAGCGGGAATCTGTTTTCGAAAGCCGGGTAATGGAGCTGACCGGCACTGCGCCGACGATTCAAGTTCCCATCAAAGAAAACTATTTGCCAAATGTGTTTGTGAGCGTGGCCTTACTGCAAGGCCGCACCGGAGATCAAATGTTTTCCAAAGAAGGCGAAGATCTCGGCCAGCCGCAATTCAAAATCGGGTACGCCAATCTTACCGTCGATCCCGGCACGCGCCATTTGAGCTTGAAAGTGAAATCCGATCGCAGCGATTATCGCCCCGGCGAGACCGTGCGTATTAGCCTCGAAGTCAGCAATGCGCGCGGTCGCGGTACGGAAAGCGAGGTCACACTGGCGGTGGTTGACGTCGGGGTGCTCAGTTTGATCGGTTACGAATTGCCCGATCCCTTCGGAGACTTTTACGGGCCGCGGCCGCTTTCGGTGCGCACAAGTGAAACCCTGCTGCATCTGATCGAGCAGCGCAACTACGGCGAGAAATCCGAGGCCTCCGGTGGCGGTGGCGCGTTCGAAGACGTCGCTTTACGCGCCGATTTCAAAACCACGCCGTTGTGGCTGCCGGCATTGCGCACGGACGCCAATGGCCGCGCCCAGGCGCAATTCAAATTACCGGGCAATCTCACCATGTTTCGGATCATGGCCGTAGCACATACGCGCGACAGCAATTTCGGTAATGGCAGCGCGGAATTTCGCGTGAATAAACCGCTCTTGTTGCAGGCTGCTCTGCCGCGGTTCGCGCGCAGCGGCGATCGGTTCGAAGGCGGCGTCGTTGTCACCAATGCCACTTCACAACACGGCAAGATTTCGCTGCAACTACGGGCACAAGGCGTGCGCGCGCAGGGTGATTCGCTTGCGACTTTCGATTTGGCGCCGGGTGAAAGCCGCGCGATTCGCAAGCCGTTTGCTGCGTCCGGCGTAGGCGAGGCTGCGTTTCAATTCCGCGCACGCATGCAGGCCGGCAAGGAGGATTTCACCGATGGCCTGGCCGCAAAAATTCCAATCACCGTCCCGCAAACCAAAGAAGTGGTGGCTACAAGTGGTGCCACGGAAGATCGCGCACAGGAAAAATTGAACCTGCCCGGAAATATTTTTCCGAACGCCGGCACATTGGAATTGACTGCGGCCTCAACCGCGATGGTGGGCTTGCGGGAATCCGTGAATTATCTGTTCGAGTATCCTTACGGCTGTTTGGAGCAAAGAAGCTCACGGGTTCTGCCGATGATTTTGGCCGGGGACCTGGTCGAAGCCTTCGAGCTACCCGGCCTCGAGCATGGCGACTATCGCGCAGCAATCCAGGAATATCTTGATATGCTGCCAACCTTTCAAACGACCAACGGCGGCTTCAGCTTATGGGCGGGCAATCAGCGCTCGTGGGATTACATCTCAGCGCTGGCGCTTTATACCATGGCGCAGGCGCAGAATCACAACTTCGTCATTAATGGAAAGCTGCTCAAACGCGTGCGCGAATATGCAAACGAGCAATTGCGCGCCGAATACAACTCCGAACAGCCGATCGGCGAGCGCTCTTTTTACTACACACGCGCGCTGTTGCTGCATGCACTCGTGCTCTGCGGCGAAAAGCCGAATGATTATCTCACTTTTCTCTTTGAAAATCGCGGGAAGATTTCTCTGGACGGCCAGTGTCATCTTTTGCGGGCTGCCGCTCTCCTGAAGAAATCGGCGCTGGTGACCACGATGCAAACCGAATTGTCAAATAAGATTAAGATCGCGCCCACCACTGCGCATTTCGAAGATGCCAGGCCGGAAGAGTTATGGTGGTGCTACTATTCCGCCGCACGCACAACCGCGCTGTGCTTGCAGGCCTTGCTCGAAACCAAAGCCGCGTTCCCGCACGCGGACAAAGCTGTACGCTGGCTCATGGTTGAACGCAAAATGGGGCGCTGGCGGACAACCCAGGAGAACAGCTCCGTTTTCGAGGCGCTAACGACATATTTCCGCACGTATGAAAAAGAGGTTCCAAATTTTACAACAGAGATTCGTATTGCCGGCGCAAGCATTTTGCAGGAAGCTTTTCAAGGCAGGACGACGGACATACGCCGCGCCGACGTTCCCCTCCCTCGCTTTGCTGCACAGAAGGACTTGCCCATCGAAATTGCAAAGAACGGCTCAGGCCGCCTTTATTACGGATTACGCATGACGTACTACCCTCTACAACCCGGCCCCACGCGTGATGAGGGTCTCACCATTCAAAAAACCATTGAACGCGTGGAAACCTCGAACGGCCATGCCGGCACCAGTTATCGTTCGGGTGAAGTTTTGCAAATCGAGCTGCGTATCGTCACGGCTCAAGAGCGGCATTTTGTAGTGATCGATGACCCCTTACCGGCCGGCCTCGAGGCCATCAATCCACGTTTGCTCACGACCAGCACTGCTCACCAGCAGTACGGTGAAAGTGAAGGCCACGGCTGGTGGCGCACAGGCTTTGATCACGTCGAAAAACACGACGATCGCGTGTTGCTGTTTGCGACCTGGCTACCGGCTGGCGAGCACGTTTACAAATATCAAGCGCGCGCCACGACGCCGGGCACTTTCACCTTGCCATCCACGCATGGCGAGGAGATGTACACACCGGAGGTGTTTGGGAGATTTCAGGGGGGGACGGTGGAGATCGAGTGATCTGGATGCTTGATACTGGATGCTTGATACTGGATTCTCATACTCATACGCGTACTCATACTCATACTCACAATCGCTTTTTGAATCCCTGAAAGCTGGCAAGCGTATAAGCAACAGTAACTGTACTTCTATCGATTATTTTGCACGCAGCATGAACAACAAACTCCAAGAACTCGCTGCAGAAATCGCACGCCAGCGTGAGAAGCTGTTGCAAGTCATTGCTGGCCTTTCACAGCAGCAACTCGATTTTCAGCCTTCACCCGATTCCTGGTCGATCGGCGAGGTGTTGCATCATTTATTTCTGATTGAATCGTACATCAGCAAAATGGCAGCGCGATTGCTTGCCCGAGCCCAGGAAAAGGGCATTGGTCCGGATCCCGAGAGCGAAGGCTCGGCGTTGCACTCGCTCGATCATCTGCGTGAGGTCACTTCGCAAAATAAATTCAAAGCCATTCCGCAGACTGCACCGCGACCAGGGATGGCCAAGAAAGAATTGTTGGATTCATTGGAAAGCTCGCGCGAGGAGTTGCGCAAGGTCATCACAGAGGCGGCAAAATATAATTTGAATCAGCTCGTTTTTCCGCATCCCTACTTGGGTGAGTTCAATTTGTATCAGTGGATTCTCTTCACCGGCAGGCACGAGCAGCGGCATCGCGGGCAGATTCGCGGGATTGTCGAAAACCCGGCGTTTCCAAAGAGAGAATAGTTTCACATTTGGATTCGAGTTTTTGGCTTGGTACCCATCCAAAAACGTTGAAATTGTCATCCAGAAGGGATCTTGGTTGATTTGGGCACAGTAGCTGATTCAAGCCCAGGCGGCTAAGAGCCTATCCCAAAACCTTCCTTACTGTCATGCCCGAGTGCTTCAATCGGGCATCCAGTTTCGATAAAGCGGGGTTTGGGGATAGGCTCTAATCTACCAAGATGCTTTCAGCATGACAGCAGCAGATTTTCGGAAGGGCTATGATCTGAAAATCTAGCAGGTATTTGATTTCAATGTTCATTCAAAAAAGGAGCATATTCATGAGAAAAACGCTCGCCTTCGCCATTGCGCTGACGCTAACCTCCGCCGCGGCGCAAGATTTTGCCAAGCAGCGTCTGGAAAAATCGCCGCGGCATCATGAATGGGTTACGGTCAAAAACGGCGAGCGCGTGGTTCATGCCTTCGTGGTTTTTCCGGAAGTCAAGAACAAGGTGCCCACAGTCGTGGTCATCCATGAAAATCGCGGGCTGACGGATTGGGTGCGCAGTGTGGCCGATCAAGTAGCTGAAGCCGGCTACATCGCCATTGCTCCTGATTTACTTTCAGGCACGGCTCCTAACGGCGGCAAAACCAGCGACTTTCCCGACGGCGATGCCGCACGTGAAGCGATCTCCAATCTGCCGCCGGAGCAAGTGACCGCTGATTTGAACGCGATCGCGGATTATGTGGCAAAATTGCCCGCCGCAAACGGTAAAATAGCAGTTGCGGGATTCTGCTGGGGTGGCCGCCAGTCTTTTCGTTTTGCCACGAATCGAGCGGACCTGGCTGCAGCATTCGTGTTTTACGGAAATGGGCCGGATAACCAAGAAGACGTTGGAAAAATCAAATGTCCGGTGTACGGCTTCTACGGCAGCAACGACGCTCGTGTCAATGCCACGATCACGCCCACCGCCGAGCTCATGAAAGCAGCGAGCAAAAAATTCGAGCCAGTGACCTACGAGGGCGCAGGGCACGGCTTTATGCGTGCCGGCGAAGAGCCGGAGGGCTTGGAGGCAAACAAGAAAGCTCGGGAAGAGGCGTGGAGCCGATGG
>JBOHQX010000372.1:0-13492 GCA_050732395.1 bacterium
CCTACAACCATCGTGCCGCGAGATCTCACCTTGAACGGACAGGAAGGCCCCTATTTTGAGGCGCAAGAATTGCGTGCACTGGCGGAGTATGCTATCGTCACAGTGGTGCCCGCCGATGCCAACGCCACAGCGGCACAAAGAGCCGAGTTCTATTTTTATGCCGGCATGGGATACCTGCTATTGGCAGAGAATTTTTCCGCGGCCCCCATTGTGCCGGACGGCGATGCAGTACCGGGCCCCACGCTGTTGAATTTGGCCATTCAAAACTTTGATCTGGGCCTGGCGGTCAGCACTGCCGCAGATCTGGGCACGCGTCTCCATCTCGCCAAAGCACGCGCTTTTCGTCTGGCCGGCAATGCGGCGCAGGCAGGCGCCGAAGCGGACCTGGCCCTGGCCGCGGGCCCGGCGAATTATGTCTTTGTCTCGCGCTACGATGTTGCCAACGATCAAAACAGCTCTGCGCAATTTGCCTATTCTCGCAATTTGCATGACGTTCAACCTTTACCACGCTTGGATTTTCTCGATCCCAAATTCATCACCCTGGATGCGCCCATTCCAGTATTGAAAATGGAAGAAGCCCACCTCATCAAAGCCGAAGTAGCCCTGGCCGGTGGCAATTTCGCCGGGTGCAAACAAGCGATCGCGGACGCGATCACTTTGGCCAAAGGCCGGGCAACGACCAATTTCCGGGACGTTGACCCGCGCACCAACCGTCCCGGCGCCGGAACCGTGAAGGCCAGCCCCACTGCACCGGAAATTGCCGGCTTGATCCTGGATCGCAAAGGCGCGACCGTGCCGGTACCCACGATTACTTCCAGCAGCCTCAATCCGGCGGACGTTCTGGCACTGAACGAGGCGAATCCTGTGGAGATCATGCGCATTTTGTATCTCGCGCGGCAGGAGATTTTCTTCTTTGAAGGCCGGCGCATGTGCGATCTGGGCATTCGCCTGCCCATGATGGAGCGCGAAATCGAAACCAATCCCGCGATCAATGCCGGTGGAGCAGGCACCGTGGTCGTGGTGCCGTCTTACATCCCGCCCAACGATGACATGGACAAATTCACTGTTTCCGGCACCGTGGTAACCATTCTGCACGACATGAATCAAGTGATTGCGGACAACCGGGTTTCGCCGTTTCCGATGCCGTTCTGAGCTCCCTAGCGGAAATAGTATTTGCGCTATTTGCTTCTAGAGTGGTAGGAGCAATTTCGATTCAGAGATGCCCGCAGTCGGAGAAGGCCGCTGCGGGCATTTCTTTTAGGCACAATTGGTACGGCGTCATCGCAGTATCTAACTGTGGAAGCACAGATGAAATCACGGATGAGGCAATCATTCGGTGTCTCTGTTTGCCTTTGCTGCACATGACAGCACAGGCAACAATCCGGCGAAAGCTTCCGTACACATTCAATGCGTTTGGGACTAAACTCGCAGTGAAACCATCGCTCGGGTGCTGGAAATGTTCGTCCTACCTCTAGCAAGAGCTCAAGCGACCCGGCGAGGATTGAACTCTTCGAAGTTTGAGCAGTCTTTTTCCGTGTTGCGATTGGATTTTTGCAACAGCCTGCTTCGCAGGTATGGGATGCTATATGCTCATGCAAAGGTGACCTGGCTTCACGCTTCTGTTTGTCAGCCGGCAGGAGGGCGTGCCGCATGCAAAAAAGATTGCACGGAACGATATTAGTGACATGCGCATTTTCTTTTTTCTCAGCTCGTTACTCAACGCTGACTTCTGAAGATCGCAAACACCTCCCGATTTCCGCCGAAGTCTATCTGCAGCGACTTCAGACCGTTCCGGCGGAGTCGCTGATCATAGAATTTCAAGACGAGTTTTTGCTCCTCCTGGATGCGCAGGAGAAAAGCTACTACGAAAGCTTGCATCTTGCCGAGCGCCGGCTTTACATCGCGCGCTTTTGGCGCCTGCGCGACCCCGATTTATTTACGCCAGCCAACGAACGCCTTGAAGAACACTTGCTACGCCGGGATTTTGCCCGCGAACACTTCGGCGCCAGGAAGCCGCCCTACTTTGATGATCGTGGCGCCATTTACCTGCGCTACGGGCGCCCGCATGATCGCTATGTCGACCCCGGCCATTATTTGCAGGTCAATCCTGAGCTCTCGATTTTCGTGCCTGATTTTGAATTAGGCGCCGAAGCCGCGGTCGCGGATTCCGGCATCTTGCAGCGCGGCGTCATCCCGACGCGACCTTTGAATCCGAGAGCGGCGGCCGAGGCCTTGTTGCCTCCCGGCAAAGTGATGGTTTTGGAAAATGAAACGTGGAGTTATGAGCACATTCAAACGGGATTGGTGTTCAGTTTTGTGCGGCAAGGTGAAGATTTCCGGCTTGTGCCCGACTTGCGCAAGGCGGTGAGCGGAGGGCGACTGCGTTATCGTGTGCTGCAAAGCGCCGTGCTCTATTTGCGCCGCCAAAATGTGTCCCCGGCTTATGCGCGCCTGGCAAGGGACTTGGAGGATGTTGGCCGCCGTTTGCGCAGTGACCCCGGACAGCAGCAACTGAGGACGCTCGATACTGAAATCAGCGTTGCGCTCGATCGTAGTATTTTTGAGATTGAAGAGACCATGCGCCAGTCGCCGGCCGAAGCTTATTTGAGTAGCACAACGACTCCAGAACTGCCTTTTGTGGCTGACCTGGCGCAATTTCGCGGCGAGCAGGGCAAGACGCGCGTGGTGATCGGCATGGGAGCGAATTGGGGCGAGAGTGAAGCCGCGTTCGCTCCGGCAGAGTCACGGCAGGTCCACGTCACATATAGTTATGTATTGAACAATCGCAACGGCGAAGGGCTGGCGCGAGAGCAGCGTGATCACGTGATTCCCATCTCGGCCTCGGGCGCGGTTTCGGTGTTGGGATCGATCAGCCAGTTGGAATTCTCTTGCCCGGTCGAGCAATACCTGCTGGCTCTGCAAGCGGCGGAAGCAAACGGTGCGCGCAAGAGCACCGTCAAGCTGCCACTATTGGTGCGCGATTTTAATGCCGACGCTTTGATGTTGAGCGACATCCAATTTCGCCTCCAAATTCACGGCGCGTCGAGTCCTGCAACCTGTCAGCCGGAGGCTGGGGAAGCTAAGACGATTCCTTATCCATTTGAAACCGTTCTGAAATCCGTGCCTTTGAGTTTCTATTACGAAATATACAATCCCGGCAAAGCTGATGTGGGAGGGGCGTTTCGCATCGACTGCCGGGTGAGCAAGGCCAAAGCAGGCAAAAGCGTTTTCGGCAGGATTGGCAGTCTGATCAACCCGCCGGAAAAGCTCGCGATCACACTCTCTGAAACAATAATGTTGCCCCAGCCCGTGACGCCACAGCTTATGTCCTTTGATTTGGCCAGACTCCAGGCGGACACCTACCTTATGGAGATCGTTGTCAGCTCTTTGCAAGATTCGACTGTTTCTGCCGCGACAGAGAAGCCTTTTGTTTTGGTCGAAGGGCAATAGGCTGCTTCATCCACGAGCCCAGAGATACATAGAATCTGATGATCAGTTGAGATTCGCCAAGGGATCAAAGCTTATAGTCAAAATGATTTAAGACAAAATCATTGAACTGTTTTTTAATCATTTTGACTACAATTATTTTGACTTTATAGCTTCAACTAGTCATTTATATATAGAATTGAAAAGCCTTCCGAAGACCGAACCACATTAAACTTGATTGATTGTGGGCAAAACTATTCGGCGCGATAAATTCCCTAACCGGGCAAACCGTTGGCAATAGTCACAAAGATTTCGGACTTGCGCGCATGCTTCTTGTTCACATTGCGATCGCGTTGGTATTGTGTCGGACGAGCGGGCCCTTGCTCCCTGCCTCTGGAGACGATGAAAACTGCGGGTGGTTTTTGCCGATCCGCGTGCAGAATCGCCAATCCTGGGAAAGTGTGAAATTGACCGAGATCGGCGCATTCGGATTACAACGCAAAGCGCGGATACAAGTGCAGGCGCATTATCACGCCGGCGTAGATTTCAAACGGCCAAGCCATACGTATTTTGACGAACCTATTTTTCCGGCAGCGCGCGGTACCGTGATCAGCCAGCGCACGGACGGCCCGTTTGCGCAAATTATTGTCGAACACTGCGGTGTTGCCAGAGACACGGTTTGGACGGCCTACGAACACGTCGCAGGCGTAAAGGTTGTGATCGGCGACCTGGTCTCTCCGCAGCGACCCCTGGGGCGCTTCATGAACAACGAAGAGCTGCATCGACACGGTTGGCAATTCGATCATCGTAATGGTTTTGCCTATTGGGGGATTAATTGAATGGTCACGAAAACAAAAAGCCCGCCTCGCGTGTGCGAAACAGGCTTTCGTACCAACACCTCACCGTGCTTATTTGCCTTCGACCCTTTCTCCCTTTCTCCCTTTCACCCATTCCCCCCTCACTCTTTCCCTTCCTCACACCGCTTCCCCCACTCCCTCCGCCTCAAAGGCCCTTTCAGGCACACCTCGGTATTTGCCATTCGCCACTTCCGCCTTCTTGCGGCTCAGGCGATGGCGGAGTCCTTCTATGTAAGTGTAAACGACAGGCACCAACACCAGCGTCAACAACGTGGAGCTGATCAACGCACCGATAACGACGATGGCCATGCTTTGCCGGATTTCCGAGCCCGCGCCCAAAGCCAGGGCGAGCGGCGCCATGCCGAGAATCATGGTGAGCGTGGTCATGATGATCGGGCGCAGACGCGCGGGGCCGGCTTCGAGCAAAGCTTCGCGCACGGACAGTCCGCGATGGCGCTGCTCGTTCGCGCGGTCGATCAGCAGGATCGCGTTCTTCGTCACCAGGCCCATGGACAGCAGAATACCGATCATGGAGAACATGTTCAGCGTCTGGCCGGTCAGGGCCAAAGCGGTGAGACTGCCGACGAGCGCGACCGGAATCGAGAACATGATCGTGAACGGATGCGTATAGCTTTCAAATAGTGCCACCATGATCATGTACACGAACAGCCCGGCAAAGGTGATCGCGATCATCATGTCGCGAAACATATCCTGCATGTTCTGCACGTCGCCGGCATATGCAACGGTGACGCCCGTCGGCAATGCAATCGCCGCGCCTTGCTTCTGGATCTCCGCTGTGATCTGGCCGAGCGGAACAGTGCCGTCCAAATTGGAGGCAACTGTGATCAAACGCTCGCGATCTTTACGGCCGATCATGGTTGGGCCCTTGCCGTAGTACACCTCTGCCACCTGCTTCAAGAACACCCGCTCGCCGCGGTAATTCACCAGCGTGACATTCTCTACGTCAGCAGGATTGTTGCGATTGGATTTGGCCAGGATCACGCGCGTGTCAAACTCGGAATTGCCGTCTTTGAATTTTGTCGCGATGTCGCCTTCGAGTGCAGTGCGCAGCGCCATGCCAATCTCGCCGAGCGTGAAACCGAATTGCGCCGCGCGCTCACGATTCACCGACACTTTGATTTCCGGCTGGCCTTCTTCCCACGAGCTCTTCACGTCGCGCGTGCCCGGAACACCGGCTGCAATCGCTGCGATTTGATCCGCGATTCCCGCCAGGGTTTCGAGGTCCGGACCTTTCACCTCGATTTGCAGCGGCGATTCCTGCGCCGCACCGAACATGCTGATCGGGCTCATGCGAATATTCAGGCCGGGAATCGCCGCCGATTGCCGCGCAATGTCGTTCATCACTTCCGCCGTGCTGCGTTTGCGCCCGCGTTTGTCTTTGAGCGTCACGGCGATCTGCGCGACGTTCGGCCGCTTGGTGCTCGACCATTCGCTCTGCGATTTGCCCACGGTGGCGAGATAGCGATCCACTTCCGGCAGGCTCGCGAGAATGCCCTCGACACGATGCGCGGCGTTGTCGGTGAGCTCGAGCGCCGTGCCGATGGGCATCTCCAGCGTGATCGCGAACTCGCCGCGGTCGGCTTCGGTAATGAATTCCGTGCCCACCAGACCGAGCGGCACCAGCGCAAAGCTTGCGAACAGCAGCCCGATGCTGGTGAGCACGACGGTTTTGCGGTGATCCAGGCTCCATGCGAGCAGGCGATGATAACGCTCGTTGAGCCTTTCCTGCCAGGCTTCGAATTTCCCGATCAAACCGTACAGCCAGGGCCATTTCAAATTTGTTTTGCCGGAGCGCGACCATTTTGATGCCAGCATGGGCGTGAGCGTGAACGAAACAAACAAAGAAAGCAGGGTGCTCACGACCACGGTCAAGCCGAATTCTTTGAAAATCTTTCCGACCAGGCCGCCGATCAATGCGATCGGCAAAAACACCACGACGTCGACCAGCGTGATGGCGATGGCGGCAAATCCGATCTCACTGCGACCTTTGAGCGCGGCGGCTTTCGGCTCTTCACCTCTTTCGAGATGGCGGTGAATGTTTTCCAGCACGACTATGGAGTCGTCGACCAGGATGCCGATCACCAAAGCCAGCGCCATCAAAGAAACGAGATTGATGGTAAAGTCGAATGCCTGCATCATGATGAAGGTGGTGATCAAGCTGGTGGGGATGCTCAGCAGCACAATGAGCGAATTGCGAAAACTGTGCAAAAAAATGAACAACACGATCGCCACCATCAACACCGCCAGGCCCAGATCGCGCTTGACTTCGTCCACCGAATGCCGGGTAAACCGCGTAATGTCCTGTGCGACTTCGAAATGAATTCTGCCCTTTTGCGCGGCTTCGATCTTGGCCAATTCCTTGCGTGCGAGATCGGCGACCTGCACGGAATTGGAGCCGGATTGGCGCTGCAGCATCAAACCAACGGCGGCCTCGCCGTTCAAGCGCGTGAGCGTAACGTCTTCATTGTAGGTGTCCAACACCGTGGCGACGTCACGCAAATAAACTTTACTGTCGCCTTCGGCTTTGAGCACGATGTGGTTCATGGCCTCGGGTTGAGAGAACTTGCCGGCCACGCGCACGATGTACTGGCTTTCCGGCGAATTGATCTTGCCCGTGGGAAAATCCAGGTTTTCGCGCTGTAACGCCTGGCTGACTTGCAGGATGGAAAGATTGTAAGCGCGCAGGCGATCGTTATCGACTTCGATGCGAATTTCACGTTGCCTGCCGCCGGTGATTTCCACGCTGGACACGCCCGGCAATTGCTCTAAACGGGGCGCAATGGACTCGTCGGCGTATTGGTACAACTCTCGCGCATCCATGCTCTGGCCGCTCATTGCGATGCGCACGATGGGGAAATCGTTGATGTCGGATTTTGCCACCGTCGGCGCTTCGATTTCTTTGGGCAGCTCGGCGCGCGCGGCGTCCACTTTGCGCTGCACTTCGTTCACAGCCACTTCCACGTCAGTGGTGAAGGAAAACTCCGCTAAGATCACGGACACGCCTTCGTTGGAGAAGGAGCGAATGTGCTTCAAGCCGTTCAAGCTGGACAGCGTTTCTTCAACGGGCTTGGAAACGGCGAATTCCACTTCTTTGGGACCGGCGCCGGGATAAACGGTCACCACCGAGACCATCGGCCAGTCCATTTTCGGCAGCAAGTCCACGCCCATTTGCAGATATGCGAAAGTGCCAAGCGTCGCCAGCGCTACGAACACCATCGTAATGAACGCCGGCCGCTGGATGGAAACTTGCGTGAGTTTCATATGTAATCCGGGTTAGAATTCAATCATGTTTAAGTGGATGACTGGATTGATGGATTGGTGGATAGTTGGAGTGTGAATTGACGGATGAATGAACCATGCTGACATTTCGAATCAGCACTCCATCAATCCATTAATCCATCGATCCATCCATCCTGCTGTGCTTCATTCCACGACGCCAGCGACCTGCGGCTGCACGTTGACTTTCGCGCCTTCGCTGAGGCGTTGATGTCCAGAAATCACGAGATGTGCGCCGGCAGCGAGTCCGCTAGCGACTTCCACCAGATGGTTTTGTTGCAGGCCAAGCTTAATATTCACGCGCTTCGCCAAGCCATTTTGTTCCACGTAAACATAGTCGCCGGAAGCGTCATTGAGCACGGCGCTGGTGGGAATCACGATCGCATGCTGTGCACGCGCGACTTGGATCGTCGCACGGCCGAACATGCCGCTTTTCAAGGACTCATCGCCGTCGTTCTCAATCAGAATCTCAACGGGAAACGTGCGTTCGTTGTTGGCTTTTTGTGCGACCGAAATCACCTTGCCCGTGAATTTCATGCCTGGCAATGCGTCGGCACTGATCTCAGCCGTTTGACCAGCACGCAACAAGGCCACCTCATTCTCTGCCACACTGGTTTTGAGCTTCATATTGCGGCTGTTGACAACGACGCCGATGCGATCGCCGGCCATGACCATCGCTGCTTCATTCACATAACGATCGGCCAATCTTCCAACCAACGGCGCTTTGATGAAGGTGTCGTCGTACTGGCGCTGGGCGAGGCGCACCGCCGCCTCCGCGCCCTTCCATTGCGCTTCTCCGGCTTGCACTGCCAAGCGCGCATTCTCCAACACGCTTAGGGTCGTGATCTGCTGTTTGAACAATTCTTCATAACGCGCTAAATCCTTTTGCGCCTTTTCATAATTCGTCTGGGCCGCGAGCGATTGCGCTTTGGCCTGCTCCAGTGCGACCTGTTTCAAGTCATTTTCGACCTGCACGATCGTCTGCCCTTTCTTCAACCAATCGCCCACTTGCGCTTTCACGGCGACGATTTTGCCGGTGGTTTCGGAAATCACAGTTGCTTCGTCTTCGCCGACCAGCGTCCCGGAAGCATTCAACATCTTGGCAATCGCAGCGGGCTGCAATTTTTGAATCGTGACTGCCAACGGCAAAGCCTCGGGCGCTCCGGCTTGTGTGTCAGGGCTCCAACAGTTCCAGGCAGTAAGGCCGATCGCAGTCGTCGCGAGTATCGCTGCGATAATAGTTTTTGTCTTCATATTATCCTCGTCTTCCACTTTTCATTTCTTCAACGTGACGCATGAGACAAATGGGGGAAGGGGAGAAGGCGGAAAGGGAGCAACGACCCTGTCGCCCCGTCTCACTTTCTCCCTTTCCCCGTCACCCTTTCACTCTTTTCCCCTTCTCCCTTCATCTCCCCAGCACGCCCATCGCGCGCGCCAGTTGTGCTTTGGCCAGGAAGAAATCGTAACGCGCTTCAATGTTCCGCGCCTTGGCCAGGATGTTAGCCACTTCGGCATCAACGACGTCCAAACTCGACAACAATCCGACCTGGTACGAATTGTTGACGATGCGCAAATTCTCAGCGGATTCTTCCATGGACTTTATCGCGATCGCGATGCGCTTCTCCGCGGCACCCAAATTCAAGGAAGACTGCTTGACCTGCAATTGCAGAAAGCTCTCGTAATCTTCCTGCAGTTCATGAGCCTGTTGCAAAGTCTCGCGCTCCCGCTGCAGTCCGGCATAATCCTGGAAACTGTGGAAGAGGGGGACGCTGGCCACAATGCCGAGCGACCAGGACTTGATGCTGTCAAACGCCAAGGTGCCATTGGCTTCCCAGAAATAGTTGTAAGAGAGATTGACTTTGGGCAACAACGCCGAGCGCGCCAGACCCACATTCGCGCGCTGCGCCGACACGTTGGAGCGCACGACACGCAGGCCGGGATTATTGGCGATCGCGCTTTGCATCTGTTCATCCAGAGTGCGCGGCGCTTGCCAGCTGAAATCCTCCACCGGCGCCAGCGTGAAAGCGCGCTCCAATTCCTGGCCCAGCACCCGGTTCAGTGACGCCTTTGCCAATTCAACATTGTTTTGCGCCACGATCAACGCGTTTTCGGTTGTGGCGAGCGCGACTTCGAAACGGAGCACTTCGTTGCGCGCGCGCATACCGACGTCCAGCATTTTGCTCGTGCTGGCCAAATGCTCCTGCGCCGAGCGGTTGCTCTCTTCGGCCAAAGCCAGCAACTCCTGCGATTCCAAAACTTCGAAATAGGCGCTGTAGGTGTCGAAGATCACTTGCTGCCGCGTATCTTCGTGGTTGGCATTGCTGCGGTCATCGAGCGCTTGCGCGAAATTGAGCTGTGAACGCAGGATACCGCCATTGTAAATCGGCTGCACGATACTGATCGCCGGGCCGTATGCATCCTTGTAGGCGCCGGGCCGAACGTTACTGGTGAGCTCTGGTGGAAAGGCGTCCTGGTTCTCCTGGACAAAATTGTAAAATGCATTGGCGCGATCGAGGGTGCCGTCATCGATGCGCAGGTAGCGAAGATCAAAATCAAGCTGAGGCAGAAAATCGAGATGGGCCTTCTTCACTCCCCACTGCGAAGACCTCACACCCCGCGAAGCTGCCTGCAAAGCCGGATTGTTTTGCAGGGCAATGTTGATTGCTTCGTCCAGCGCTAATATCTGCCCGTTGGGCGCAGGCATTGCCGTATGTTCTGAAATCGAAGTAAGCGGTTGCGCCCGCAGTAGGGAGAATGAGAAAACCGCGCACAACAAAAATGCTGCTTGCTTGATGCGCCTCATACATTGCCTCCGTATCGCTGAGAGATGATCCTTAATGTTAAGATGATGAAAAAGTGGGCTCAATTTATTGTCTCCGCTACAACCATGCCCCGGCGTTGCTCGAGCTCCGCCCTGCTCGAATCGTCAGGGCCGGTTTTGCCGTTGTGGTCTTGACAATGCAAATGTTTTGCAAGCATTTCCTGCGGCCACTCCGGCGACCAGCATACTTCCGTTTGCACTTGTGCGATCAACTGTTCCAACCAATCCATCTCGAGCTGCATGTGCTTATGCGCATTCTCGATCAGCATGTACCAATTGAAAGGAATCTCACGCTTCAGCTTGTTCAAATGATTTTGTAAATCGACGTCACGTTGCTTCAAATGCTCGCGGCGCTCCCGCAATACGGCCAGTACCTGCTCGCGCGGCGCGCCGGTGATGAACGCAACGCCCAAGCCGAACAACCATTCCGGCCGGTCGTCTTCGCTGAGAAAATATTGCACCATTTCACTCAATCGGTCGCGGCCTTGCGGGGTGAGCGAATAAACCGTGCGCTCGGGCGTGTTGCCTACTTTTTCCTTTTCAGATTTTATGAGCGCTTGTTCTTCGAGGCGGGTAAGGGTCGTATAGATTGAAGCCAGTTTTATTTTCGCCCACCAATCCATTTCGCGCCGCTTGATATCTTGATGTATTTGATAGCCGTGTTTCGGCCCTTCAGCTAACAGACCGAGAATGGCGATTTCGTTTTTTGACATTTTGGCTCCGGAAATATTAAAAATTCGTTTTAAAGTATACTACTCAAAAGTAGAATAGTTTCAGTTATACTAAATTTTTTATACTAATCTATGTACACCATGAGCATATAGTCTCTATAGCTAGTACCCTATTTCTACAACGATAAAAGTACAGCGGCTAACTTGACAATGTTAAGTTAGAACAAGAGCCCCTATTCCTTGTCATTCCGTAGGAATCTTCCCTAGAAACCTGCACCAAGAACTAGGGAAGATGCTTACAGCATGACAGATTGAAGCGGGGCGAATTTAACTTAACATTGTCAAGCTAAAAGGACTTCTAAAATAACGAATTTCATCTGTATCGATCATGCGCCTGCATCTGCGGGATGATATTTCAGGGTTTTTGGGTAGACTCTGGATCGCAGAATCTGATGGGTTGGATTTAGGACAAGCTGGCGGGAAATAAGCAGGTTGTAATGGAGCTCGGCTGACCGCGACTTATTTTGTCAAAACCGTTTTCCGCGCTTCACCCTCGCGCAGATATTCAATCGCCAAATTTGGTGAGGATTTTTGTGCCACCAATTGGTCAACGAAGGCGCGCATTGCATCGATATCGACCTCATTGACTCGAATGACCACGTCGCCGGCGCGCAATCCTGCCTTTTCCGCCGGACTGCTGGCGCGCACTTCGGAGATCAAGACACCTTCTTTTCTTCCAAAAAACTGCGCGAGACTGGGCGTCAGGTCTTGCACGATAAAACCGAGGCCTTGCGCCACGGTGTGCGGCGGCAAATCTGTTTCGCTTTCTTGCTCGGCTTTTTGCTGTAATAAACCTGAATGGCAATAGATGGGAGCCTCGACGCGCAGTGCGAGCGCGATGGCGTCGCTGGGACGGGCGTCGATCTTATGCGTCTTTTGGGAATGCTGCAACACGATCTCGGCGTAATACGTGCCTTCGCGCAATTCGGTGATGACGATTTTCTCCACCTGGGTTTCCACGGTCTGTAGAATTTTTGCCAGCAAATCGTGCGTCAACGGCCGCGGCGCCGGCACACCTTCATAACCGAGATGAATGGAAAGAGCTTGATCCTCGCCGACGACGATGGGCAGAATGCGCAAGCCGTTTTCTTCCTTAAGAATCACGATCACCTGTCCGCTGCTGGGATTGCCACGAATACCGGCAATCTTCATGAGCACGGTTTGTTCCTGTCCGATGGTGGAGCAGACCATCGTTGTCAACGAAGCGCTGAGTAATAGAAAAACGGCGGGAAAGGCAAATTTTTTCGGCATGGCGCAATCCTGTTTTATCGAGCTGCGCGAATATCGCTAAAAAGTGTTTGCGAAGCAATGGATTTGTGCCAAGCAAAGTCAGACTTCCGCTTCGAGGCGTAGATTCGTTTGTAGTTCTTTACGTGCAGGGCTGACTTCACTCAAATGGGAAAAAAAGAAAGACGCGCAGCGCAATTCCTCGCTACGCGTCTTTCATTTATGGGGAACCGGTTTCGCTAGCGGTGGGCCAAAGGTGAGAACAGGCTAGACAAAACCGGATGAGGGTCTGTTGCGAATCAGCGCAGCCGGCTCTTGCCGGCCTTTGCTTCCCAAGAAGTTCTCATAACAATCAGGCGATTGGTTTAAAAAAAATCACTAAAAGTTTTTACGTTCCATTGCTGCCCCGGGGCTTTAATTGTCAGCTTGTCTGGGTACTGTCCTAAGAAGATAACAGAGTGTTGTTATAGCAGGATTAAGTAGGGGTTAAGTTCTTTGAAATGAGAGATTCGTGAAGTGAAGCTTATCTTCGCGGCCGTCCTGTTTTAATCCCAGACAGCGCATCATAGCGAAATAGCTGATTTTTTTACAAACTAAAAAAGACGCTTGCTTTTTTGCAAACTAATTTATAATTTAGGCTAACCTAAATTATAATCAAAACTCGACGTGGAAAGGACAGGTGACGATATGAGAATAGTTACTGCGTTATCATGCTTGATCATACTGGTTGCCGCCGGCTGCTCGGAATTGCTGACTGAGGCACCGCCTGAGAATGAGGTTTTCGATGCACCAGTTTCAGATCTGACCTCTGCCCAAATGGCCGCGCACGTAGCAGGCGATGTCGCCTTCGGCGAAAAGTTTTCTACGACGAGTGGCTTGGGGCCGGTCTTCAATCAAACCTCGTGCGATGGTTGCCATCCGGCGGAAGGGCGCGCACATCCCTCGACCAATCTGCGTCGCTTTGGCAGGGCTACGGTCACGGGCTTTGATTACATGTATGAGTTCGGCGGCCCCCAGCTACAGGATCGCGCAATTCCCGGCTATCCCGCCGAACAATTGCCAGCAGCAGCGACCGGTATTTCCGAGCGCGGCGGTCCGATCGTCGTTGGTTTAGGTATTATTGAAGCCATTCC
>JBOHQX010000373.1:0-16316 GCA_050732395.1 bacterium
GCCCCATGCCCTCCGCCCAATTAAGGTTCAAAGATTCTCATGCCACAACCCGAGGTACCGCATGCCAGACTTGGGTCGAATACTTATTGCCGATGATGAAGAAACCTTCCTGTTCTCAACTGCAGACCTGTTGCGTCGCGAGGGTTACGCTTGCGATTGCGCACCGGAGGCCAGGACCGCGGCCGAATTGCTGCGCGCTCAGTCTTACGACTTGTTGATCTCCGACATCAAGATGCCGGGCAATAGCGAGCTGGAGTTGATACGTGAAATACCGAGCCTCGCGCCCGGCGTGCCGGTTATTCTGGTGACGGGTTATCCCTCTCTGCACTCCGCGCTCAAATCTTTTCAATTGCCCGTGGCAGCCTATCTGGCCAAACCCATCGATCTTGCCGAGCTGCTGGGGCACGTACGCACCTCGATCGATCGCCATCGCTCGTATAGCGCCGTCAAGAACTCACAACAACGGCTGCACGATTGGCGCGCGCAATTGCACAGCCTCGAACAATCCATGCAGGAAGCTCCACGCGCACAAGACCTGAAACCCTCCCTTGCTTTTCTCACGCTGACCTTACACAATATCGTCGGTTGTCTTGCAGATTTGAAAAACATCACCGAGGCCCTGGCTGCCCGGAGCGCCAACCAGGAGCCTTGCCAATTGCTGAATTGCCCGCGTCCGGCCATCCTGACGAAGGCTATCGTCGATTCGATCGAGGTTCTGGAAAAAACCAAAAACTCATTCAAATCAAAAGAGCTGGGCGAGTTGCGCAAGAAACTTGAAGAAGTTGTCAAAAGCACGGCAAGGTGAATCAAGCCAACTGTGAACGTTACACCCACTCCGCGGACACGCCGCCTCCATGCAAATTGTTTACGCCTTGTGAATTACGCATGACCTGGAGCGTATGGCGTAAAGCATCATTCCAAAGCGTCGTGAGCCTTCGCTTACTTTGCAAAGACTTGCTTTGTGATAGCAGCAGGTGTCAATCGCTATAGATGTGTGAAATCTTCAATTGCTTTCCGCAGTCATTCTTGTTCATGAGTAGATTATTATGTTCCGGAGAAACCATGGGAAAACCAACGGGTGGGAGGAAGAGCTTCATCAAACACCTTGTGCATTGTGCACACATCATTGCCCCCAGAGTGATTAAATTTTTGGATTGCCTTAACGGGTAGGCGCAAGGCTTACAAGCTGAAGGCATAATCCGGCCGCTCTTCTCCTGTTCAGGAGGAACGCACGATTATGCCTTTTTGCTTTTCAGGCGCTGTCTGCCTTTCCCCACATTTGCCAAAAGGAGCCTGCCATGGAACGGATTTCGACTACCTCCTTCTGGCTCATTCTCACTGCTGTTGCGAACTTGGGGCTAACGGCCGTGCAGGGCCAAGCACGTCTCGAAAGCACCTTCCCTTCGCCCTCGCGATCGGAACAAGCAGTAAAACCCCTGGCTGGCACGGGAGGCGCTTCCTTGGACTCCCTGCAAAACTGCCTGCCGGCACTGGCACCAGAAGAATTAAGATATGAATACGCCTCCGGCTTACGTGCTCTCAAGACACGGGAATGGGCCAAGGCCGTATTACATCTCGAGCAGGTAACGCAAGCGGACGCCAATCATCGCGAAGCGCAAAAACGGCTGACGCAAGCCCTAAAGAGTTTGGAGCGGATGGACCCGGCGCAGCGATTGGCAAGCTTCTATGCCGAAGGTGTTGCGGCGATGGCACGCAACGATTGGCGCATCGCATTTATTGCCTTGCGCAGGACCGGCGCTCTCAATCCGGGATATCGCGATTACGATCTTCTGTTGCAGCGCGCCAGCCAAGTCCTGCGGCAACGACTGCTCGTGGCGCACCTACCCGCGGTTTCAACGCTGTTGGTGGACTCGCTCCATCTGGAGGCCACAGAGGCCATAAACCGGGCAGACTGGCTGGCCGCGATCGTGGCTCTGGAAAAAATCCAAGTGTTAAAACCGGGCTATTCCGATGTTGCCGCGCTGCTTGCCTGCGCCTATCAAGGTTTGCAAACTGCCGACCAGCAGGGGTCGTCCATGACGCGACTGCCTTTTCGCTTCGATTGGAGTGACGCCAGGTTGGCCGCGGTGCTCTTGCTCCTGCCAATGCTTGGATATTTGATCATCTCCCCGTCCGTGCGCGCGAAGGTGCATTATGCGCGCGGTCATTACGCCAAAGCGATGCGAATCTATGAAAAGCTCGTCGCCAGGAATCCCAAGCGGGTGAAGCACTATGACAAACTGGCGCGAGCTTGCTTGCATCTGGGCCGCCGCGACCCATTCGCGCTGAAAATCTATCAAATCGTATTACAGCTCAATTTGCTGAATCGCTCCTTACGCAAAGAAATCAACGACGTGGTCGCGCAACACTACCTCGCAGAGGGCAGACATGATCAAGACGCTATCGTCGTGCTCGAGGAAGCTCTGGCGCACGAAATGCGCAAACACGAGAACCACAGCCTGGCTTTGATCAAGGCCGCCCCCAACGGCGTCGCCATCAAAAGCGCGTTTTAGCTCATCAGCACCGATGCCATCGCAGGCAGTGATGGCAGTTGTTATGAGGATCTCGAACGCGCTGCTTCGTTCCTCTCTTTTTTTTCTCTCTCTCAACAGCATCTTGCCTCACACCGCCCCATCCCCCCAGCTTTTAGTTTTTTGCTTTTTTCCTTTTGCTTTTTGCATTTTGCCTTCCTGATGATTAAGTTTCTGCCAGCCTTGTCAGCACAAACTTCCGCTTTTGGATTTCAGACGGGAAAACATGATCAGAAAGCAGATCGGTATCCTCGGCTTCGGCCGCTTTGGACAATTCTGGGCGAGAACGCTGCAATGCGATCACAACGTGTTTGTGACGGACGCCAATGCTGCGCTGGCCAGCTTGGCAGCCGCCTCAGGCGTAGCCTTCACCTCGATGCCCGAGTTATGCGCGCGAGCGGAAGCCATTTTCCTATGTGTGCCCGTCAATCATTTCGAGGCAACGGTAAGGAGCATCAAGACGCATCTCAAACCGCACACCACCGTGCTTGAAGTCTGTTCCGTTAAAGTCTATCCTGCCGAAATATTAATGCGGCAGCTCGGCGCCCTCGCGGAAGTAGAGCTCATTGCCACGCATCCCATGTTCGGTCCGGACAGCGGCGCCAACGGGCTGTCCGGTTTGCCCATGGTCATGTGGCCATTGCGTTCCGCAAGCTCACAATATCAGGACTGGCGTTTCTACTTCAGTGGATTGGGATTGCGTGTCGTGGAAATCTCGCCGGAGGAGCATGACCGCCTGGCCGCCAACAGCCAGGGCGTGACGCATTATCTCGGGCGGGTGTTGCAGGAGATGAACCTATCTGCCACACCCATCGACACCAAAGGTTTCGAATTGCTTTTATCGGTGATCGCACAAACCTGTAACGACACCTGGGAGCTATTTTATAACCTGCAGAACTACAACCCATTTACCGGAGAGATGCGGCTGCGCCTGGAAGAGGCATTGGACCGCGTGTATAGCGAGCTTCTGCCCGAGCGCATCTCCCAACACGAGTTTGTGATCGGCATTCAAGGCGGCAGAGGAAGCTTCAACGAAGAAGCGTGCCGCCACTACTGTGCACAACACGCCGATCGCATACCGGCGTATCGCGTCGAATATCTGTATACCTCGAATCAAGTGCTCGCGGCGCTGCATCAGGGCAAAATCGATTTCGGCGTTTTTGCCATCCAGAACGCTCGCGGCGGCGTGGTCATGGAAACCATTCATGCTTTGAGCAAATACGATTGCGAGATTCTGGAAATATTTGATATTGTCATCAGCCACTGTCTCTTGCGGCATCCCGAGGCTGAATTCGGTGTTGTCGACTCCATCATCTCGCATCCACAAGCGCTCGCGCAATGTGCCGACAACTTAAGCAGCAGATATCCACGTTTGCAATTGACCAGTGGCGAAGGTGATTTGATCGACCAAGCTTTGTGCGCGCGCTATGTGGCCGAGGGTAAATTGCCGCCGAGTACCGCCGTATTGGCTCCAAAGGTTTGTGCGGAGCTATATGGCTTGAAGATTCATGATGCTGACTTGCAGGATTTGGGGGCAGACAATCTCACCACCTTCGCTTGGGCGCGGCGGCGGCATTACTTCCGCAAATGAGGAGAGGAAAACCATGAATACCACCCGTCGCGACTTCATCAAAACTGCTGCCCTCGCCAGCGCGGGCATCACGATTCTCCCTTCCCACCTCGTTTTTCCCGACACCAAAACCGCGAAAGTCCGGCTCGGTTTCATCGGTGTTGGACTGCGCGGGCAGAATCATCTCGAACTCGCGCTGCGCCGCGATGATGTCGAAGTCGTGGCGATTTGTGACCTCCAGCAAGTAATGATCGACGCCAGTTTGGACCTCATCAAAAAATCTGGCAAGCCAAATCCGCGTGTGTTTAATGCCGGGCCGTATGACTATCTAAAACTGTTGGAGATGAAAGATATTGACGGCGTCATCATAGCAACGCCATGGGAATGGCATGCGGTAATGAGCATTGATGCCATGCAAGCGAGAAAATATGCCGGCTGTGAAGTGATTGCCGGCGCGACCATCGAAGAGTGCTGGGATTTGGTGAATACCTCCGAACGCACCGGCATGCCGCTGATGATGCTGGAGAATGTGTGTTACCGTCGCGATGTGATGGCGATTCTCAGCATGGTGCGCCAGGGCATGTTCGGCGAGCTGGTGCATTTGCAGGCCGGCTATCAGCATGACTTGCGCGCAGTGAAATTCAACGACGGCAAGCAACCTTACGGCGGCGGCGTGGAATTTGGCGAGAAGGGCTTTTCGGAAGCGCAATGGCGCACGCAGCATTCGATCATTCGCAACGGCGATCTTTATCCCACGCACGGCATCGGGCCGGTGGCGATGATGATCGACATCAATCGCGGCAATCGTTTTGTTTCGCTGGTTTCTTATGCTTCCAAAACGCGCGGGCTGCATGAATACATCGTCAAAAATGGCGGCGAGAATCATCCGAATGCAAAGGTTAAATTCAAGCTCGGCGATGTTGTTACTACCATGATCAAAACCAACAACGAAGAAACGATACTGTTGCAACACGATACGAGCTTGCCGCGTCCGTACTCTTTGGGCTTCCGAGTGCAAGGCACCAAGGGCTTGTGGATGGACGTGAACAAATCATTGTACCTCGAAGGCGTGAGCAAAGAAGCGCACCGGTGGGAAGATGCCAAGCCGTATCTCGAGCAATACGACCATCCGCTTTGGAAGCGTTTTGGTGATGATGCCAAAACCGCTGGACACGGCGGCATGGACTTTTTCGTGTTACACGCGTTCATTGAAGCAATCAAACGTAAAGCCAACACACCGTTGGATGTGTACGATGCCGTTGCCTGGAGTGCGATTACGCCGCTTTCCGAGGCTTCGATTCAATTGGGCGGCGAGTCTATGCAATTTCCGGATTTCACGCGGGGCAAATGGATGCATAGAAGAAATACTTTTGCGTTGGATGATCAATATTGAAAGGAAACTCTTCGTCCTATGAAAAACTCAATAATTCTCGCCTTGCTCTTCTTGCTGCTTGGCTGTTGGAACGCGGTTGGACAAACGCCTGCCAAACCACGCACTGAAAACGTCATGCTCATTCTGGTCGATGGGCTGCGTTGGCAGGAAGTCTTCACCGGCGCTGATTCTGCGCTGATGAACAAAGAGAATAGCGGCGGCGAGAATAGCGTAGCGCTCAAGCAAGCCTATTGGCGTGACGATCTCGAGACGCGGCGCGAAGTCTTGATGCCATTTTTATGGCGCGTCGTTGCTAAACAAGGCCAGCTCTTCGGCAATCAAAACAAAGGAAGCTTCGCGAAGGTGACCAATGGACTTCATTTTTCTTATCCAGGCTACAGCGAGATGATCGTGGGCTATGCCGACACGGCCATCAACAGCAACGACAAGCGTCCCAATCCTAATGTAAGTGTATTTGAATGGCTTCACCAGAAGCAACGTTTCAAAGACAAAGTCGCGGTGTTTGGCGCGTGGCAGGTCGTGCCCTGGATCATCCATCGCGAGCGCTGCGGCTTCTACGTCAATGGCGGTATCGAGCCGGTCACCGTGGGCGAGATTTCCCCAGAGCAAGCGCTGCTCAATCGTTTGAAGGCCGAGTTGTTCCATCCCTGGGGCGAAGAACCGTACGATGCGATCACTTTCTACTCTGCGCTCGAATACCTCAAGGCAAATCAGCCGCGCGCATTCTGGATGACGTTTGGAGAAACCGACGAATTCGCGCACGCCGGACGATACGATCACTATCTTGACGCTGCTCGGCGCACGGATAATTTTCTCAAAACGCTGTGGGAAACATTGCAATCCATTTCACAATATCGCGACAAAACCACGCTCATTGTGGCCGTTGATCATGGCCGAGGTTATGGACCGCAGGACTGGAAGGATCACGGCGCGAAGATCAAAGGCGCGGAGAACATCTGGATTGCCATCATTGGGCCTGATACGCCGGCACTCGGTGAGAGAATGAGTTCCGGCTTGCACACGCAGAGCCAGATCGCGGCAACCGTTGCCGCTGCAGTGGGAGAAGATTACTGCGCGGAGCAACCGAAGGCTGCCAACCCAATTGTTGAGGCTCTTAGAATGAAGTGAACCAAAATAGAGCTTTGCGTACCGCTTGCTATCGTCGCAGAGAAATGTTATCTTTGCGCTGGAGTAGCGCGGCTTGGGTGAAGACTTCGCATGAATACTGTCTTTAATATTGCGTAAACTGATGCTGTCGATAAAAGCAGAATTCATCGTGGAATAGTTTGTGAATTATCCAGGCTAACATGAAACACCTCATCCACAAAAAACTTCTCTTGATGGCCCTCGCTTCGACGGGCCTCATTTTTCTCCTGATTTCTTCTTCGTTCAGAAAGCGGGTTGATTACATTACCCAGGTCAAACCAATTTTCAACAAAAGATGTATTGTCTGTCATGGCGGCGTGCGGCAGAATGGGGATTTCAGCTTATTGTTTCGAAGCGATGCGCTCGCGCCGGTGAAGAGTGGCAAACGGGCGATCATCGCGGGCGATCCGAAACACAGTGAGCTTATCATCCGCATCACCCATAAAGATCCGGACGAGCGAATGCCGAAAGGTAAAGCGCCGTTGAGCCAGGAAGAAATTGATTTGCTGCGGCGCTGGATTAAGGCTGGTGCGGAATGGGGGGATCATTGGGCTTATGTGCCGGTCAAAGAGGTTGCCGTGCCGAAGCCTTCGACCTTCTTCTTGGCAGGGCTTAGTAATGATGAAGCTGCTCAATGGACCAAAAATGATCTCGACTTTTTTGTGTATGATCAGCTTAAAAAAGAAAAATTGGCGCCCGCGCCAACGGCGGACAAAGCCACGTTGCTCCGCCGAGCCAGCTTGGATTTGATCGGCATGCCGGCGCCGAAGTCATTTGCCACATCGTTCATGCGCGATTCCAGTACGACCGCCTACGAAAATTTGGTGGACTCGCTTCTCGCTTCGCCGCGCTTTGGCGAACGGTGGGCCTCCATGTGGCTCGATCTCGCACGCTATGCAGATACCAAAGGCTACGAGCGTGACGACTTTCGCTCCATTTGGCGTTATCGCGATTGGGTGATCAAAGCATTTAATGACGACATGCCGTATGATCAGTTTATACTCGAACAATTGGCCGGCGATTTGTCGCCGTATCCCACCGAGGCGCAGTACATCGCCACGGCGTTTCATCGCAATACGATGACCAACGATGAAGGCGGCACCGATAATGAAGAGTTTCGTATCGCCGCGGTCATCGACCGGGTGAGCACCACCTGGGAAGCGTTGCAGGGAACGACCTTCGCTTGTGTGCAATGCCACAGCCATCCTTATGATCCTTTCCGCCATGAAGAGTATTACAAATTCATGGCGTTCTTTAACGATACGCGTGATGCCGACACGTTTGAAGAATATCCCGTCCGGCGGCATTTCAGCGGCGCCGATAGTGTGAAGTTTTTAGAGCTGCAAGATTGGCTCAACCAAAATGTCGCTGGCGAGGAAGCCGAAGCCGTACTGCAATTCGTGAAAACGTGGCAGCCGGTGCATTACTCGCTGACCACCGACCGCTTTGTGAATAGTGAGCTGGCAGATACCAAATGGTTGATGCTGCGAAATCATTCCTCCGCGAGACTACAGAAGGTCAATCTGCAAGATAAAACCCAGCTCCTCTATCGCTTCATCGGAAACACGAAGGCCGGCGTACTGCAACTGCATGTTGACGAGGTGAATGGCCCGGTCATCGCGACGATTCGTGTGCCAAAAACCAAAGATTGGGCGTTCGAGCGTACGCCTTTGCCGCCAACGAACGGTGTGCATGATATCTATTTCACCTACAGCAGCCCGGCCTTGAAAACGCCGGAAGAAAACGGCGTCATGTTCGATTGGTTTTATTTCATGAAAGACTTTCCCGGCCGAGGGCAGCCGGGCTTTGCCGGCGCGGAAAAGACATTTATGGAGTTGAATACGGCCAAGTTTTCCTCAACGCCGATCATGATGGAAAATCCGCCGGACTTTTTCCGCCAAACGCACGTGTTTGAGCGCGGGAACTGGCTGGTGAAAACTGCTGAAGTGAAGGCCGAAGTTCCCAAGTATTTTCCGCCGTTTCCAGAAAAAGCGCCGCACAATCGGTTGGGGCTGGCACAGTGGCTCACGTCACTGCAAAATCCGCTGACCGCGAGGGTGATGGTGAATCGCTTGTGGGAACAGCTCTTCGGGAGGGGCATTGTAGAGACACTGGAAGATTTTGGCACACAAGGCGCGCCGCCGGTAAATAAGGAATTGTTGGATTGGCTGGCCTGGCGCTTCATGCACGAGCATCACTGGAGCGTGAAGCGAATCCTGAAGGACTTGGTGATGAGTGCGACTTACCAACAGGACGCCAAAACGGCGCCGGAAAAATTGGAAAAGGATCCGGACAACAAATTTTTGTCGCGCGGTCCAAACGTGCGTCTAAGTGGGGAGCAGCTCCGTGATCAAGCCTTAGCTGTCGCTGGTTTGTTGAGCCAGAAAATGTATGGCCCGGGGGTATATCCATATCAACCCGATGGCATTTGGCTGAGTCCCTGGAATGGCGCGAGTTGGAAACAAAGTCAGGGCGAAGATCAATACCGTCGCGCGATTTATACATTCTGGAAGCGCTCCGCTCCTTATCCTTCAATGCTCACTTTTGATGCGACTGGGCGCGAAGTCTGCACGGCGCGGCGCGTTCGCACCAACACGCCGTTGCAGGCGATGGTGACGCTAAATGATCCGGTTTATCTCGATGCAGCGCGGCATCTGGCTTCGCGTATGGCGCAAGAAACTCGCACTGTCAGAGAGCAAATTCAAAGGGGTTATGAATTGGCTATGGGCCGTCCCGTCGCCGGGCCAAAGTTGGATATTCTGGAAAAGTTGTATCAAGAAGCGCTCGCGCAATACCAAAAGGAAACCGGCAGCGCTGCCAAAATCTTGGGCTGTAAGGAAGCGGAGGCCAAGCCTGAATCCGCGGCTTTGGTGATTGTCGCGAATGCGATCATGAATTTGGATGAATTTGTGACAAAATCATGATGTGGTAAGATCAAAAGCAAAGAGTCAAAATGATTGAAGTCAAAATCATTAAAAAACTATTTGGACTTCAAAACATCTGGGGGATGCCTTGCCGATTCAATACGGTTTCACGCCGAAAGTTATACCGGAGAAAGAATTTCATCGCATTGACTATGAAGTAATGGCATTGGTTTTCGCGATCCACAATGATATGGGTCGATTGTGGAATGAAAAGATTTACCAAAATGAATTGGTGAATCGTTGTCGAAAAGCCGGATTCGAGAAAGTCGTTACCGAAGTGCCCCTAACGGTTTCATACCAGGATTTTCAAAAGACTTACAAAGTCGACTTAATTCTCAACGATGCCGTGATTTACGAACTGAAAACCGTGCGCGCCTTAACCGGGGAGCATCAGCAACAAGCGCTGCACTATCTTTTTCTACTTGGGTTG
Source organism: bacterium (assembly GCA_050732395.1). Classification (GTDB taxonomy): domain Bacteria; phylum Zhuqueibacterota; class Zhuqueibacteria; order Zhuqueibacterales; family Zhuqueibacteraceae; genus JBIOXB01. The sequence goes on from JBOHQX010000373.1 coordinate 9,995, forward strand.
CAACATGGCAAATTGATCAATATGCGCCCACCTTCCGTGGAACATCGTTTTGTTTCAACTCAATCAACAAGAGAGAAACGCTTTGATTTCACAGTTGATGATAAGCACTGGCAAGAGCTTGATGAAGATAGTGTTTGGTTGAAACAAATCATGATCAATTTTTTAAAGGAATGGGGAGCATTTCTTGACACAAGCCTGTTCTACGAAGCCATTTATCATTTTCGCGGCGGCGAAGAGCGGGTTGTGAAGGCAATCGAAATCAAGAACGGAGTTAATCGTTTAGGCACACAAAAATTCTATCTTATAAATTCATGCACGATGTTCGACATATCATCCATGACAAAAGACGAAAACTATTATGAACGCCATCTTCATCGCTTTCTTCATTATACTCCATTTAAGGCGACACAATGGATCAATTTTAATCATGACCAAATTATCTTTAAAACTATTTTAAAATAACGCTTTTAATCATTTTGACTTAAATTATTTTGACTTTTAAAAACTATGAAACTTCACAACGAAAATTTTTTGCAAGAGGCCGTTTACGAACGAGCCCGTTTTGTGACACGGCGGCACTTTTTGCGCCAATGCTCCACCGGTTTAGGTGCGATGGCTTTGGGCTCGCTGATCGGCGGCTGCAACTTTTTTTCTCATTCAGCCGAAACCGCGGGCACTCAAGCTGATCTGCGCAATCCCTTGGCGCCAAAAGCGCCACACTTTCCAGCGCGTGCAAAGGCGGTCATCTATCTGCACATGGCGGGCGCACCGTCGCAGCTTGAGTTGTTCGATTACAAACCCGAGCTCATAAAACTCGATGGCCAGGATTGTCCGCCCTCGTTGTTGGAAGGGAAGCGATTTGCCTTCATCCGGGGCGTCCCGAAGATGCTGGCGCCGCAAGCGCAATTCCGTACCTGCGGCGCAAGTGGGCTGTGGGTTTCGGATTACTTGCCGCATCTGCAAACCGTTGTGGATGAAATCTGTTTGCTCAAAGCCGTCACGACGGATCAGTTCAATCATGCGCCGGCGCAGTTGTTTATGCACACCGGCAGTCCGCGTATGGGCCGGCCGAGCCTCGGCTCGTGGGTTACTTATGGATTAGGCTCGCAGAACAGCAATCTACCGGGATTCGTGGTTTTGACCTCCGGCGGAAAAAATCCCGATGCCGGTACGAGTGTATGGGGCAGCGGATTTTTGCCATCGGTCTATCAGGGCGTGCAATGCCGCTCGGTGGGCGAGCCGGTGCTCTTTCTCGATAATCCCGCCGGCATGAATCGTGATCTGCGCCAAGCCTCGATCAATGCGATCAATGCCGTGAATCAGTTGGAATACGATGAATTCCAAGACCCGGAAATCCTCACACGCATTTCGCAGTATGAAATGGCCTTTAAGATGCAAATCGCCGTGCCGGAGGTGATGGACATTGACGACGAACCGAAATACATTCAACAGATGTATGGCGCGCAAAAGGGCAAAGCTTGTTTTGCCAACAATGCCTTGCTGGCGAGAAAGCTGGTGGAGAAAGGCGTGCGATTTGTACAGTTATTCGATTGGGGTTGGGATAGTCATGGCACCGATGCGAGTCTGGCGATTGATATTGGTTTCATCAACAAATGCCGCCAAACAGACAAAGCCGTGACCGCCCTGCTGCTCGATCTCAAACAACGCGGCATGCTGGACGAAACGCTGGTGATTTGGGGGGGCGAATTTGGCCGTACCCCGATGCAGGAAAATCGCGAGAACAAGAAGAATCCCTTCAAGGGCCGCGATCACCACGTCGAGTGTTTTACGATTTGGCTGGCTGGCGGCGGCGTTAAAAAAGGTTTCAGTTATGGCGAAACCGATGAAATCGGTTATGCACCCATCAGCGGCAAAGTTTCAATTCATGATGTGCATGCCACGATTCTGCAGCAATTGGGCTTCGATCATGAGAAATTCACACACCAATTCCAAGGCAGGCCGTTCCGGTTGACGGATGTTTCCGGTGAGGTGATTCGAGAAATTATCACGTAGCCCCGCAACGGCCGCAGGGCTTAAGAGCCTGTCCGGAACCTCATTCCGTCATGCAGCAGGCATCTTGGTAGATCCGGCACCGAACCCGAAACCGGCATTGCAGTCGAATCAACCAAGATCCCTGCGGGATGACAGTTCAAGGTTTTCGGATAGGCTCTAGGCAAAAAGTCAAAATAATTAAAGTCAAAATCATTGAACCTTATGAAACAAAACCGAAGAACCTTTTTGAAATCTACAGCTTCACTCACCACCGGGCTCCTGATGAGGCCTCTGGAAGCTTTTGCGCAGGACAAACCAGCTCTTGCCGTGCCCAAGGATTTTGCGGTGAAGATCATGGCAACCAACTGGGGCTTCGAAGGCGGTTGGGAGGACTTTTGCAAGAAGGTCAAAGAGGCCGGGTACGATGGCGTTGAAGTGTGGCTGCCGGGAAAAGAGAATGAGCGACAAGAGATGTTAAGGGCCGTAAAAAAGTATGGTTTGCAGCTCGGATTCCTTGCCGCAGGGTGGCAAAGCGATTTCAAAGAACATCTTACGGTGTTTCAAAAGAACCTCGAAGATTGTGTGAAGCATCAGCCGCTTTATATTAATTGCCACTCCGGTCGAGATTATTTTACTTTCGAACAGAACAAACAGTTTATCGAAGCCACGATCAAAGCGGCCCAAGCCTCCGGTATTCCCATTTTTCATGAAACCCATCGCTCGCGCATTTGCTATTCGGCGCCAGTAACGAGAAAATTTCTCGAAGAGATTCCAGCCATGCGCCTCAATGTTGATCTTTCACATTGGTGCACGGTGCACGAGTCGTTGTTGCAGGATCAGCAGGAAACGGTGAAGCTGGCTCTAAATCGCGCCGATCACATTCATGCCCGTATCGGCCATCAGGAAGGTCCACAAGTAAATGATCCACGCGCACCGGAATGGAGCGAGGCCGTCAAACAGCATTTCGCCTGGTGGGATGAAGTGGTGCGGAACAAGATTAAGGCCGGTGCAAAATATTTGACCGTCCTCACAGAATTCGGCCCGCCGAATTATTTGCCGGCGTTGCCGTACACGCGCTTGCCGGTGGCGAATCAGTGGGAGATCAATGTACACATGCAAGAGCTTTTGCGTCAGCGCTATTCGTAATACGATTTTCAACTATAACAAAACATTTAAACTTTGAATTAAAAACTTTCGTAACTATTCACGCTTTTACAAAAGGCAAAACAATTAGAGATGAGAATGACCAGCAAAAGATATAAGTCAAAATAATTGAAGTCAAAATGATTAAAAGCGGCTCAATGATTTTGACTTTAATTATTTTGACTTTTTGCTTTAAGCCCTTTGGTATTACTACTGGTCATTCACATTAAAAAACAAAATCAAGTAGTTTTGCCCTAAATAGTTTTGCCTTGATTTTTTCACTTTCGGCGATACCCCTAAACAGTTGCAAATTTCCAATCTTTATTAATTTAAACTTGTCATTTCTCAAATAAATAATTCTGCTATGGCGTCATTCTTCGGCCACTTGCATCCACTGTTGGTTCACTTGCCCATCGGTATTTTGCTTTTTGCGATTCTGTTACAATCGCTCACGCGCCAGGAAAAATATGCGGCGTTCCAACCGGCGATGCGCCTGGCCTTGTTTTGGGGAATGATGAGCGCGCTAGCTTCTGCGATCACCGGAATACTACTCTCGCAGAACGGTGAGTATGATGCATGCACTTTGAATATCCATAAATGGCTTGGCATTTCTTTAGCTCTCCTTTCCGCTCTTTTCTATGCTTGGAAACGGAAAACCGCGTCTCATAAAAATCAACCATGGGTTGCTCTCCTGCTATTATTGCTGATTATCGGCACCGGCCACATGGGCGGCACACTGACGCATGGCGAAGGTTATTTAACCCAAAATCTTCCTTCATCTTTGCGGCTTTGGCTTGGAAGTCATGAAATGGCTCAACGTTCACCGTTTCCGAATATTGATGAAGCAGAAGTTTATGGAGAGGTCATCTCGCCCATTTTGCAAGCCAAATGTTACGATTGTCACGGTCCGAAAAAACAAAAGGGTGGTTTGCGGATGAACGAAGTGGAAGCCTTTAAAAAAGGCGGAAAAAATGGTGTTGTCTTCGTGGCGGGCATGCCCGAGGCGAGTGAAATGCTTCGCAGAGTTTTGCTGGAATTGGGTGATGAAGATCACATGCCTCCCCAAGGTAAACTGCAGCTAACCAATGATGAGATCACTTTGATGCGGTGGTGGATAGCGACCGGCGCCAGCTTTGAGCAAAAGGTGAAAAATTTGCCTATGACTGCGATGGTGAAGACGGCGCTGCAAAACCAACATACCCTTACACAAACCGCGTTCGAATTGCCAGCGGAAAAAGTCGAGCCCGGCGACGGAAATGTGATCCGGAAATTGATGGATGCCGGCGTATTGATTTTGCCCTTGGCTAAAGATAGTAATTATCTTGAAGCGAATTTTGTGAACGCGGATATGATGACGAATCAATTAATAAAACTGATGGAGCCTTTGACGAAGCAGATGGTTTGGTTAAGCTTGGCGGACACTCCGGTCTCCGATTCGGCTTGTGTAACGTTAGCCAAGCTCACCCAACTTCGTAAGCTGCATTTGCAAAATACCAAGGTCACCGATACCGGTGTGGGTCAATTGCGAGCTCTAACACAATTACAATACCTCAATCTGGTTAGGACTACCGTAACAGCAAAAGGTCTGACCTCCTTGAGAGGCTTGAAGCGATTGCAACAATTGTATTTGTATCAAACCTCCATCGATTCGGCTGGATTGGCGCAATTAAGAAAAATATTTCCAAACACGCGCATCGATGGCGGGGGGTATATGGTAACAACCCTCCCAACGGATACGACCGAGGTAAAACCACCCAAAGCACCATGAAGTAGACAATGAAACATTTTTCACTGATGATATTTCTCGGTGCCACTTTGGGCGGAGCAATGGCAATTGCCCAGGACCGTATTGCGCCGCCTGCACCGTACGGCCCGGTTCCATCCGAGCGCCAACTGCGCTGGCATGAGGTGGAATTCTACCGCTTCCTGCATTTTACCATGAACACGTTTACGGATAAGGAATGGGGCTACGGCGATGAATCTCCGGCGCTTTTCAGTCCCAGCGATTTCGACGCCAACGAGATCGCGCGCCTCGCCAAGGAAGTTGGCATGAAGGGACTCATTCTCACGGCCAAGCATCATGACGGCTTCTGTCTGTGGCCATCACAGTACACCGGGCATTCGGTGAAAAATAGTGCATGGAAAGCAGGTGAAGGAGATGTCGTTAAGGAAATTGCAGAGGCCTGCCGGCGCTACGAGCTCAAGTTCGGCGTCTATCTTTCCCCGTGGGATCGCCATCACCGCGATTACGGCAAGCCGGAGTATATCATTTACTATCGCAATCAACTGCAGGAATTGCTGACGAATTCCGGAGAAACATGCTGGGCAACGTACAGCCCGGTAGGCGAAGACGGCGGCGAGCCCGCGCCCGGGGATACGCGATATCGGGAAGGTGTGGCAGGACATCATGACGGAAAGTTTTGGCCGCCAGCGGAGTGCGACGTCTCCATCCGGCCGGGCTGGTTTTATCACGCCCGCGAGGACAGCTCGGTGAAATCGCCGGCGCATTTGTTCGATCTCTATTTCCAATCCGTCGGCCGCAATGCTTCTTTGCTGCTGAATATCCCACCCGATCGTCGCGGCAGGGTGCATGAAAAAGACGTTAGTGCCTTGCAAGAATTCAAGCGTTTGCTGGATCAAACTTTTGTCCGAGACTTTGCCGCCGGCGCAACGGTGACCGCCTCAAACGTGCGCGGCAAAGATCTTCGCTTTTCCGCGAATAACCTCATGGACAGCGACAAAGCAACCTATTGGGCGACGGACGATGCGGTGACCACTGCCCTACTGGCCTTCACGCTTCGAGAAAAATCCACTTTCAATAGTCTGATGCTGCAAGAACACATTGCTCTCGGACAGCGTGTGGAAGCGTTTGCCGTTGAGTATTGGAACGGAAGTGCGTGGACCCAGGTCGCTTCAGGAACAACAATCGGACATAAGCGCTTGCTGTGTTTTCCCGACGTGACAACGGACAAAGTCCGTTTGATTATTCATCGGGCGAAGGCTTGTCCGGCGATTGCGAGGTTTGCGCTGTTCAAGACGCCGGCCAATCATTGAAGATATGTAACTATTCAGCTCCTATTTCTCGTAAACGGATTGCACGGATAAAGCGGATTTCTAAAACTTGTTTTGCCGAATAACTATCCGTTCAATCCGCTCTATCCGTTTACTCTTCTTTTTTTGAGCTGAA
>JBOHQX010000374.1:0-35040 GCA_050732395.1 bacterium
TTCAACTCTATTCGCCTATGGCTTGGCAGCACGCATTCCCGTCGCCCTCGTGATGTTGATGGCGATCATGAACAATTGGGGCACGCACTACGACGTGCCACCGCCCAATTTTACGGAGATGGCGCCTTTCGCCAAATGGGTGGCGATCGGCCTCATTCCTCAACTCACGCTCTGGATGGTATTCACCGTGATCATCGGATCGATTTTCGGCGGCATGGCGATGGCCGTAACCAAGCGTAGCCCCGCTCTTGCCAAGGCAATGTCCTGAAATTACCCCTGCTGACGACGAACGGGAGTTAATTAATGAATGAGTGGGTTGCCGAATATAAAACCCGCCATTCGTCTTTATTGCAGACGGATTTATGAAAGGAAGATAAAATGGCTGAAAAAGACATGTTTCTACAAGGCTGGGAGCGCGAGTTTCAAATCACGATGAAAGTGCTCAAAGCCTTTCCACCGGACAAACTAGAATTCAAGCCCCACGAACGCTCGCGCACCGCGCGCGATCTGGCCTGGGTCTTCGTCGGTGATGAGGCCGTCGTAGACATGGTGGCGAAAGGCAAGATTGATTTCAGCGGTGACATGCCAAAGCCACCGGCAACCTGGAGCGAAATCCTGGTGGCCTATGAGAAAACCCACAAGGGAATGGTGCCCAAAATAAAGAACATGCCGGAAGCGGATTACAACAGCATCATTCAGTTTCCCATCGGACCGAATCAGATGAGTGAGTTCCGCAAAGCCGACGTGTTGTGGCTGCTGATGATGGATGCAGTGCATCATCGTGGACAGTTTTCCATCTATCTGCGTATGGCCGGAGGCAAGGTGCCATCGATTTACGGGCCTTCGGCAGATGAACCGTGGATGTGATGGGGCTTTGAGATGTTGTGCCGAAGAACGTTTCACCTTAAATGTGAAAGGTGTAACGTGTAAACTCGAAATGAATGAAACTTTGGTCTTTCTAAACTCAAGGAGATTGTCATGAAGCTTCTCAACAAGCCGTTTGGAGAATATCTCCGGTTTACAAAGCTTGGAGTCGGATTACTGTTGCTCGTATCGATCGTGCGTTTTCTGATGAAACCGGTGTTTGGGGTTCCGTATGCGCAGGGCACTCATTTCACCAGCGTGACTTTCCTCATGCTCATCCTCATGGCAGTCTATGCCGTGATGGTCGCGCGCAGTGGCGGCAGCTTCCGAGATCTGCTCGGTGTTGCTCTGGCTCTGGCGCTGCCGACATCGTTGTTCATCGTGCTCGGCATCGCTCTCGATGATTTTGGCGGTATTGATACGTATTATACCGATCTGGCACATGGCGGCGAGGTCACCGCATGGGTGCATATGGGTGCCCACGTCGTTGGCGGTATCATAGGGGCTCTGGTTCTTTGGGGTCTCGGATCGTTGGTCTATCTCGTTGCCGGAGGCAGCCGTAAGAAAGCCATGGCGTGAGATACCTCTGTAGAAGGTTGGAGCGGATCAAACGGACAATAGAGAAGCGCTTGATCCGCTCAAGCCTTGGAATCCGGTTATTTTTTCAATGGAGTGATTCATGAGGCAAGAGATATCATTCGGCGGATTTCCCCGGGAATGCGTAAAATTCTTCATCCAGCTCGCCCAGAACAATAACAAGGCCTGGTTCGAGGCCCATCGCGAAGAGTACGAGAATTTTGTCATGCAGCCGGCGCAAGAATTTGTGATGGCGATGGGAAAGCGCCTGCAAAAACTGTCTCCCAAGGTCAACGCCGATCCGCGTGTGAATCGCTCTCTGTTTCGTCTCAACCGCGACGTACGCTTCAGCAAAGACAAACGCCCTTACAAAACCAATTTCGCGGCGATGTTTTGGGAAGGCAATGGCGCCCGCATGGAATGTTCATGCTATTACTTTCACCTCGAGCCGCCAAATTTGATGCTGGGCGTGGGCATTTACATGTTTACGCCCGAAATGCTGGAAGTCTATCGCCGCGCCTGCGTGCATCCTAGGCATGGGACGGCGCTGGCCAAAGCGGTGAAGCAATTACTAAGCAACAAAGGCTTCAACCTCGGTGGGAGCTTTTACAAGAGAGTGTCGCGCGACTATGATCCGGAGCATCCAAATGCAGCCCTACTGCTGCACAATGGGCTGCATGCCGGCATTGAAAACAAGATTCCGAAGGAATTTTATTCTGCGAAACTATTGGACTATTGTTATGCGCGCTACCAAGAAATGGCGCCGCTGCATAAATGGCTCGTGAAAGTGATGGAAAGATAAACTCTGAAGGTTTTTGACAAAATAAGCAAGATTTACAAGATGAAGACCATTCCTGTTCATCTTGTCGAAAAAGAAGTGGGGGCGCTTTGGGGGACTCCTAGCAGGATGCTGAAAAAGTCTCAAATTCATCGAATCTGTCATTCCAGCGAAAGCGGGAAGCCATGAATTTATTGAGTTTTCTGGATACCCGCTTTCGCGGGTATGACATCAAAAAGAGTTTTTCAGCATCCTGCTAGGATTGAAATGGGTACTGTTCTCGAGTCAACCAAAATCCCGGGATGACATTTCAGGGTTCTCGGATAGGCCCTAATCCCTCACTTTTCATCCGCGAGTAGGTTTTCCGAATCATATTCTGCCTACAACCGGTACGCCAGTCGGCCATAGTAGTAGCGCCCATTGAAGCCAAACGGCGAAGTGCCATTATAAACCAGGATGCCATTGGTGCTGTTTGCCGGAATGTTTTCATCCGGATAGACATCAAAGAGATTGGATGCGCCCACGGCGACGGTGAGTTGACCCCAGAAGCCATAAGAGAGATCAAGCTCGGTGATCCATTTGGCACTGAACGTTTGATCTTGCACCGGATTGACGTTGCGGATTGTGACTTGGCCGAAACGAATCGTGCGCGCCATCACGCCGAAAGCACCGAGGCTGAAATTGGCCACAAAATTGATGTTGTCCTGCGGCTGGCCTTCTTCGATACGGCCGCGCTCGACCCGCCCGAACAAGGTTTCTTCAAAACCCTGCAACTGCGGCGGCGTGGGCGCAACGCGCGTCACTTCGGTGTCATTCCGGTTAAATGCACCGGTGAGGCGCAGCGTGCTTCTGCCGATCTGAAAACCGTAGCGCGCGATCACGTCCACACCCTGGGTTTTAGTGTCAATCGCATTCGTAAAGAAGCGCCCGCCGCTCGCGCCAAAAGGACGGAGCAACTCAGCTATACTTGGGCCCGTAAAGTTCTCCGAAAACACGATGCGATCATCGATCGTGATACGATAAAAATCAGCCGTGAACGACAAGTTGTCGATGGGTTCCATTGTGAAGCCGGCGCTGAGATTCACCGACTTTTCCGCTTTCAACGGCTCGGCGCCAAGGACTTCGGCCTGAGGGCTTTCGACCGGGAAGGTTTTCACCTCAAACGGCACTCCGTTGATAAAATTGGTGGCAGTGGAAGAGAAGAAAGACTGCCCAAGTGTGGGCGCACGGAATCCCGAGCTTACAGCACCACGCACGGCAAATTTGCGCACCGGCTCGAAACGCAGCGCGAGCTTGCCGATCGTGGTGGAACCGAAATCGCTGTAGTTCTCGAATCGGCCGGCAGCGCTTACCGTGAAACTGGAAGTGAGATTATTTTCTGCATCCACGTAGACGCCGAAGTTGCTGCGCGACTCGCTGGTAGCATCCGTAGGCCGGAAGCCCGGGAAGACTTGTGCCCCTACAGCCGCCAGAGCGCCCGCGTTGGGTCCATCCAGGACCGGCACCCCGCCATCGTTATACGAAGCCTCCTCGCCTGCTTCGATCTGATAATTTTCATAACGGAATTCAGCGCCGATTGCCAGATTCAATGGCGCGTTCAAGCCGATGTTTAATTGCCTGGAAAAATCCAGCGTCGAGGAGTTCTGTTGAAACACGAGTGTGCCCGCATAGAACTCCAGCGGGCTCACGGGTCCGAGCGAAACATTGTTGCTGTTCTTGACGTCGAAGCGGAAAGAGTTGCGGCCGTAAACCGAAGACAAATCCCACACCCAGCCGGATAGAGTGCCTTTGAGTCCGGCCGCCAGCGAGCCATCATATACCTTCGAATGGATTTCAGGCAGAAAGCCGTCGGGATGCAGCGCGCGTACCGTGCGATCATCATTTGCACGGCGGAAAAAGCCGGTGGCTTCGCCCTGGCGGCGGGAAAATCCCCCGAACGAATACAAGGTGACTTTTTCGGAAAGCGGCAGCGCGCCGTTCATGAAAATCAAGGCGTCCTGCGTTTCCGCATCGCCCTGGCGATGGTTAATGACCGGCGGATTGTTGTTTCTCGGATCGCCGGTGAAATATTGCTGCCGCGTGTCGGGCCGCGAGCGGTTGGTGAGGCCGCGGTCGCGATACTCGCCGCTGAAATGCAAAAAACCGCTCTCACTCAACTGGAAGCCGTAATTGCCTTCGGCTTGAATGACTTCACCATCGCTTTCCGAGGTCTGTCCGGCAGTGCTGGCAAGGCTCGCCTGCTGGTCGGATTTGAGAATGATGTTGATCACACCCGCAATCGCATCGGAGCCGTATTGCGCCGCGGCGCCGTCACGTAACACTTCAATGCGCTCGATGGTGCTCGCCGGAATGGCATTGAGATCGACACTGGTCGAGCCGCGACCGATAGTGCCGTTCACATGCACGAGAGCAGTGTTGTGTCGGCGCTTGCCGTTCACGAGCACCAGCACTTGATCCGGACCCAAGCCGCGTAATGTCACCGGACGAATGTGATCCGAGCCGTCGGCAATGGAGGGGCGCGGCAGATTGAATGAAGGCACGACCATTTGAATGAGCTGGCTCGTTTCCGTCAGGCCTGTTTGTCGAATTTCGGTAGCCGTTAACACATCAATGGGAACCGGTGATTCCACCACGGTGCGGTCCGCACGCCGGGTGCCGGTCACCACCACCTCGCCTACGCCGATCAGATTTTCTGCCAGAGCTAGATTCCTGGTAACAGTTTCACCCGCACCTACGGTGATGCTCTCGCGGAGACGGTTGTACCCGATATAGCTTACCTGCAACTCATACGTGCCTGGGTTTACTTTGAGGCGAAAGCTGCCATCCGGTCGCGTCGTGGTACCCATTTGTGTGCCCAAAATGGCGACGTTTGCTCCGGGCAGCGGAGACTTCGTCTTCGCATCGGTAATTATGCCTGTAATGGTGCCGGTAGTTTGGGCGGACAGTCCTGTCGGCACGGAGAAAAAAGCGATCACCAGGAGCACGCTCATTAAATGCCTCGTGCCAGCGCCGGTGAACTGCCGCAGCGCAGCGAAAGAAAAGCCAGTGTTCGTTTTTCTCATATTGTTTCCTCCTTCGGCTTCTTGAGTAGAGTGATTGATTTTAGAATTTGAGGCGGAGAACGACAGGTATCGTGTTTGAAAAGTATTTGCGTACAGCGCTATTCGTTCTCACACAACACGATACTGCTTGGCGGAAAAAGCATGTAGAGTTTTAGGAATGAATGCATCAATAATTAGCAGAATGGCGGGCAGATTGTCAAGAGGATTTTCGGAGAATTGCAGTAGGGTGCCGTATTGTTGTGTAGGCTCTTGGTGTTGGCTTTGCTCGCTGTAGTGAATTGCCGTTATACCAACAAGAAGAATGAAGAAGCTAACTGTTCAGCTCTCGCCTATCATCCCAAAAAACATGGCAATTTCCCTCGCCAGTTGTTATCTTCCTTAGCCTCTCGTGTATTTCGCATATTTCATGGTTAAATCATTTCCGATGCAAGGATTCCTAAGATGATTGACCTCAGCGGCAAAGTGATGCTCATCACCGGCGCCTCACGCGGCATTGGCCGGGCGACGGCTATCCTGGCAGCGCGCGCGGGCGCGACCGTCGCGGTGAATTATAATCATGCAAAACCCGAAGCGGAGGAAGTCGCGGCGGAAATCACGCGAGCCGGCGGCCTGGCGGCGACCTTTCAGGCCGATGTCAGCCGATATGCAGAAGTGGAAAACATGGTCGCGCAGATTCTCAAACACTTCGGACATATCGATGTTTTGGTGAATAATGCCGGCATTTGGACCTACGGCGCGATCGATACCATGCCAGAGCACATTTGGGAGGAAACGATGGCCGTTAATCTCAAAAGCGTTTACAATTGTTGCCGCGTGATCGTGCCGCATATGAAAGACCGCAGGCGGGGCGTGATCATCAATATCGCCAGCACAGCCGGACAGCGTGGTGAAGCTTTTCACTCACATTATGCCGCAACCAAAGGTGCGATTATCAGTTTCACCAAATCCCTGGCGCCGGAACTGGCTCCGTACAACATTTTGGTGAATAGCGTCGCGCCGGGCTGGGTGGCGACTGACATGTCGAACGCCGCCATCACGGAAGAAGGGGAAAGGATCACCAATATTATCCCGCTACGCCGGGCCGGAACAGCAGAGGAAATTGCCGGGCCGGTTCTATTCTTGGCTTCAGGACTGGCCTCCTACATCACCGGTGAAATCTTGAATGTAAATGGCGGAAATGTGCTCGCGGGATAGAAGGTGCCAGTGGCCAGTATTCAGTGATCAGTGATCAGTGATCAGTAAATGGCGGAGATGCTTTTGGCGCGCAGGATTGTGCAAATTTCTGCACTCTTTAAATAAAAAATGCATAGTTGTTTAGGGACAAGCTCCTAAGTTCACGCTCCCGAGAATGAATCGAAAATGAATATTGAGAGGGACTTGCAAATTCTTTCAATAGCATGAAAATTGTTGGGAACTAATTTTGCAGACCCGCTTTAAATTATCTATAGTTTTTCATTTAGCCAAAATATTCGAAAAATTTAACTTGATTAAGTAACGCCAATCAGTAAATTCGAGCATCAACCTAAAGGCAAAACGATTTTGGGCAAGACAATTTCTTAGTTTTTGGATCAATGGGTTGCCTTTAATCGACTTGCTAGTGAAATGAATATCCGGCCCCTTCTGTTGCATGAAACTTCTTTCCCGCCTGTGAGCTATGAAAAAGCTGGTTCTTGTTCTTATCGTCGCCGCGTTGTGGAGTGGGGAAGCTTCCGCGCAGTTTTATTTTGGCCGGAACAAGGTGCATTACAACAAGTTTGAGTGGCAAATCCTGCAAACTACGCATTTCGACATTTACTTTTATCCCGAAATGCGCGAACTGGCCGAGATCGGCGCGACCTATGCGGAAAACGCCTATACCCGCCTGGAAAAACTGACGAATTACAATATTAATCGCCGTATCCCGCTGATCTTCTATTCCAATCATTTTCACTTTCAACAAACCAACACCACACCCTACCTCGTGCCTGAAGGCGTGGGCGGCTTTTTCGAGTTCCTAAAAGGCCGCGTCGTGATACCATCAGACGGAAGCCTGGCCAAGTTCGAGCACGTGATCAATCACGAGTTGGTGCACGTTTTCACCATCGGGCTGGCCAATCGCGTGCTCAAGGATCACCGGCGGACGAATTATGCCGGCCTGCCGTTGTGGTTCACGGAAGGTATTGCCGAATACTGGTCGGAGGGCTGGAGCACGGAAGCCGAAATGTTCATTCGCGACGCCGTGCTCACCGGCTATCTCGTTCCGGTCAGCGACATGTATCGCATCTATGGTAGTTTTCTGATGTACAAAGAAGGCCAGGCGATTTGCAAATTCATCGCAGAAAATTTCGGCGAAGAAAAGCTGTTGCTGCTCATCGAGAACCTCTGGAAGGCGGACAGCTTCTCCGAAGTCATGGCCTTGACCTTGGGCCTGAATTATCGCAAGTTCGACGAGCTCTGGCTTTATCATCTCAAGAAAAAGAAATATCCGCTCATGGAAGATCATGACGCGCCCGGCATGATCACCAAGCATATCACGGACAAAGGCATCAGCACCAAGCCGACCTACGCCGCCTATGAAAATGACCGCCATCTCATTTTCGCTTCGAATCGCGTGGGATATTCGAACATCTATCGCATCCCCTACAGCCCGGGAGACCCGGAAAAGCGCGAGATCGAGACGATCATCAAAGGAGAGCGCACCTCGGAATTTGAGGCTTTCAATCTGTTGCACGGCAAGATGGACGCGGATCGGCGCGGTTATTTGGCATTCGTGTCCAAAAGCAATGGCCGGGATGCCCTTTACATTTACTCATTGCCCGGAAAACGGGTGTTGAGCCGGCATCAATTCAAAGACATCGTGCGCATGCATTCGCCGAGTTGGTCGCCGGATGGGGAGCGGGTGGTATTCTCGGGCAACAGTTTTGCCGGAAAAAACGATTTGTACATTCTCGATTTGCCTACGGAAAAGCTGACGCAACTGACCAACGATTTTTATGAGGATCGCGATCCCGCCTGGTCCCCGGACGGCAAAGTCGTCGCCTTCGCTTCCGACCGCAGCGAATTTGGCGAGCATGGCGCGCACGATATTTTCTATTATCATTTAGAAAGTGGTGACATCGAATATGCGACCTATGATCCCGCGGACGATTATTCGCCTGCATGGTCGCCGGACGGCAAGGCCCTCGCTTTCGTTTCGGATCGCGACGATGCCTTTAATATTTGGTTGATCCAAAGCTATCCCGCCCTCAGCCAGGCCGCCACGGACGCACCCGGTGACAGCGCCAATGCGAACCCGGCCGCACGGATGCATGCGGCGCAGGAACAGATGCAGAATTATTCCACGCTGGGAACAAACACCCCCGCGCCAGACCAAACCCTTGTGGCTGAGGTATCGGCCAATGGAAAGGCGAACGGCCTTTCGAATGGCATGAGCTACAATCTCAAGAACACTGCACCTTCTCGCCTTTATCCGCGCTCCGTCAATGGTGCAAGTGACGCGCGCAAGCTGACGAATTTCTTCACCGGCGCCTACGATCCGGAATGGACGGATAAGGGCAGTTTGCTGTTCACTGCGTTCGAAGGATTCAGCTTTCAAATTCGTGAGCTGGAGAACGTACAGGGGCGCTTCGAAGCATCGCGCGTGACCGTCGTGGACACGATGCAAATCCGCCGATCGCCTTGGGAGATTGCCAAGCTGGAAGGCAAATCTGCGCCCACGCAGGTCAATTACAATAAGAAGTTCTCACTCGACATCGCCCAAAGCGTGGTGACGCAAGATCCGATATTCGGCACTACCGGCGGCGCGCAACTGGCCATGTCCGACATGCTGGGCAACCAACAGTACAATTTTTTGATTTTCAACAACGCGCAAAGCAAGGATGAATTCTGGAGCAGCTTCAACATTGCCGTAAGCAAGGCGGATTTATCGCATCGCGCCAACTACAGCTACGGCCTATTTCATTTCGCCGGCCGCTACTACAACTACGCCGAAGGCTACTATTATGAACGCCGTTACGGCGGATTCGCCGCTCTCAGCTATCCCATCAGCGTATTCCGCCGTGTGGAAGCGAGCTTGAATATCCGGCAATCCGATAAACAACGCGACCTGGGGTTCAACACTTTACGCGGCTTGCTGGTCTCCAATTTCGTGTCTTATGTCAAAGACAATTCACTCTGGGGACCGAGCGGGCCGTTGGACGGCGAGCGCTTCAACCTGACCGTAGGCAATACCATCGATGTGCGCGCGTCCAACATCAATTTCTATACAATCATTGCGGATTATCGGCGCTATTTCCGCACGAGTCTGCGCACGGCCTATGCCTTTCGCTTGACCACGCAATACAATCACGGCCGCGAGGGCTTCCGATTTTTCATGGGCGGCAGTTGGGATTTACGCCTGTATCCGCGCTGGCAAGTTTGGGGACAAAAGACGGTATTGTTGAGCAATGAATTTCGCTTTCCCTTCATCGATCAATTCGCGGTTGCGTTTCCGTTCGGCGGGCTGGGCTTCCGCTCGATTCGCGGCGCGATCTTTTTCGACATGGGAAATGCGTGGGACAATCGCTTGACCTACCTGTTGGGCAGCACCGGCCTGGGCTTGCGCATGAATCTGGGCGGATTCCTGGTGCTTCGCTATGATTTCGGGCGAAGAATCCTGTGGCGTGACATCGATCGCGGGCTCAGTTTGAACAAGTTTAAAATTTATCCCGACATCAAGCATCAGTTTTTCTTTGGCTGGGATTTTTGACCGCTGCATGCATGAAGCAGACAATATGTCGCGTATTCTAAAATCAATCGTATGGCTGGTATCGTGCGCGCTCCTGTCGCATTGCGGCCGGTCCGTGGTCAAACCGCTTCAGACTGGCCAAACGGGCGGCGAAAACTGGCTCATGGCGGGCGCGGATCGCGCCCGTACTTCCGCCATCGCCAGCGAGGTGCCGTTGCCACTGCAGGAGGTCGCCCGTTTCAAGCTTTCCTCCGCGCCGGCACAAAGCATATTCATTCGCCACGGCATCCTTTTCGTTCCAACTCTGGACGGCCGGCTCTTCGTCATCGACCTCGCGGCCAAAAAAGTATTGAGCAAAAAAAAGTTGCCTGGCGGCAACGCCGCTACTTTGGCCATAGGGGACAGTGCTCTGGTTGTGGCCTCGCGCTACGGGAAAGAGACACTCTTCTATCATGATTTGAAGAAGACCAGACAGATCTGGGACGTTGACGCGGGTGACATTGCCGGCGAACCGTTGTTGGCGGATAGCGCGATCTACGCGGCGGCTATCTTCAATCACATCGATGCCTATCGTGCGACTGACGGTGTGCGGCTTTGGCGCTTTGACACCGAAGGCCAGATTTACGCGTCGCCGGCCATGGCGGAAAACCACGTCATCGTCGCCACCACTAAAGGCAAAATCTATGCGCTGCATACGCGCGATGGCAAAAAAAGCTGGGAACGGGACGTGCAGCAACCTGTGCGGGCTTCACCCGTGATTCGTGGCCAGCAGGTGTATGTTGGCACGGCTCATGATTTGTTGGTCGCGCTCGATTTAACGTCCGGCGCGGAGATCTGGCGGAAAAACCTTCCCGCCCGGGTATTTCATGCGCCCGCCGTCAGCGACAGCTTGCTGCTCGTAGGCGCGAGCGATGGCGTGGTGTATGCTTTCGATCGCACTAACGGTGAACAAAAATGGTCCACGCGCGCGTTCAGTGTCATTGGAACCTCGCCATTGATTGCCGGGAATGAGGTTTTTTTCGGCTCGCTGGATCATCACGTGTATTGCGTCAATACCGCCAATGGTGAGCTCAGATGGCGGCAGGAACTCAATGGCCGCGTGCGCACCAATCCTCTCATTTGGAATAAACAACTGATCATCGCCAGCGAGGATCGCGATCTCTATATCTTCGGCCAGCCGGAAAACTTGGGAACAAATTGAGGCAAGGACTGCTATGCTGACTCCAAATAAATTCACGCCCTTCTTTGTTCGCGCTGGATGCGTTTTGATGCTTGCCTTGGCCGGCTCGGCGAACGCCCAAGCCCCGTTTGCTGACACCATGTGCGCCTGGATCACGATCGAAACACCCCAACCTGGCTTGCAAGTTTTCATCGATGAGCAAGAGGTTGGCAGGACGCCTTTGCAAAATTTCGCCGTTACCCCGGGTGAGCATGTATTTGCAGTGCGGCGCAGCTTCTCGGTGAGCTGGTTGGAATCGGATTGGAGTGAACGCGTGAGCGTTTCCGCTGGCGACAGTCTAACGCTGACACCAAGATTCTTGTTGGGCTATTCCATCAACTCCACTCCGCCGGGCGCGCAAGCCTGGGTCGAAGGCAAATGGGTGGGGACGACGCCTTGTGTTTTGCGCCTGCCCGATGACGCGCGCGCCAGCGTGACGCTGGTTTTACAGAATTATCAATCCGCCACGGTTGAAATCATGCCCTCGAGCGGCGCCGGGCAAGAAGTATCTAAACGGAGATTTGAGATCACGCTCGCGGCGGTCCCCTCGTCGCTCTCCTCTCTCACCTATGATAGTGAGCTGTATGCGGTCCGCGCTCGCCATCGCAAATGGGGATTCATCGCCGGCAGTATCAGTCTGGTCGCCGGCATCAGTGCCGTCCTGCTCAAACAAGAGGCCGACGATGCCTATGCGGCTTATCTGGTCACCGGGACTCCGGTCACGCGCGAGCTGTATTATGATCGGTCCCGGGAATATGATCGCTACTTTGGCGTTGCCTTTGGCGTTTCACAAGTGAGCTTTGTGTTCTCTGTTTACAGTTTTTTGAAATCGATGTGAAGCACCGGCAACCCTGAAAACCTCCACGCCTCACCGTTCCATCAATTGCATTGACATTCCAATATTTTCTGCTACATTAGCCCAGCATCTTCACTGGAGCGGGCCGGACCGCCCGTTTTCTCTTGCATCGCGAATGTCTTGCTCGTGGCGCTCTTACGAGCCCTGCCGGAGAATTACACCATGGATTCTCACGTTGAATTCGAAGGAGCCATCCCGCCCGATGCGATTCGGAATCCTACCGTTGCAGGAAGGTTTTATCCCGCTGATCCACGAATGCTGCGGCAGGAAATCGAAAAACTTCTGCATCGGGCGCAACCCGAGATTCGGAGTGCTCGGCTCACGGCTCTGGTTGCCCCGCATGCCGGCTACTCGTATTCCGGCAGCGTGGCGGCACATGCATATAAGCTCCTGCTGCAGGCCAAAGCGCAGACCATCATCGTGATTGCACCAAGCCATTTCGAAAGGTTTCCATTCATCTCGGTGTTCAATGGCAAGAGTTACCGCACGCCGCTGGGCGAGTTGCCCGTCGACCATGCGCTGGCGGCGCGGTTGCTCGCCTGTGATACCCAGTTTGCCGCCGCATGGAACGGGCATCGCGATCACGGCGGCCGCACTGAGCACGCGCTCGAAATCCAGCTTCCCTTTTTGCAAATGACCCGGCCGGAGTGCGCAATAGTGCCCGTGGTTATGGGCCATCAACGCTGGGAATTGTGCGAAACCCTCGGCCACCATCTGGCCAAAGTGGCGGAGGAAGCGCCTTTTGTCATTCTCGCCAGCTCGGATTTGTCACATTATCACAACCAGGAGGAAGCATTGCAGCTCGACCAGCGCTTTATGCAATTGCTCACGGCTCAAAATCCTCGCGCCCTCTATGACGCCGTGGCGCAGCACGAATGCGAAGCATGCGGCGCCGGGCCGGTCATTGCCACGATGATTGCGGCGCAGCAACTGCATGCCGATCAGGTCGACCTGCTGTGCTACAACACTTCCGGCGAGGCCAGCGATGATTTCTCACGGGTGGTGGGATACCTGGCGGCGAGTTTTTCACGAGCCGTGACATGAAGAATCTGTACCATGTTGCACGTCGAGGATAAAAAGCTGTTGCTCAAAATGGCACGCGAGGCCATTGCAGCGCGATGGCCGGACACCGGCCAATCTGAGGCCCAGCCTGAGGAGAGTCCCCATTCGGAGCAGTCATATCAAGGCGTCTTTGTGAGCTTGCATATACGCGAAAAACTGCGTGGCTGTGTAGGATCGCTCAAGGCAGTTGCCAACCTGGCCGAAACGATCGGCCACGCCGCACAAGCGGCGGCGTTTCAGGACCCTCGTTTTCCACCCTTACAAGCCGAAGAATTGCCCGAGACGCAGATAGAGATTTCTTTGCTGTATCCGATGCAGACGTTGCATACCCCGGAAGCGCTCGAGATTGGCAAGGACGGACTGATGATCCGCTGCGGCGAAAAACACGGTCTGCTCCTGCCGCAGGTGGCCAGCAGGCGCAATTGGGATGCACGCACGTTTTTGCAGCATCTTTGCCGCAAAGCCGATTTGCCGCCGGACGCCTGGCAAAGTCCTCAAGCCGAATTGTATCATTTTCGCGCGGAGATTTTTTCGGATATTGCGCCGGAGCCCTAACCTGAAAGGACAATTTTGAGAAGCCATTGTCGCAAATGCCCGGACGAGGCAAATGATCGCGCGCACACCCTGACCACTCGCTCTATATAACCACCACGCAAAAGCAGCATTCCTTGTAAGGGGTAGCAATTGCCGACGTATTCCCAGCGCACGCGCGCGGATTGGCTGAAATTCGAGGCACACTGGCTGGCGCCATACGCCTGTGCAAGTGATTCCGCCACCGCCGCGCGCCTGCGCGCCGAAGACGAGCATCCCTATCGCACGGCCTTTCAACGCGATCGCGATCGGCTCGTGCATGCGCGCGCGTTTCGCCGCCTGAAGCACAAGCGCCAGGTCTTTTTGATCACCGAAGGCGATCATTTCCGCACCCGGCTCACCCACACGCTCGAAGTCGCGCAGATTTCCCGTGCGATCGGCCGCGCGCTCGGTTTGAACGAGGATTTGTTGGAAGCCATTGCGCTCGGCCATGATCTCGGCCACACCCCTTTCGGCCATCTCGGTGAAGAAGTTTTGGATGACATCTTACAAGGCCGTGACACTCTCGACGGCGCGCTCTCGGGCAAGCCCCTGGGCGGCTTCAAGCACAACTATCAATCTCTGCGCATCGTCGATGGCCTCGAACAGAAGTACGAAGCCCCCGGCTTAAACCTGACCGCACCCGTGCGCGAGGGAATTTTGAAGCACACGCGCCTCAAACGCGGTCAAATCGATTATCCCGACTTTGAGAGCCAGGGGTTGTTTTTCGAGCTGGATCACGCCACGACGGTAGAAGGGCAAATCGTCGCGCTGGCGGATGAAATTGCGCAGCGTACCCACGACTTCGAGGACGGGTTGCGCGCCGAGCTGGTTTCGCCGGAGGAAATCCGCGAGCTGGAGATCGTACGGCAATTCGAGCACAAAGCCGGATTGCAAAAACTGCTGCCGCACAATCACTATGTTTATTGCAATCGTCTCGTCAATGGCTTGATCAATTTCCTGGCCAGTGATCTGATCCGGCAGACCCTGGAAAACGCCGCGCGCTTTGTCGAAGAAAAGAGACGCGCACATCATTTTGACGAAGAGATCGTCCGCTTCAGCACAGCCGTCGACCCTTTGCAGAACCAACTCAATAAATTCATTTATCAAAAGATCATTTTCACGCCTGAAAATCGCGGCTCGGACCAGGACGCCGTGCAAGTTTTGCGCGGCTTGTTTCGAGCCTATTATACGGACCCGGCGCTCTGGCCGGGTCGTACGCACTTCTTCTTTCGCGAACAGTCGCGAACCAGTGATCACGAGCATACACGCTGCATCGCGGATTTCATCGCGGGGATGACGGATCATTTTTCTTTGAATGAATTTGAGCGTCTGCAGCGCCGGGGACTGCGACTGCCGCAAGTAAATTTGGCGGTATTGCGTGCGCCGAGGATGAAGATGTGAAGATTGCAGTGTTCTTGAAGAGCAAGAAAGCAATCATCAACTTAAAATAGAGTTGAGCCCAAACATGAGGAATTTTCTTTTCCTTCACATTGCGAATCAGTATCTTATGCCTGAAAATGATCTTAGTTTCGTTTGTTTCCACGTTGAAATTGTGGCCAAAATTCTTGTTTTCTACTGATGATTGGCTAACAGGACATTCGAGAGCTTATAGGTGGCGTGGTGATTACTCAAATGAGAATTGAAGGGTTCAAGAGCTTTCGCAAAGTCGATCTCAAGCTCGGACATCTCAATCTTTTTGTTGGAACGAATGCGAGCGGCAAATCCAACTTTTTGGATGCCCTTCGTATTTTACAAGGCATTGGGTATGGATTCACAATCAATGAAATCTTCAATGGTAAACCTAAAAGCTCTGCAAGTGAAGTCTGGGAACCGATTCGAGGCGGAAGTGCCAAAGCTGCCTATATTGGCGAGGACAAAACAGAAGGGGGGATAATCAATTTGAGCGTGACTCTGCAGGCGCTCCCCCAATGGGGCAAAGCTCTTCGTTATGACATTGGAATCTCCACCCAGAAAATCAGTGTGCAATATGAAAAGCTTTCCATTGATACCAGCGAGATTTTTCATACCGGCTCGCTCGAAAATCCGCTCAACGACTCGAGAATTGAGGTACGTCACAATAGTGGCAAAAAAGGCATAGCAGGATATCTTGGCTTATTTGACAAGTCCAAGCCCATAATATACCAATTGTTGCGTGGGGATAAAATCCCCAAAGGGCATCGGGAAGTTATCGATTATTGCCTTCGGGCCCTAAGCAACACCCAAAATGTCAATCCCGTGCCCACGATTTTGCGGGATTACTCACGAGCTGAATTTGTTCAGCGCATGGGAGAACGAGGTGAGAATTTTGCTGCTTTGATCAAAGCGATAGCGGCCAGCAGTCAAACCAAGGCCGCTTTTGTATCATGGCTTCAACAATTGACGCCCACAGAAGTGGACGATGTCAAAATTCTCAGTGGGGCCCTAGGCGAGCCTTTATTCGCTTTGATAGAACGCAATCAAGAATACCCAGCGCCGATTCTCTCAGACGGCACGTTACGCTTTGCAGCTATCACTGCAGCTTTTTTTCAGCCGGATTTGCCGGACATTCTTACAATCGAAGAAATCGAAAACGGCATTCATCCATCGCGGCTCCGGCTTTTGGTGGAACTGCTAAAGTCACAATCCAAGCAGAATTTGCAGATTATTGCAACGACGCATTCACCTATTGTTCTTGCCTGGCTAAAACCGGAAGATTACGCAACGACTTTCCTTTGCAAACGTCATGAGCAAACGGGGGCATCCGTGATTACTCCCCTCAATCAAATCGATCGTTTTCTCGATCTCGTGCACAAACACCCCATTGGCGACCTGTTTACGGAGGGTTGGCTGGAGGGAGTGCTGTGAGCTCTCGACTTCTCATCATACCGGAGGACCCGACCAACAACGGTTATATTCTTCGGCCATTGATCAGGCGCATGCTGGAAAATTGTGGCAAGCCCAACGCGAAAGTGGACGTCCTAACCAATCCAAGAGCACAAGGATACGAGAATGCAAAGAATCTGCTACTAGAACAGATCATCGACCGATATGCACATTTCGATCTTTTGCTGTTCTTGCCGGATGCAGATGGAAGGGATAGAAAGGAAGAATTCAAACGGCTCGAGTCCGAGGCAACAAATAGAGGCGTTCACTTATTTTGCTGTGCCGCCGAGCAAGAAGTTGAGGTCTGGCTTCTTGCCGGCCATGCAGGAAAACTTTCAAGACCTTGGCAACAAGTCCGCACCGAAATATCAGTCAAAGAAACGGTTTTCACTCCTTTTTTGCAACGATTCGGTGACGATCGAAGTGCAGGCGGTGGCCGAAAGCAATTAATGAATGAAACGCTTAAGAATTATGCTGGCCTACTACAACGTTGCCCGGAATTGGCCAATTTGGAGCAAAGAATTCTCAAACTAGCTTATTGAGAACCCGAATTCAATCGCCTAGCTGCGGAGAGTTGTTACCCTCCAGATTTTCCAAAAGCGTCATGCAACCATTTCACGCCGCTTCTTGGGCCCCAGGCGGTGATCTTCAAACCCTGGCGGGACATTTCTTGCCCAGCCCGCGTTCCCTTCCTCAAACGCGCTTGCATCACATTCCCGTCTCAAACCGGGACACGTTGGTTGCGTGTGAAAATCGACCTGCTACTCCGAATGCACAAGGGTTGGTTCTGCTCATGCACGGCCTCGGCGGGCATGCCGATTCTTCCTACATGGTGCGAGTAGCGAACAAATTCCTGCAGAAAGGCTGGATCACTTTTCGCCTGAATCATCGCGGCGCAGGGCAAGGCCGAGGCCTGGCGAAAAGCCTCTATCATGCCGGCAAGAGTGAAGACCTGCAACCGGTTTTGCAGAAGCTGGCGGCATCGCACCCTGAACAAGAAATCGTTGTGGTCGGATTCTCCCTCAGTGGCAATTTGTTATTGAAATATCTCGGCGAGAAAAAAGGATTTCCGCCTGAAAATTTCTCCGGCGCGATCGCGCTCAGCCCTCCCATCGATTTAGCCGTAGCCGCACGGGCCATGCGCCGCTGGCGCAATCTTCTCTATGACTTGCGTTTTACACGCCTGCTCAAAAGACTTTTGTTGGAATATCAGAATCAATTCACCGATTTCCCGCGTTTCGAGCTGCCATTCAATCTGACGGTTTACGCTTTCGATCAACTCGTGACGGCCCCTTTGAACGGTTTCGTTTCCGCGGAGGACTACTATGCTCAATGCAGCGCGAAGCAGTTTCTCGCGAACCTCTCCCACCCTACCGTGATCATCGCGGCTGATGATGATCCTTTCATTCCGGGATCAATCTACCTCGACTTTCCGGCGAACGATTGTATGAGGCTAAATTTGACGCGCAGCGGCGGGCACATGGGATTTATTTCAAGACAGAAGACTTCGTGGCAGGATTATCGGTGGATGGATGAGGCGGTCGTGCGGTATGCTGAAGGTTTGTGTAGAAAATCGTAGATTGAGGATGGAAGATTGTGGCATGCGATCGAAGGCAATCTCGTCGCAGCCTTGCAGCTCGGGTTTGAAATTCAAGAAATCGCTGGCGTCGAAATCACGGAATTTGATTATGTCGAAACTGACGCCGCTCAAAGCGGATGAAGTTATCCGAAAGCTTCCTGTTTTGGGTCAGCCCATGCTTCGGCAGTGTCGCGTGCATAAAATAAATGCTCCAAGCAA
This sequence comes from bacterium, assembly GCA_050732395.1. Classification (GTDB taxonomy): domain Bacteria; phylum Zhuqueibacterota; class Zhuqueibacteria; order Zhuqueibacterales; family Zhuqueibacteraceae; genus JBIOXB01. Next base: position 18,356 of record JBOHQX010000374.1, read on the forward strand.
TGATCACGAATTCTCCGCTAGCTCCGGGAGCCAATGCAATACTTCGCCATTCCTCCCATTCAGCAAGTGCTAATTCTTGTAGACGATTGCCATTGCTCTGTAATCCGTTAGGTTGACAATGACAGCGCCTATGGGAACGCTGGGTCCAGAACTTGAGTCCATCATGATGATTGCATCAGCTCCGACTTGCGCAGCCTTGGTCCTCATGTATCGGACTATGTCCTCATACTTCTCAGCTGTGCCCGCACGGTATTTCAGGATTCCCATCTCGCTGTAAGTTCGAGTCGGTCGTTGCGTGAGAAAGACCTCCACCTGGTTCACCGAGCGAGGTACACGTTTTATCTTGAGGAGATAAGAATACTGAACCTTCGATGTACCGGCACAAGACAGAAATGAAACAAGAAAGAGTACACTAATTGGCAGAGTTGCAAAATACTGCCTACTTCGCATACAACCTCCAAATTCACCATAATTGCGGATTCGGCCAGCGACCCAGCTGTCCGCTCAATACCTTAGACTACGTATTACGTGCCACAATTTCTACATATCGCATTCATCTTTTTTCTTAAATTTTGCCAAATAGTATCATTCCATGTAGCCTTAATCAACGATTCGTAATATTTTTGCACGGATTTTTCTAACCTATTGTGAAACAAAGACGCATTGATCGTTTTAGCAACTGCGTCTATAAGTTGTCCTTGCCTGCGAATTCGCCAACCTCCGGTAGTTTCTGCTTGATGCAGAAGGCCGCACCGAATATGGGTGTAAAAGTCGTGGGTGTGCTTTAGGAAATCCTTTAATTCATCACTTCTACTGAAGAAAGAGCAAAAGGCTAATTCGCTTCTATTTCTCGTATCGGACCATCCTCGCCAAAATGACTCAAGAGCTTCAATCATTATACAACAAATCGCCATCGTACAGAAGCCATTTTCGTTTTCGCTCTTTAGTGGAACAATATAACGTTCGGTAAATCGCCCCTTTATAAATTCGGCAATAGCCTTTTGATTTTCTGCCTTTTCGAGCCTACGGTATTGTCTGATTGTGACGTTACTGGAAAGTTTAGTATCGAGGGGAACATTTGCGGGAGCATTCATTTGAGCAACACTTTTATATTAGAATTCGGATTCGCGAGGCAAGTAAGAACGCCCAACTATCCGCCCATCGGGAGCGGAAACAGCTCGCCTTGCACACAACTTATTATCCACCACTTATCGACATTCGAAGCAAGGAAGGGGTTTGCCCATCAGAGCGCCCATATGCTGCATCCACTGATAAGTTTGGCCTAGCTGTAAGTTAAAAGCCCCGCGGGTTCTGTCTCTGAAACAGGTAACCTCGTTTGGCGCAAAGTTCCCGCCAACCGTCGTCAGTGATTACTTTTGGGTACCACCCGCGAACCCGACAGATCTGTTCCCAGCAGCAGTCCCGTGTAAGTGCATCGTCGGGAATCATACTGCGCTCCAAATCGCCCCGCACTCGCTCAACTGGAAGATTGCAGTAGCACATCTCGCCTCCAAGCCACGTATCGCCCCATGAGGCTTCAACATGACTCACCAGGATTCCTGCTGAATGACACGAAAGGAATTACGTCACTGAACACTGAATACTGATCACAGACCACTCTCCCTCACCTCCCCGCATTCAACGCCCTCTCCAACATCTCTCCTTGAATATTGCGCAACTCCATTTCCATTTCTTCCAAGTTCTGATAGCGCCGGCTGGCCTCGGTGTGCAGCGCGCGCATCACGAAATCGTTCCACGCACGATGGTGCGTCTTTTCGACTTCCGACAGCGGTGCAATGCGCAGGCCGAGTAAATCGCGCGGCGTGTTGATCGGCCCGGAGGTGTTATAGGGGTGTTTGCCTGCTATCAATTCATAGGCGAGCACGCCCAATGAATAAACCTCGCTGCGCTCGTCCACCGTCTCTCCCAACAACAACTCCGGGGACTGATAACGCCAATGTGAGGGGTACAGCACATTAGTGCTGGCGCCGTCTTCCGTGAAGCCGGGGATGCGAAAATCGGTGATTTTCAGCTCCTGTGCGTCGCTCAGCCAAATGTTACTGGGTTTGAGATTCAGATAAACCACGCCTTTGTCGTGCGCAAATTTGAGCGCACGTACGATTTTTTGCAACAACATCAAAATGTCGCCGTCGCGCTGCTCTGCCGGGATCGTTAACTCACTCAGATTTTGGCCTACGACATATTCGCGCGTGTAATAAAGCATGTCCTCGTGCTCGCCCATGTCGTGAAAATAGCATAAGTAAGGATGGCTCAGGCGGCCCACGGCGCGCAGACGTTGTAACAGCGGCTCACGCAGATTTTCATTCTGATATTTTGTCGCTTCCTGCGGCAGCATGATCTTGATGATGACCGGCCGGTCGAGATGCGTGTCGGTCGCCAAATAGGTGCTGTAGCTGCCATGCTTCTGCAAGCGTTGTTTGATGGCGTAGCGGCCAAATTCATAACTCTGGCCTTCTTTCAATTGCAGGATGGGATTGCGCCAGACGATTTCCTGGTATTCGCGATCCAAATGCGGCAGCAAACGTACTGCCGGCGTCGCCATCGCCGTAACGCCATTGTTTTTGAGCGCAGCAATTAGCTCACTATCCAACTGAGCGAGAAACAAGCCCGCTCCGGTGTCGGGGGTGATCGCCCGCTCCGCATATCGCAACCAGTGCGAACCTTCTACCACCATGGCGAGTGTCGGATCGGGCCCGCTGAGCGGAGACGCTTTGGCGGATTGTGCCACTGCAATCAAAGTCACGCGTTCCGCTTCCGCCACGGCGCCATTGTAGTCTTCCAGGCTCAGAATGAAATCGATCATTGCCTCAACTTGTATGAGCGGGTTTTTCGCCAAATTGAGGACGACCGCCCCGGTCAAACGCGTGGCACTCTCGGGAAGCTGTTGCAGATGTGTGCCGAGCAGGTTCTGCAATCTCTCAGGTACGGTACTTCCGCCTACCGCAACGATTTGCGCCAGCAGCAGGCCCTGCCAATGAGGTTCATGAGGTTCGGTTTCGAGATCGGTATCTTTAACCGGCGCGAGGACATTGAGCAATTCTTGTTGTATATCGAAAGGCCGGTGCGCCGAGGCAAATTGTTCCGCGTCGAGATTCGCGGTTCTGATCATATCTTGCAAAGAGGAGCCGCGCGCCGCCTGGCCGTTCGGGCGCGGCTGCAACCAGCTTTTAACATCGGCATGCTGCAGGCTCCAGCGCAGCAGCATGGCGTCGCGCCAATCGAGCGCCGATTGCGCCGGCGCGAGTTGTGGCATTGTGGAAAGCATGGCATCGAGGGCATGCAACTCGTTGTGCACTGCTCTTTGCGCCAGCAATTCATAGGCAAAAGTTACCGCCGATTCCCGCAACAACTCCTGTTGCGCACCGTTGACGCGTGGCACGGCCTGGAGTGCCTGATGCGCATCGGCAAAGTTTCCTTCCCACCAGAGCTTTTCCAAGTACTGCCGGATGGCTTTGCGATCGCGGCTGGCGAAAAGGGCGCGGCGCTCTTCGGCCAGCGCTTTATCGATCATGCCGTTGGCTTCGTAAAACTGCTTCAGAAAGTGGCGGATTTGCGTCTCGTTGGCAGGCGCTTGTTCCACGACTTCTTCACACAACGCGATGGCGAACGGCGAAGCGACGCGGCGCTGGACGAGAAGGTCGGTGATATTGAATTTCAGCGCGCGGGCGCTGGGGTTTTGTGCCAGTACTTTTTCATACAAACCCAGGGCTTCCGAGGAAGCCTCGTTGAGGCCGAGCGCCGCGACCGTCGCATCCACCATGATCTCCGCATTGTCGGGGTCCAACCGCAAGAGCTGGCGCAGCTTGTCATACGCTTCGAGATACTGGCCGCGCTGCAAATAGGCTTTTGCCAGCGTGTACAAGAGCTGGTTGAGGCGATTCACGGGTTGTTCGATAGAGGTTTTTGATTCAATCATGGACATCGAACCTCATCCTTAATGGTTTGATGATGGTGCTTGAAACTGGTGGTTTTTCAAGCGATTTTCGAGCCGGGAGAGGGCATCTTCATGCCGCTCAACGTGCATGCGGCCGTGCTGCTTGAGAATATAGTCCAGCTCTTCCTGCCGTGGCGAGTTCCCGGCCGATCGCGATAGTTGCGCGGTTTCATATATCTCCAAAGCACGGTCGTCGGTGCGGCCGGAGAGCAAGTAATAATTCGATAGTGTATTGACCAGGGTGGGGTTGAGCTTGGCGCGCTCGGGATGTTTGGCCAGCAGCTCTTCAAAGATACCAGCCGCCGCCGCATGATTACCGCGCAACAGGTAATAACGCGCCCGGAACGTCGAGGAAAAAGCGGCCATACCCAAGATCGGCAGCACGATCGCGGCGAGGGCGATGCCAGCCATCACCAACCAGTTGCTGCCGCGCTCTTCCGTGGGGCTCTGGGAGGCGAGGCTGAGCTTGACGCGCGCTTGCACGAGGAGGTCGATGACGTCGCGGTGATTCGGCCGCAAGACTTGAATCGTTTCTAAGCGAATGACGGCCTGCATCCAATCTTGCTTCGCGATCGCGGCTTGCGCCTCTGCATAAAGCGTTTCCACGTGCCCAGAAAGAGCGGGCGCTTCGGCTGTGCGCGCTTGTTGCAGTTGATTTTCCACCCGCGTTAGACGGCTCGCAACATCACGATACCCAGGATTGATTTCGGAAATCTTTTGAAACGCCGCGGAAGCCGCGCTGGGATCATTGCGCTCCATGGCGGTGATGCCGTCGGCATAGTACCGGGCCGCGATCGTCTCATTGCTTTCACGCTTGAGTTGCGCCTGCGCTTCGGCCAGCTTCTCGCGCGCCTCGCGGTAGTCGGGGTTCAGAGTCAAGACCTGCTCAAAAGCGAGAATGGCACGCGTCCAGTTTTGCCCGGACAAGGCGGCGAGGCCGCTGGAGTATTCCGCGGTGATTTTTTCTTCGCGCTGACGGAGTTCCAACTGCTGCCGCGCTTGCTCCAAACGCGCACGCGTCTCCTTATAATCACCGCCGCTCTGCAGCAACAGGTTTTCGTAGACCGGTATGGCCAATTCCAGCTTTCCTTGGGCTTCATATTCCAACGCTTGCTCGAATGCCGTGGCCAGCAGGCGTTCCTGGTGCGCCGCCTGGCTGATCATGGAATCGAGGTGCGCCGTTCTCGCTGCCACGTCTCTGAATTCCGGGTTCTGAGAGCTGATCAGGTTGTACTGTGCTTGCGCTTCCTGATAAGCGCCGCGCGCTTCGGCTTGCCGGGCTTGTTCGTATTGCTTGTCCATTGCAGCGGCGTTTTCGGCAATTTGAATCAAATTGGAAAAGAAAGTCTTGTTGCTCGGGTCGAGCTGCTGGCCGGAGCGCAATTCCGTCAGGGCCTCGTCGTAGCGGTTTTGCTCGATCAAGATCTTGCTCAACTCGAAATAGACCGAGCTCAGCATTTTCACGTCCTTGATATGCTGCTTGGCTTGCCGCAAGATTTCCTCTGCCTGCCGTGTTTTGTTTTGCCGCCGGTAGACACTGGCGAGGTCGTAAAGAATGCGGTTCTTGAGCTCGGCATTGGGGCGGTTGGGCTCAAGCGTACTCGCTTGCAGCAAGTGCTTCTCCGCGTTCTGAAAATCAGACTGCTGCTTATATACCGCTGCCAAGTTGTAATGTGCTTCTACCATTGTGGAATCAAAGGCGAGCGCGCGCGTGTAGGCGTCGATCTTGGCTTGTCCGCCGGAAGCGTTCAGGGCAGCTTGAAACCACTTGACCGCCTGGGCGTTTTGTGTTTGTGCCGTGAGAGGGAAGGCCGCCAGCCAGGCAGTCACCAACGCGAGAACGGGCAGGGAGAGTCGGTTCGCTTTCATCTTGCACCTTTGCACGTATGAATTTGCATTGCGGCGCCCCAAAGAGTATTCGGTTCGTGCAGCCTGCGGGAAATCAAGCTCTTCCTCCATTGTGGCGAAAAACGCAGGGGCGTGAGCTGCGTGAGGTGTGCGAGAAAAAGCTCGTATGAAAATTGAAGACTTTTACCTGGAGGTTATAGCCGCGGAAGATTGTGATTGCGGAAACTCACACTGCAATTTTTCCACCTGGTGTTTTACGCTTTCAACCGCCGCCGCTCAACCGCCAAGGCGCTCTCCAACACGGCGATGGCGTCCGAATCGGTGCGCCCTTCGGTCAAGAAATGCTCGGCGACAATGGCATTGATGTGGTCGCGATGCGGCGTGGCCAAATTCAGTTGCAACACGGTCTTGAAAACCTTGAGCGCTCGTTCGTCCTTTTGTCCCAGCAAAAGATACAGGTTGGCGAGTGCCGGATAAATCCTGGTGCGTTGCGGATGGCGCGTTAAGAGTCTTTCATAAACTTGTACGGCTGCCAGATAGTCGCAGCGCAATACGTAATAGCGCGCGCGCATGCCGGGCGAGAACACCATGAAGCCGAGTACAGGCAGTGCAACGATGGTGGCGAGCACGCCTGCGATCGCTCCCCATCGTCCCGAGGTCTCATGTGCGGCGGCGTCGACACTTCGATGCTGCATGTGTTGCCGCACTCGGGCCAGGCGCTCCGCGGTGTCGCGATAATTGGGCTGCAAGATTTGCAGCTTTTCGAGCGTAATCATGGCCTGCACCCAATCCTCTTTATCCTGTGCTTGAGCGGCGGCTTGATACAAAGAATCGAGATTTACGGCCCCGCCCGCAAGCGTAGATGGAGACGGGGTGTGCGTTTGCTGAGCCAACTTGTTCTTGATCTCCAGCAACAAAGCCGCCGAGTTGCGATAGTCGGCGTTCATCTTATGCACTTTTTCCAGTGCGGCGGAAGCCCGGTTCAAGTCATTCTGGTTCATGGCCGCAACGCCTTCGGCATAATAGCGTGCCAGAATACTGGCCGTGCCCTCACGTTCCAGCCCGTTCTGAGCTTCGCGCAATCGCCGCTGCGTGTCGCGAAAATCAGGATCGAGCTCCAAAACCCGTTCAAATGCGAGAACGGCATTCGTCCAGTCTTTGGCGCGCAAAGCCGTGCGCCCGAGCTCATACTCACTTTCGATTTTTTCGGCGACCTTTTTTTGTTCGAGCTGGTCGCGCAGGGCTTGCAGTTTGGCACGCGCATCTTTGTACTCGCCGGCCGCCTGCAGGAGAGCTTCGTATTTTGCAATCGCCATCTCAAAATTGCCGCCGGCGGCATACTTCTGAGCTTGCGCATAGAGCTGTTGCTGATCGATCTCACCCTGCATTTGTTGCGCCCGGCTGGCAAATTCGTCCGTCCTTGCCGAATTGAGCCGCTGGCCTGCTTGGAACTCGAGTTGAGCTTCCTCCAGGCGGCCTTGCGCATGCAACAAACTGCCCAACTCCCATATGATCGTGGCTTGAACGGCCGTTTCCGTGGCCAGCTCCTTCGCCTGGCGCACATAGACTTCCTGATCTTTAGCTTTGCCCAACCGGCCTTCCACGCGGGCCAGCTCTTGAACGATTTTCAGTTTCGCTTCGTTTTTGGTACGTTCCGGTCTGGAGGTGAAGGCGCGCTGCAAGAACTGTTCGGCCCGCGCATAGTCCTGCACCTGCATACAAGCCAATCCGATATTGTAAAGCGCCTCCACGAATTGCGGATCAAGCTCGATGGCCTTGGTATACGTCGCAATCTTTTTGTGCGGATCTTTTTCCTTCAACCCGAGCGAAAACAAATCAATCGCCTGTTGATTTTGCGACTGGGCTGCCACGACCCATGCACCGCAGAGTATGGCGGCGGTGATACCGAGGCCGCCAAAAGATTTCAGCTTGGTTTTCATTCCCGATCTCCGCTTCTGAATTTCAAGGTTGGTGCATTTCTGTATTCGCGTCGTAAGTTTTCAGTGACCGTCTGTAGGTACGCGCACACGCTGGCCACGGCTTCGAGGTGCACTTTCCGTGATACAAATGGTTGTAGACGAGTTGAGAAGAAAGACACTTCGCATATCCTGGAAAGGTTGCATCGAGGCGGAGATGGCAAAAACGTGCCCGTACGTTTCCCCTCTGAGAACTGCTGTGCGTTTGGGATTCTAGCCGGGATGCAATTGTGAGCGCGCTGTGCTTCGATTTTTGCAGGAATCGCTCGTTCATCGACAATCCGTGGTCGCCCGAGTGTGCTTCGAAAAAACTCCATCTTTTCGAATAGATTTTAACCTGCTGCTTAATACTGCCGCATTGTCGCAAATGCGGAAACGCTGTCAATTTGAACTTGCTGGAAAGATCAGAATGAGATACTTTTCAGAATCGAGAGATCGCGCGGGTTGTGCCCGCTTGCTGTGCTACGCTTTGAATTTACGGTACGCATCGTCCGTTAGGAGCTCCTATGAATTTGAATCTGGTCGGCGTTCTCCCTCCCGTCCCTACGCCATTTGAAGGCGGGCATTTCGCGCCCAAGCGCTTGGCGGAGAATTTCGCGCGCTGGCATACGACAGGGCTGTCGGGGTATCTCGTGCTCGGCTCAAATGGCGAAGCAGCCTATTTGAGCGACGCAGAAAAATTGGAAATCGTACGCGTCGCGCGGCGTGAAATTCCGCAGGAAAAACTCCTGCTGGTGGGGACGGGCCTGGAAGCTACGGATGCCACTCGCGTCTTGACGTGCCGTGTCGCCGACCTGGGAGCGGATGCGGCTTTGGTGATCACGCCCAGCTATTACCAAGAGCAAATGACAATGGAGGCATTGCGCCGCCACTACGAAACCGTTGCCGAAAACTCGCCGATACCGATTTTGCTGTACAATGTACCCAAATTCACCCATCTCAATTTGCCGCCTGACTGGGTGAGGCAACTGGCGCAGCATCCGAATATCATTGGCATGAAAGACAGCGCGGGCAATCTCGCCCAGCTCATCGAGCTGCGCGAAAAAATGCCGCCCGATTTTCGCATCCTCGTTGGCTCGGACCCCGTTTTCTTTGCCGGATTACAAGCCGGCGCGAAGGGTGCTATATTGGCAATTGCGAATATTGCACCACGGATATGCGTCGCATTATATCAAGCGGTTCAGGAAAAGAACTGGGAGGAGGCGCAAACACTCGCCCGACGCTTGGCACCGCTGGGGAGGGTAGTGGTGCAAAAATATGGCGTGCCGGGATTGAAAGCGGCGATGGATGAAATGGGATATTTCGGCGGCGAGGCGAGGCCGCCGTTGTCGGCGCTCAAGGCTGAGCAAATAAAAGAGGTGTGCGCCGTAATGCATGACGTTGAGTTGCCGTGAAATTGTTGAAAATACTTGACCAGGGCCTGCAAAATTCAAGTGTAAGCCCCAAAGTCACTAGGGTGCTCAACGCAAATAAACCTTCATTATGAACCTATTTTAGCGTATATTAACACGGAATTGTCAACGTGACAGGTTTGGCCTGAAGGGTTTTCATTGCAGCACGATCGCACCGGCAGAGGAGAATGCATGCACACAGTAAAGAGCTTATTCATTACACCCCACAAAGCTCCAAAACGCGATATCATCAACAGATTTGCAGCAAAAACCTTGCATTGTGAGGAAGTTGTGATTGACCGTACCACGGGATTGATGTGGCAGCAATCTGCATCCCCGCAGCCGGTGGTCTACCGTATGGCTATGACACTGATTCAGGATCTGAACAAGCGCGGCTTCGCCGGCTTCAAAGACTGGCGGCTGCCCACGTTGGAAGAGGCCATGACGCTGATGGAGCAATCCCCCAATAGTGCGGGACTATATATCGACCCCATTTTCAATACCAGACAGAGATTGTGGATGTGGACTTCGGAACGAGGGAAGGAGGATTTGGTGTGGTATGTCAATTTCAACTATGGGTACAGCCAACTAAATCGAATCAAGTTCAGCCATAATTACGTTCGCGCTGTGAGACTGCGCCGCTAGCATTGGCACTTAGATTACGCCTGTGATTTTTTTACGACCACGACGGTGACGTCATCGTTCCACTTGGTTTGGTTTCCGAACGCAAAGACCGCTTGGTAAATCATCTCCAAAATATTTTGGGCGCCCTGCTTTTGATTTTGAACAACCACTTCTTCCAAGCGGGAGAGGCCGAATTCTTCGTCAGCGTCGTTGCGGCGTTCCAGCAAGCCATCGCTATACATTACCAAAACACCGCCGCCCTCGAAGCGCGCGGAAGCGCGATGCAATGAGATTTCAGGCAACGCGCCAAGAATCGTCCCGGTCGCCAGGAGTTGTTTCACCAACGAGCCATGCACCAAAAGCGGCGGGGGATGTCCGGCATTCACATAAAAGATGCTCCCGTTGCTTTCAATCTCTCCATAAAATAGCGAGACAAAACGGGTCGACAAGGTGCTGCGGTGAATAACACGATTGAGTTTCTGCATGGCCTCGGCCATTTTCATTTCTTTTTCCACGCCCATACGCAACCCGGTCACTACGTCGCGCACCAGAAGAGCTGCTGCCAACCCATGCCCGCTGGCATCTCCGACCGCCGTACAGAATACTTCCTCATTGAAAATCGTGAAATCAAAGAAATCTCCGCCAACGACTTCCGCCGGTTGTGAGCGCCCCGCCGTTTCGTATCCTGCAATGTAAGGCGGGTTGCTCGGCAACAAACTCTGTTGGATCACTTCGGCCTGCCGCACCTCGTTCTTCATCGCGTCGGAAAAAAGCCGAAAATTCAACTGTGCGCGCACGGCATTCAGGCAGAATTCCACTTCTTCCCGCACCCAACCGCTTTTAAGCGTGAATACGAAAATCCAGCGACGGCTCGGGTTCTGCACGATGAAGGCTGCGGGAACCGTGTATTCCCTCTCCAAGCTCAATTGCCGGTTAATGCTCAGCGAAGGATCATTGTAGATGTAGCTCCCATTTCTGATCACCAACTGCGCGGCCTCGACGTCCAGTGCCATCACGGCTTGCGGATGAGCAGCTTCCGCCCGGTTGGGGGCGATCACCGGAAGAAACTGGCCGCGATCCTCCCGATAAAGCCGGCCATTGGTAAGATGCAAGTCCTTGGCGAAAGAACTCTCCAATTTCACCAAAACAGAAAAGAGAAAGCGATTTTTTGATCTTCCCTCGTCAATGTTCGCCAGCAGCGCTGCCAACTTGCGATAGAGGTCTTTTGGTTGAATCACTTGCCTGTTGTTCTTTTGTTCGTCTCTTTTAGCTGAACACTGTGCCATAAACAAAACCACGCCGCTGTGCCAAGAAGCAAGGAAATACTTGGCGCATCTTTGCGTCTCAGCGTGGGGTCTATTTCTGTTGTGGGCCCGCCTGGTTCAGATTGCGGCTACATCCGAAGATTTCTCATCGGCGTGGGCGTGAGCGCCAGAATCTTGATGGCGCCATCGGCTACGGTGAACTTGGGGCAGATCATCTGCAGCATGGTTTTCACGTTCATCAGCATATTGCTCAAAACCTCCAAAGTGGTGCCGGTCGTAGTAACCTTGCCTATATACTCTTCGGAATCAATTTGCAGGACTTGCAGATGTTCCGGATCATTGCCTGCAAAAAACGACTTCATGGAGGATGTGCTGGCATCGAGCTGATCCCGCAGCCGGTCATTGACTCTCAAGCCCACAAAAATCTGGTTGCCATGAGTTTGCATTTTTCCCTCTAAGCTACTTCTTTCAGGACTTCGGGTTGTATGGAAATCGTAACCATTTGCTGGCGGAGCTCGAAGCGAAAATTGACTTTTGCCAATTCCAGCAGGCGTGCTTGGCAAATCCAACATACGTGGTGTTGGAAGCGGTCATACGCGAGTTCCGGTGGACGCTGCATTTCGTGAAAGTAGCACTTGGTTCTGGGTGCTCTTGTGGTGATTGGCATGGAGGGTGGTCTCCTATTTCTAATGCAATGATTTGATGAATCTCTACTAAGGGCCTGAGGCCTCAATGACGCAAAGCGGCCAGGCGCAAAGAGCCGCTCCTGAGGGTATCTCCGCAGTCAACACAGAAAAAATTCTGATTGCGCCGGCTCCGGTCATGGCTGTCCTGGCTGCAGCGTCGCGGGATTACGCGCGCATTGACCACTGTGCCGCATTGCGGACAAAAGCGCACCGGCGCATCCGAACGGCCATGATTTAGATTACTACATGAATTGAGTGCCATGCTTCATCTCCTTTGATTTGCGATTGAAGATTTGCGAGGGAATAGCCAACCTCTGAAATCGCAGACCCAAAAGGCCGTTCTCCGGTCGCTAATCGTAATTCGTCATTTCCTTCAATCATTCCTGCTTCTTTCATGGGAATCTCGACACTACGCTGAAACGAGAGGTCCAATTAAGGCTTGCCCGTCAAAAAGTGTTCGTAACTCTGGCCAAGCTGAGAGGCGTAAGTAAAGGTAATCTTGTTGAGAATCGTATCGCGGCGCTGCGCTGCGAGGGGGAGCAGCAAAGTCACTTCTCTGATGGAATCGACGCGTAATTTGACGTAATAATCGTCATGGGTCTTCAGCACATACACATGGCCGTTCTTGATTTCAGCAGTCGTGGCAAATGCCGCCTCCGGCAGCGAATCAGCAAACACCCAGTTTGTCCCGATGTCAGCGATAAGAGTTCTATTCCGATAAGGCCAGCGTTGGTTGAAGTCGGCCTCCGACGGGCTGATAAAAAGCGACTGGTTTTTGGCAGCAGGTGATTCCATCATAAGAATATCGACATATTTGCCATGTTGTGTCACGTTCCTGTAGCCGGCTATGTCCTGGCCATTTTCACGGCGCCAGCCGTAACCGCTGTTGTTGGTGCTCGAGGCGACATCATCATCGTACATGGCCACGGCATAATTGTTCGCGTCGAGTTGAGGCGCCGCCTCCAGTTCGGGCAGGCTGGCCGTGCTGATGCGGCCGTCAAGCGCGCGGGCGCGCACGTGAAAGAAATACTGCCGGCCATTTTCCAGGCCTCTGATCACGCATGCGCGCTCTCGCCTTCCAAGTTGCACTCCATGCGGAAGCTGATCCGGTGCGAGCAGGGCCGAAGATTCGGTATCGAAATAAACATTATAGCCGGCAAGCTCGTAATCGGCTTCGTCGGGACTGGCGTCCCATCTCACTTTCACGGCATACTGGCCGGCTTCCACGCGCACATTGGTCGGGGGCGCCAACTTGGAAATCTTCACGGCGGGGGAACTCTGAGCAAAGCTCCTCGATGGAACTGTGTGGAGCAGCATTAAAACTATAGCCCAAATCATCATGGTTTTCATTTCTATCGCCTCTTTCTTTGGTTAACCTCTTCTTCGATAGCGCTTTCATCTTCACGAGAATCGCACAGCCTCTCGGAGGGCGTCAAGAATGGTCTGCTCACACGGCTCCTCAATGCGTTTTTTACGGGAGCCCGATTCATACAAATAGGCGGCTTCATTTTTGGCCGACAGGGTCACGATTTTCAACTGCGGATGCTCCGCTAGCAACTGGCTGCAGATGTGCGCTTCGTCGTTCGCTTCGAGCGGCGTGACGATGATCACCTCCGCCGGCGTTGCCCTGACCGTAACCAATAATGATTGAGGGTCAAGCACTTCGCCTACCACCTCCATATCTGGTTGACGCCCAATCATGTTTCTGACCACGTCAGAGAGCATCTTAGGCCGGCTCGCCAGCAACACTTTAATCTTGCGCATGCCTCGCCTTTTTGCCTTCGTCTCGCCTGATGCGGCATGAGTTTTTTTCGATTGGCAGAATTTTATGTGAGATCAACGTCATAATTATCAATATCAACAAGTCAGAGCAGACATACAATAGACTCGAGGGTTCAAAAAGGGTCTATAAATGGACTAGGCCGCAACTAGGCCGAGACTATGTTTTGAATGAGAAAGTACTAGTACTCACGGGAGCAAAGTACCAGTACCTTGCTCCCGTTTCAGGAATTTTTCTATCAGCGTGTTGCTCACATCAATGCCCGCACAATTATGGAGGTCCTGAAGAATTCTGGCTTTTTCTCCAAAGTGGAGACCCGTAATGAATTATTTCGTGTCCATAATGATCGGCAAACCGTCTTTGCCGGCGCCGACGATGATCACCTTGGTGTTGGATGAGTTGGCAAGCTTCTCCGTTGCTTCAATTCCCTTCCAGCGCAGCAGTTGTTCGCTGATGCCGGCCGCCACGATCGCCTGGAAGTCGGCGATGCCTTTGGCTTCGATCCGTTTCCGGTCCGCTTCCTGTTTCTCCTTCGTGAGAATGAACTCCATGCGCTGGCTTTCCTGATCAGCCTTCTGCTTTTGCTCGATCGCTTCGGTGAGCTGTATGGGCAGTGCGACATTGCGCAGCGGCGTGGTTTCAATCACCACTCCGCGCGGGGCAATGGTCCTGGCCAGCTCTTCCTGAATGGCCACCCCAAGCCGTTCCCGTTCGGTGGAATAGAGCGCACTGGCCTGAAAGCTGGCCGCGACGGCGCGGCTGATGGAGCGGAATTGCGGAATGAGTATGATGGTCTCGTAGTCACCGCCGGTCACGGTCTTGTAGACGCGCGCCGCAGAATCCGGGTTCAGCCGATAGAGTGCGCTGATCTCCAATCCGATGGTGAGGCCTTCACTTGAGAGCACTTGCATGGTCTCCTTGTGTTCTTTAGTCTGAATGGAGAATTTGATGACGCGCGCCAGCGGATTCACGAAATTGATTCCCGCCGGCAGCGCCTTCTCTGACACAATGCCGAAGAAGTCTACCACACCCGCGTGTCCCGCCGGGATCTGCGTGAAGCACTGCACCAATGCGACAATTGCGCACACCCCCACGGCGAGAAGGCTCACCGCGCCGATGGGCCGGAAGAAGGCGTTGTTTTGCTGCGCCTGGCTCGCCGCGCTGCGCCACACAAAAACTGCGGCTATCGTTGCGAGTACCGCCAGAATGAAGACCATCATGAGCTCCTTTTTATGTTCGGCTAGTCAAATTTCTCCGTTGGAGAGCAGACCGAGAATAGTCCAGACCAATCGGAATTCCCATGACCCTGCCAAGCGGTAGAACTATTGCAATGACTGGGCCGGGTTGTGCTTGTATGCGTCCTACGGTTTGCCCGTCAAAAAGTGCTCATAGCTCTGGTCAAGCTGAGACGCATAAGTAAAGGTGATTTTGTTGAGACTCGTATCACGGCTCTGCACGCCGAAAGGAGATAGCAAGCTTACTTCGGCAATAGAATTGACGCGCAGCTTGACGTAATAATTGTCATGTGTCTTCAACACATATACGTGGCCATTCTTAATGTCAGCGGTCGTGGCGAATGCCACCTCCACAAGCGAATCAGCAATCACCCAGTCCGTTCCGATATCGGCGATGAGGGTTCGGTTGCGATACGGCCAGCGCTGATTGAAATCGGCCTCCGATGGGCTAATAAAAACCGATTGGCCTTGAGCAGTAGGTGATGCCATCATCAGGATATCGACGTATTGGCCGTGTTGTGTCACGGTTCTATGGCCGGCTATGTCCTGGCCATTTTCACGATGCCAGCCGTAACCGCTGTTGTTGGTGCTCCTGGCAACATCGTCATCGTACATGGCTACGGCATAATTCTTTCCTTCCGATTGTGGCGCCGCTTCTTGTTCCGGCAGGCTGGCCGTGCTGATGCCGCCGTCAATACTTCGTGAACGCACGTGAAAGAAATACTGCCGGCCATTTTCCAGGCCTCTGACCACGCATGCGCGTTCTCTCCTGCCAAGTTCCACCGCATGCGGAAGCTGACCCGGCCAGAGCAGGGCCAAAGATTCGGTAGCGAAATAAACATTGTACCCGGCGAGCTCGTAATTGGCTTCGTCTGGACTGGCGTCCCATCTCACTTTCATCGCATGCTCGCCGGCTTCCACGCGCACGTTGGTTGGCGGCGCCAACTCAGCGGGCTTCGTGGCTGGTACGTTCTGCGCAACGCTTCCCGGTATAACGGCGTTGAGCATAGTCATTCCCAGACCCAAAATCAGCGTTTGCTTTAGGAACTGCATTTGTCACCTCTTTTTCTGATGAAGGATCGTCGCGTTAACGACTTTCCCGTTTTTTTCTTCAATCATATTCGCCTCCAGGTCTTGTGTGCAATTGACGAGTACAATCAATTTGATTATCCCGCGATCGCAGACATGGCCTCCCGGATCGCGCCCAGAATCAATTGCTCGGAGGGCTCGTCGATACGCTGCTTGTGCGCGCCTGATTGATACAAATAAGCGGCTTCACCTTTTGCCGACTGCGTCAGGATTTTCAATTGCGGATACTCCGCCAGTAGTTGGCTGCATATATGCGGTTCCCCGTTCGCTGGGAGCGGCGTGACGATGACCACATCCGCAGCGGTGGCCTTGACGGCAAGCAAGAGCTCGATGGGGTCAAGCACTTCGCTCACCACTTCCATATCCACCTGGCGCGCAACCATGAATCGGATCACTTCCGATAGCAGCTTGGGCCGGCTTGCCAATAGCACTTTAATTTTCGCCTGCATCGCTTTCTTTCTGAGCAACCGACCGCTGGGTTTTGCAAGTCCGCCGTTGCGGGATGCAAAAACACGACAAATACAAATAACCAGCTTCCGGTCGGTGAGTTGATGTTTATGGTTTATGTGAAACCAACGTGATAAATATCGGCAAGTCAGAAGGGAAATACTATAGACCCGAGGGTTCAAAAAGGGTCTAGGGCAGGACTAGTTCAAGAATGAACTTGGGCAGTATTCTCGAAGGCAAAGTACTGGTACTTTGAACAAGAAAAATCCTGGTATCCTTATTTCTCTCTCAGCAGTTTTCTTTCACGGGCATATTCCACCGCTTCCAGACGGTTATGCAATTGAAGCTTGTCGAGGATATTGTGGATGTGATTTTTTACCGTCTGCGTT
>JBOHQX010000375.1:0-3764 GCA_050732395.1 bacterium
CTTTGCTGTATTATTGACGATGGCATCGGAGCCAGGTTTCAATAAATTCCTTGTATTGCGACGACTGCTTCGATTAGCCCGGCTGTGTCGTAATTTGTAGGATCAGCGAGCGTTAAGTTCTTAATCCTCACGGATAAACGGCTAAAGCTTGATTCTCGTTGTAAGCCGGGGATTCACCCCGGTTCTTGCGCAACAATAACAAATGACAATTCCCATAAATTCGTCATCGTAATTCTGAAATCGTGTACTAAGTGGCGCCAGCGGCATGGTGACGGTAGCCGCCCCACCGGCTTCGGCGGACCTCGCCTTCGAACCGTTCTCCAATGCAGGAATCGCGTCGGCCGACTTGATGTTGTTGTCCCATCCATTGCGGAACATCGAGCCGATGTTCACGGCACTGACCGTTGCTACCGCCTTGATGCGACGGTCGTTGATCGCTGCGTTGGCGGTATAGCCGCCGCCAGCACAGATTCCCATACCGCCAATCCTCTCGGGGTCGACGTACGGAAGCGTCGTCAGATAGTCGACTACCGCACTGACATCTTCCGTCCTGATGTAGGGGTTCTCCAGCTGGCGTGGCTCGCCAGTGCTTTCCCCCTGATACGACGCGTCGAAAGCAATGGTGACCAGACCTTGTTCCGCGAGTTTCCGCGCGTACAGCCCCGCCGCCTGCTCTTTCACGCCGCCACCGGGGTGCGCCACAATGACAGCCGGATGCTTCTTGCCCTCATCGAATCCATCTGGGAAGTTGATCACCGCCGAGATGGTGATGTTCTTACCATTCCTGCTTTGAAACTTGACCTTTTTCATGTGTCTGAACTCCTTACTTCATGTGCTTGTCGAAGAAGGCGATGATTTTTTCCGGATGCCTTCCGAAGTAATTGTAACCGTCCTTGTTTGTGTTTGAACATTTTTTTTCCTAATCTTTTGTTAAAGTATACGAACCTTGAAGCGCAGGGTGATATAATGATTGTCGAAAATTATTGTATGATTCTGCAGATTATTGTAGCACAGGCATCTTGTCTGCAGGCAAGGATGCCTGCGCTACAACCATAACGAAGAACAAGCAAGAGACGACCATGGATTTAAAGGACAAGCAACAAGCAATACGCGAGGCACAGTCGGCGCAAGCCAACCGGGATGAGTTGGTCGAGCTTATCGCACGAGCCGTCTGCGAAGATGGGATGGTCGAGCCGATCAAAGGACTGTACCTCCACCGCTCCTGCTCGCCCAAGGAGCCGCTTTACGGCGTGTCCGAACCCGCATTTTGCGTGATTGCCCAGGGCAGCAAAGAGGTCTTTCTGGGCAACGAGAGCTACCAGTACGACCCCTATCACTACCTTCTCGTTACAGCCGAGTTGCCTCTCGTGGGTCACGTCCTCGACGCGTCGAAAGAGCGGCCATACCTCAGCCTCCGCCTAAAACTCGACGCCGCCCTTGTCGGCTCGGTCATGGTTGAGGCCGGTCATCCGTTCCAACAAAACCATGCCGAGGTGAGGGCAATCAACGTAAGCCCGTTGGACACCGGCCTGCTGGACGCTGTGGTGCGGCTCGTCAAGCTTCTGGACACCCCTACCGAAGCTCCCTTCCTCGCGCCGTTGATTACGCGGGAGATCGTTTACCGGCTGTGGATGGGAGAGCAGAGTGACCGGCTCCGTCACATTGCAGTACTTGGTGGCCATACTCCCGCCATCGCCAGAGCCATTGAGCGGCTACGCAAAAACTTTGATCAAGCGTTTCGAATCGACGACATCGCACGAGAGCTTGGAATGAGTGTCTCAGGATTCCACCACCACTTTAAAGCCGCCACCGCGATGAGCCCCTTGCAGTTCCAAAAGCAGATCCGGCTCCAAGAAGCCCGCCGGCTTATGCTCGGCGAGAATCTCGACGCGGCAAGTGTTGCCTACCGTGTGGGTTATGACGATGCCTCGCACTTCAATCGTGAGTACAAAAGGCTCTTCGGCCTGCCGCCAATGCGCGATGTGGAACGGCTGCGGGAAGCCGCCGGGATAAACGCCGGCCGTGGAGCCAGTTAGAAATCGAAGTCGAGCGGTTTGGGAACGAACTCCGAGCGTTTCTCACATGGGGGAAAGTATGGGAATGTCGCTTGGAGTGGAAAGAAGTCGATAAACAGCATCGAGCAGCTCGTGTGTGACGGGCCCGTTGACACGCCATCGCGAGGAAGGATCGAACCATTTACCGGCACCTCGAAATCAGAAATCATCTGACGAGCCATTTCAAGATCGAGCTTTAGCAAAACGCAGGATTACGGCTTTTCACGAGTAGCTTCTACCTGAATTTTGCATCTTGTTTTCGCCAACGCCCGCCTGATGATGAATCATCAGGCTCAAAAGTGAAAGTCACCTAAAGGTGACTCTACACCCGTTGGGTGGCGAGCCGCCTTAAGGCGGCTTCCACTTTTGAGCCTGTGATTTCAATCACAGGCGGAGGTGGCATCATACGCCATGCAAAATTCAGGTTCTACGACCTGCGCGACGACCGGAGCGTCAACTGCCGTCAGAATAAACTGCGATGCACCATAGACATATTCCTCTTCACCGAGCACGACACGTTTCTTTCCTTGCAAAGTCACTGAGATTCTGGGTTCGAAGAAGAGTGAGGCTGGTTCAGTTGGAGCGGAATAGCGGTAGAGAATGACACCTGGAATTGCTGTTTCCAAGGCGCCATCGTTTGCATGCCATTGTGCAAACTCGTTCATGATCAAGCTATGGATCTCAGAGGTTTCAGGCGAGAAGGAAGCAGACTCTGTCTTATTGATTCTCATAGAGAGATCCACTTTCCTCATCCATCTTGTGCGGATTGCGTCACGTTTCTCATTTTACAACTGATGTGCTTGTTGCCAATAGACAACCAATAGGCAACGACCACGCTTTGTCGTTACAATACGATTCACAGGGAAAGACTCTTTCATGGTGGGGGTAATTATTTTTTCGGAAGTGGTGTAATGCGGATGCGATAGTCTTCAACGACGGCAAACTGCCTCGCCCAGTCTGTCCGGCTTGCAATAGCGACTACAGCTTCGCCAGTAAAGTTTTCGTTCGCCAGCAAACGCATCATTCACACCGCTGACAACGCAAGCTAAGCCGTATGCGCCAACGCGACGTTTTCCAGGAGAAGCGGCGGCAACTGGCCTTGTCCCAAAACTTCTTTGGCGTCAAGAATTTCAATGCCGACCAATCGTTCGCCGGCCCCGATATTTAACGCCACCTCTTCATTTAACCGAACCGTGCGGCATTCATGATTTCCTTCAATCAGGCGAATATACAACGCATCGACTTCGGGATCATAACTGATTTTCATGGACTCACCTCTCAAAAGTAAAAAGTATAAACGGTAATGACCACAATCTCCCTCGCTTCTTCTTTGATCACTGGTGCGACCTGCTTGATCGCATAATCGTTGCCTTGCCAGGATCGGCCATAAGGAAAGTTGAAGCGACACAGTTCTCGACTTTTCTTTGCCGGCTCACGCGAACCCTGTTGAATTGCCTGGCGTACTTCGGCTTCATTTGTTCCGCGCTCTTTGCATTGATCAAGGGCATGCTGTGTCAAACGAATCGGTTTCATGGTTTAGCATATTTCGAGCAAATGCCAGGAGCCTTTGTTGGGGGAAGCGACTTACAGCGTTTTCTAATTGAGTGAATATGAGAAGCCACAATGCCTGAACCAACCGATAATGTCGCTCTTGGTGACATCGTTCATGGCTTTCGCCAGAGCATTCTCAAGTTTTCTTTTTGTGGGCGG
>JBOHQX010000376.1:0-43067 GCA_050732395.1 bacterium
GAAAAAATTCCGGTGGCAATCACTCTGACCGCGGTGCTGAGACTCAAGCAATGATGATGACCATCTTCTTCACACTGCAGTTGCGTGGACAAGACCAAGTGAATACCGTCATTCAAATGATCGAGGACTATCTCAAGAACGGCCAACCAGCAAAAGTCGTGGGCTTGAGTGCCTCAAACGGCTAAACTCTTACCTAATTCTTTATTATGGAGGCAATCATGAAAAACTATGAAATACGTCGCACACCAGACGACAAACCAAATTGGTTTTTCCAAGTCTTTAACAATAAACTGGTAAACCTCTCAGCGCGAGGGCCATTTAACATCATAGCAGTCTGTGACAGTGGGGTGCCGGAGCAAGTTGTTTTCTCAATTCCATATGCCTACTTGAAGGCGCATATTCTGCCTTATGCTTATCTTGAAGCGAACGGACGATACCTATTTAACATCAACAAAAAGACTTATGAGTTCAATTGGTCTCGTAATGTCAAGATGGACGGAAAGAAATTCCTAGTGACATAGTTCAAACCGCAAGTGGGTTTCTAAAAAAGCCGTAAGCTGAATAATTGAACGCGTGCAAACTGAAACTTTTAACATAAAAATAAATCTGTCGGTTTTGTGTCCTGGTGTTTCTTCATTATCCTGAATAAACCCGCGTTGCAAATTGATTCGCAAACGGACGTTGGCTAATGCAGGCAGCAAAACTCAAGCGCTAACCCTGCCACAGCCCAATGATGGCCAGCGTCAATCCATGATGCTGAACTTTCACGAACACATCAAATTGTATTTGAGTTCCAGTCCGCTTCCAAGACGCGCGCAGGTGGAGTGGCATGTTGAGCAACCTCAGATCAGTGCCCGGCGCGCAGGACACGTCGTACCGTGTCCTCGATGAGATTCGACTATTGCATCAGTCATAAATTTTGGTATATTTTTAATGAATAAGCTTCTCGCACTACGAAACTGTCTTTACAAATAGCGTCTTAAAAACCACAGAGAGAAAAAGCCATGTTTGAGCGCATTTCCATCGATTCCAACATTTGCCATGGCCAGGCCCGCATTAAAGGCACCCGCATTCCCGTGCATCAAATCGTTCTTATGCTCGCCAATGGCGATACGATTGACAGCCTGCTCGAGGCTTATCCGACAATAAAACGAGAGGATATACTAGCCTGTCTTGAGTATGCCGGATCTTTAGCAGAAGAGCAAATTACGCCTCTCGACGCATTGGCAAGTTAGCATGAAGATTTTGATAGATGAGAATATTCCTTCGATGACAGTCGAGGCGCTTCGAAATTTGGGCAACGATATATTGGATATTCGAGGGACGCTGGAAGAGGGAATGCCAGATTTGGATTTGTGGCCGAAATGCCAACGAGAAAACAGATTGCTGATTACGACAGACAAGGGTTTTGCCAAATATCGCAATCAACTACATTGCGGGATGATAATTGTATGTCTCAAAAAACCAAATCGAATCAAGATTCACGAAAGAGTGATGCAGGCCTTTAGCCGTTTCAGCGAGGAGGAATGGCAGGGGCTGCTCATCATCATGCGAGATACTGTTCAGGCTGTATGGAAATCGAAACCGTGAGTATGGTGAGTGGCCGCCACTTTCCATCGCCATCCCACAACGCGTAGGACGGGCCGCAACCAAAAAGGAAAAGCGCCTCCCGCAAGGGCGGAACAGAAAAGCAGAGATTTTCTCTGCGATCCTTTGCGATGCTCTGCGTGAGAAACTGCCGGCTCTCGCATGCCGCTGCCGATGCGGATGATGTCGGCTTTCAGCAGGCGCTTGTCTACCAGGCACAGATGGATTAAGACCCATTTTTTGTGCACAAAATCTATTTGTCACGCAGAGATTACGCGAAG
This sequence comes from bacterium, assembly GCA_050732395.1. Lineage (GTDB taxonomy): Bacteria > Zhuqueibacterota > Zhuqueibacteria > Zhuqueibacterales > Zhuqueibacteraceae > JBIOXB01. Next base: position 1,869 of record JBOHQX010000376.1, read on the forward strand.
ATTGCGCAGAGATGTTCTTAGCGATCCTTTGCGACTTTTTTATAACGTGGAATTTCTTTGCTTTTTTTACACAAATCTGACTGTTTAGGCACTAAGGCTAAGCGACGGCCAAGGTCAACCCATCATATTGAGAGCTTGCACATAGCGCCAAAGGATCGAGTATTGTTCGCGGGTAGATTGTAAAATCCAAACACTACCCCCGCCACGGCCCGGTGATAGCCAGCGTCAATCCGTCATGCTGAATGTTCACGAACAGGTGGGATAATGCCTACCTCGCCTTTGCGATGGCTGCGCAGACGAGCGTTAATCGAAGCCACTTTGCTACGTAGCTTTGCTAACCAAAGTAACGGCAAGAGGCTTTTCCCCCGTAGCGCGCCTACTTTCAATGTGGAGAACCCAATGATGTTGCCATTTTCATCTATCTTCTCCATAACCGTGTCGTTGAAGGTTTCTAATATCCTATCACTATGACCTTCCATTTCAGGATGGCCGGAATCGATATGTTCATTGGTTAATCTAACCTCCCGGTTGAGCTTATCATTACGATTCAATCGCTATTTTACTGCATGACGACGTGAAGCCTTCTACCCAAAGCTTTTGCGTATCGGTTCAATGTAGAAAGCCGGATATCTTCGGCATGGTTTTCAATACGCGAAATCGCGGATTTCTTCGTTCGTAATTTTTTTGCAACCTCCTCCTGAGTTATTCCAAGCTCTTCTCTTGCCTGACGAAGAATAAAACCAATTCGAAAATTCTCATATCCAACTTCAAAGCTCTTCCCGAATGCCGAGCTTTTCTTCTTTCGCTTCGATATATACTTTTCCAAATCGTCCATTATTTTCTCCTTTCAAGGTAGTCCTTTCGGCGCTGTTGAGCTAGCACAATCTCTTGCTGTGGAACCTTTTGGGTCTTTTTTGCAAAACCGCTTGTCAAAACGATCATTTGTGATTCTGCAATAAAACCCAATAATCGGAAAATATTGTTCCCCAATTGCACCCTGACTTCCCAAATGCCATCGCTGTTTTCAAGCAGTTTGAAATACTGTTTCGGAACGGGGTCAAGATTTTTGACCAGACGCAACACCCAAAGTATCTTCGCTGCTTGTTTATCAGATAGTGTATCGAGGAATTCTTCGACAGGAGATCGCCCACTCGCTGTGCGATAGAATATTACTTCTCGCATGCGGGTAAGTTAACATTAGTATGAACACATGCAAGAACAATCTGTGTGCTTAAATTTCTTTTTCCAAGCTTGTTCCAACATTTTTCATACGAGCATCGGTGCACGGAGCATTGGCGAGAACAAAATGTAAAACTTAGAGCTAACCCCGCCACAGCCCGGTAATGGCCAGCGTCAAACCATCATGCTGAGTGTTTATGACCAAGCGGGAAGAGTCCTCTTGGGTCTTTGCGACGGCTGTGGAGATGTGCGTTACTCGAAAAACACCTTGCTGCGCATCTTTGCTAACCAAAGTAACGACAAGAGGTTTTTGCCCCCGCAGCGCACTTACTTTCAATATGGAGAAGCCAATGATATTGCCATTTTCATCTACCTTCTCCATAGCCGCTCGGCATTGACATTTTCGATAAGATACAATTTGCCATGAAGCCAGTGCTGTCTTTTTACTTTCTTCTTCGCCGTCTCGCCACCGCAAAATTCGCAGATCATATTGCTCCTTTATGGCGCATAGGCCGTTATGATGACAAGGTTGCCATCTTCTTTAGAGCGACAGATCACGTGAATTGGCCGCCCGTCTTTTGCCGGGCCTGCAATTCTATATCGTGTTCCTCTTATGTCATGCGTCAACTTTCGCTTTATGTTTTCTCTCTTCAGTATTCAAGTCACGAAGTTTCGTATTGACTTTGTCAATACGAACCCTTATGTTTCCGTCATGGATACTCTATACAAATTCGAAGACGAAGAATTTGTTTGGAACGAGAAGAAGGCGCGTGACAATCGCCGGAAACACGGTATTTCTTTTGAAGAAGCCTGTGAAGTATTTTTTGACCCCTTTCGGCAAAGCGGCGACGCCTCAGCTCATTTTGAGGAGCGCCAGTTTATTATCGGCTTTTCGCTCGCGCGCAAAATACTCGTCGTTGTTTATGTTGAACGAAGAGACCAGATTCGCATTATTTCTGCCCGGAAAGCAACAAACGAAGAAAGGAGAATATATGAAGAAGCTTGAGATAAAAGAACGGCCAAGCAAAATGGTGTCAATTAGAATCCCATTGGATACCTTGGCACAATTGAAAACAGTGGCCGAAGCAAAAGACCTGGGCTATCAATCACTGCTCAAACTGTATATCGGCGAAGGTTTGCGCAAAGATCTTTCTACGATGAAGGCGCGTTCCTTGATGAACAAAACGGAAAACCTGCTTAGAAAACATCTTGGCAATGATCGAAAACTCCAAACCATTTTGAGCAAATTGCGCAAAGCAACGGAGGCATGAGAGTATTCTCCGGTATTGTTGAGCGTTGGCTTCGGCTGAAGGAGTTCATCCGGAAAGTAACTGCCTGTCATCCGAAGGCAACTTTTGAAGGCTCGAGCGCAGTGCAAATGCGTCACAGGATTCCTTCTGACACGCTACTTGGAAAGTGCTACGCCCGCCACGGCCCGGTGATGGCCAGCGTCAATCCCTCATGCTGAGCGTTCACGAATAGAGCAAGTTGTATTTGAGCTCCTGTCCACTTCCGAGATACACGCACACGCGTGTTGGCACGTTGAGCGATTTCATATTAACACCCGGCGCACAAAGCACATTGCACTACGCGCCCAAAGAGCTCCGCCTTATCAACGGTGCGAAAGCCGGGTGAAACTCAAGTGTCTGCGTTTGATTCCGGCTTGTATGAGAATTAATGGGGCATCAAGAGATGTTCTCGATCACGATGCTTGCAGGTCAGCACAATTGTGCATATATTTTTGTGGCTGGGGTGGTGAAGGACAGTTTATGCAAATGAACGCGGACACATGGGAGGAAAGCAACGATGTTCAACGCAAGCAGATCATTCGAGCTCCTTCGTCTTGGTTCTGGTTTGCCTCATGCCGAATTCCGCGACGGTCAGGAGGCAGCCATCCGCTACATCGTAGAAGGTCGCGGACGGCTGTTGGTGGTGCAGAAAACCGGCTGGGGTAAGAGTTTTGTATATTTCATCGCCACTAAGTTGCTGCGTGAAGCTGGAAGTGGACCGGCTTTACTCATTTCGCCCTTGCTGGCGTTAATGCGCAATCAGATTGCGGCGGCGGAGCGGATGGGGGTGCGTGCGGCTACTATCAACTCCGACAATCAAGTCGAGTGGGCAGCCGTTGAGACGGCGATTCAGCAGAACGAGGTGGACATTCTGCTCATCTCGCCTGAGCGCCTGGCGAACGAGCGCTTTCGCACCGAAGTGCTGGCGCGAGTCGCGGAACGGATTACTCTCCTGGTAATCGACGAAGCACATTGCATCTCCGACTGGGGACACGATTTCAGACCTCACTATCGCCTGGTGGAACGCATTGTGCGCGCCCTGCCCGTTAACCTCCGGTTGCTGGCAACCACGGCGACAGCAAATAATCGGGTGATGGAGGATTTGGAGGCCGTTTTGGGGCCCAACCTATGTGTCTCACGGGGTGATCTGAACCGGCCTTCGCTCGCGCTTCAAACCATTCGCTTGCCCAGTCAGGCAGAGCGCCTCGCTTGGCTGGCCGAACAGGTTCCAGCGCTGCCTGGTCACGGCATCATCTACACGCTGACGGTACGCGACGCTATTCAGGTAGCTGACTGGCTCCGATCGTGCAACTTGAATGTGGAATCCTATACCAGTGAAACGGGTGAGCGTCGCGTTGAGCTTGAGCAGGCGTTGCTGGACAACAAAGTGAAAGCACTTGTGGCGACAACAGCGCTCGGCATGGGCTTTGACAAACCAGACATCGCTTTCGTGATTCATTATCAGACACCAGGTTCGGTGGTGGCATATTACCAGCAGATCGGACGTGCGGGTCGCGCGCTTGCTGCCGCCTACGCCGTGTTGCTCAGTGGCAAGGAAGAGACGGAAATCACCGACTACTTCATCGATAGTGCGTTTCCGAAGCCGGATGAGGTTCAATCTGTGTTGGATTCGCTGGCCGGGGCTTCGGATGGTTTGTCCGTACCGGAACTCATGGGATGCGTAAATCTCAGCAAGGGACGAATTCAGAAGACCATTGACCTGCTCTCATTGGAATCGCCATCACCCATCGCAAAGCAGGGCACGAAATGGCAATTGACGGCCGCAAACCTGAGCGAAGCATTTTGGCAGCGGGCGCGACGTTTGACCGAGCTCCGGCGCGAAGAACAACGCCAGATGCAGGAATATGTAAGGTTGGACTCTGGCCACATGGAATATCTCATTCGCGCTGGACGTTTACCGTTGCGGCCTGGTTGTTGCGCTCACATGGCAGCAGCGAAGTGTTTCCATTGGCACTCGCGTTCACAGGACACGAGAAATGAGTATGTCACTCTCACCCAATACGCAGGCAATTCTGCTGCTCACGGCGCCCCTGATGGCGGGGCGAAACGAGTTTTCGTCCGATTTGTTAACGCCAGGCGAATACAAGCGGTTGGTAAAATTCCTCCGCGACATGCAACTGCAGCCGGCTGATCTTCTTGTTCCCGATGCTCGAGCATTGCCCGCAGAATGCCTACAGTTCATCGATAGCGACCGCATCAAAAGGCTGTTGGCCCGTGGCTTTCTGCTGAGCCAGGCAATTGATCGCTGGCAGACACTAGCCATTTGGGTTTTGAGCAGCGCGGATGCTGAGTATCCAAGGCGATTGAAGCCGCGCCTCAACGACGACGCTCCGCCGGTGCTTTACGGTTGTGGAGAGATAACGATTCTGAATACCGGTGGACTGGCTGTCGTGGGTTCACGGCATGTGGACGAGGCATTGATCGCTTATACCGAAGATATCGGCCGGCTTGTAGCCAAAGCGGGCCGCACCCTTGTTTCGGGCGGCGCGCGCGGCATTGACCAAGCCGCCATGCGGGGGGCATTGGAAGCAGGCGGCAATGTAACAGGAGTCCTGGCCGACAGCTTGGAACGGATGGCACTGAACCGCGAGCTCCGCAACTTCCTGATGGATAGACAACTGGCGCTGGTCTCGCCGTATGATCCTGCGGCCGGGTTTAACGTGGGACATGCTATGCAGCGCAATAAACTGATCTACGCGCTCGCGGAATCGGCGCTTGTTGTCAGCTCAGATTACGAGAAAGGCGGCACCTGGGCGGGAGCGGTCGAGCAATTGCAGAAGCTGCAGCTCGTACCCGTCTATGTTCGCTCGAATGGGAAAACCAGCAAGGGACTGGATGAGCTGCGACACCGGGGCGCATTAGCATGGCCTAATCCGGCGACACCCGAGGCGATAGCGGATGTGCTCACAATCGAGGTGAGTCCAAGGAAAATTCCTTCACGGCAAAACGAATTCTTTGCATCAGCACGCGAGGAGCCCAATCAGACCGGTAATCACCAACCTATTCCGTCTTCGCGTGTCAGCACGTCCCCTTCGAAGTTTGTGGAGTTGCCCTTGACTCCTGCTAGCGAGCAGTTTGTCATGGTGAGGAATTTTCTCGAGAAGATGACAACACCCAAGACCGACGCCGAGGTTGCTGCTGCATTGAGCATATCAAAAAAGCAAGCAAAGGAGTGGCTGCAAGAATTTGTTGAGAAAGGATTGCTGGAAAGGTACAAGAATCCTGTAAGATATGGGCCAAAGGTACAACGACCTATTTGGGAATAATCTTTTCAAATAGTGCTACCTCCCGCCACGACCTCCTATTCGCCAGCGTCAACCCGTAATGCTGAACATTCACGAACATTGTCATGCTCTCCGGAGAAAACGTCGCACATGCCAGCTCCGAACTGCTCTTTGCATTTTGCTGACCTTGTAAAATCTGCCTGGAGGCGTGATACCAACTAGACACAGTGCGGTGTCACGGTCCTCACAAACAATCAAGTCTCCCTACGACGCGACGGTTAAATTGTCCACGTGCTCGACCAGGTTACAATACACCGACGCAGCATGACGAATTCGTAGTTCCGGTAAAGTAAATTCCAAGTGAAGCCGAACTTGAGCATCAGGAATCTTTAGATTCAAAGAATCAATGTGCCCAAGTCCAACTTCGCACACCCTCGCTTCACCTGAAATAAATCTGCCGAATCTCACTCACCGCCAACGCCCGATTGTAAATCCGCACATCGTCAATCGCACCTCCGAATTGTTGATCGCCAGGAACCAGTGTCCCAATGCGCAGCGTGCTGCTCGTCCCGTGTGCGATCGGAGTCGTAATCGGTTGTGTCCCTGCTAGTCGGCCGTTCACATAAATCCGCCGCTCGGTTTTGTCATAAACAATTGCGACGTGCGTCCAGTTGGAGCAGATTTCCATCCCCACCTGCCATGTACGATTGGTGCGATCGAACATATCCCAATACTTGTAAAAGCTGTTGCAGCCGAAATTCCAAGTCTCACCGACTGCCCCACCTTCGCCATGCGCGCCGAAAGATTGGTGGTGTTGCGCCTGGCCAGTCACTTGCAGCCATGCTGCATAGGTGAAAGTGTTGTCCAGCACGGGAAAATTATTCACGGCGAGGTAATCATCCACGCCGTCAAAACGATAAGCGCGCTCGGCGTTCCCGGAGCGATCTGCGGTCAATTGCGCGCCATGGACCGTGGCATGATGGCCATTGCCGCTTTGATCTTTGGCATTTCCGTTGAAGGGGTAAAAGGCGACCAAACCGGTGGCAAGTGTGCTGCTGGCTTCGGTCATTCTTGAGGCTTTGATTGCGATCGCGTTCAGTACGAAGGTTGGTGAATCTTGGAAACCCGGCAGATGAATTAAAATTGCCGATGATAGGGAAGCAAGCCATTTTTTCATAAAATCTGTCCTCGAACTTTTTCCTTTTTGATCGATTGCCAACTTACTTCACCTCTATTTCATGACACAGGTAGTGCTTCGCAGAAAAAAAGCCGGACTTTTTTCAAAGCCAGGCTTTTTTTATCTCCACAAAATTTGGTGCGCAAACTATTCGGTTTTCCATCCTTCCAGGTATTGTCTAATTCTCACCGCCTTGTTTTACCAATGCTCCATCTCGATGCTCGATTTGCTTTTCCAAGCTTGCAAAATACTCATAGTCTGGCATGCGGGTGATCTTGCCTTGCTTGAAAAGCTGAGGTGTCCTATATTTCAGCCTGAAAATTCCAAAGTTTTTGTATAGTGAAAACTATTTGAATTTGCAAGCTTCCTGATAGTGCCTGTTCATCAATGGCTGGTTTTGCCACCCCTCACCATCCCAATACCGCAAGTTGTTTTGGTATTCCTCGAAGTACGCCTTATCCGGACTGCGGGGAATATGCCCGTCGTCGAACAGTTTTTCTGCCATAAGATCATAATCGCTGGCAGAGTCAAAGCTTTCGACTTCCAAATTAAAATTGAAAAGCCCGGGCAGTTTGGCGCTGTTGACAATGAAGTACATTTGGTCCGCCGGGCAAATGTCATCCAGGAGGACAAAGAATTTTTTGCTATCTTTTTGAATGTCCATCCAATAAGCGCGATTGAATTTTGACTTATACTTCAGCGCTTCGCCGACAATGCTTTTGGGACGAAAAAGATCGCTTTCCGTGCCGGAATGGGCCGAGAAACTCAATTTTCGCCGTAGCGGTGCCGACCATAGCAATTGATCCCCTCTGCTCGATTTGCAAAAGACCAGGTTGGCATGATCGGCTGTTCCCGCTGCTTCTTGCATGCTGATGATTTCATTCGTGCCGTCGCCGTCAACATCATAAAACGCGGCAAATTGCTGGCGGCTGGGGCCGGCCGCTTCGGCGCGTTTCACCATTTTCACTCAAATCACCGGTGATCGCCACATTGGCGGCCAAACGATATTGCTGGCGTTGATCGGCGAAGTGCGCGGCGGCGCAATAAAACAGCGCGGCAATCGCAAGATTGGCGGAATTGCCTTCGTGCAGCGGATGCGCTTCTTCGAATTTGATGCGGCCGGCGAAAAATTTTTTTGCTAGTTGGGGATAGGTTTGAACTAACCAGCGGCGTGAGGCTGCGATGGGCGCCTGCGTAATATTGGCGACAGAGGCTGGCACGCCCGCTACGCGCACGTCTGCCTCAAATTCGTCGTGCGCCCTATGCGCATATCCCAAAATTTGAACGGAGAGACAACGCAAGCTCCCTTCAGGCGCTGCGGAATGTGGGCCTGCGCCAAGTGGCGTTCAACTACCGGCGCCAAAACACTGTGTTCCTCCGCCCGGCCTCCCGGCGACCATTGCGCCATTACTTCATCGAGAGCCGCGCTGGTTTCAGGCTGATCATTTCGGGCATGCTCGCGCATGCGACGAACCAGCTCGAGGGTATGATAATACTGGTCTTTGGAGAGCTCCGTGAGCCAATCCGGCCGATTGGAAACCAAACGTTCATTCAACACGGCCAAGCTAGATTGCCAATCTCCAACATTAGCATAAAGCCTTGCCAAGCCGAATTGCAATTGCCGCATCATTTCATTCCAGCCGGCGAGGGCCGCGAGCGCCGGCATCTGGGCTTGTAGACGGCGCAATTTTTCCAGCAGCTCGCGCAACGGTTGGGGAGAGCAACCAGCAAACTTCAACGCCCGCACCAGCTCGGGCAGTTGCTGCCCCAGATCGAGCAGATAAGATTCATAAATGAGATGATCGTCCCCGAGCAAGCCGAGAAACCGGTTGACCTCGCTTAACCGTTGCCGTAGAGAAGAAGGGTAGGTCAAAGCCGAAAGCAGACTTTGAAAATGCTTTTCAATGTCCAGCGGGGTAGGCATAGTACGCGATTAATTTGCCTGATCACCTGTCCGAAAAGCCTGGATTGTCATCCCGGGATCTTGGTCAACTCGAGCACAATGCCGATTTCAGACAGGCGTGCCGAGTATACCAGGATGCTTTCAGCCTGGCAGAGTGAGCTTTGCGGACAGGCTCTACGTTTTCATTTTCGGCATTGCCCAAGGGCTTTCAGTAGCTATAGAAGCGAATGCTCAAATCCTGCGTTGCCTCCGGAAGCGGGCAAGTGCCTCTGCCGTTTTGCAGCGGGACAAAAAGCAAGCCGCTGGCTGTCCCCTCGAGAGCAGCCAGCGAGCTTGGTTGTGCATCGGGTTCAATGGGTTGGACAATGAACGTCAAGGTATCTGCCGAGCGTGCAAGTGAGATCTCATAATCATCGACAAGGATCGTCAAAGAACTCTCAGATGAATTCGTTCGTAATGGCGCTCGTAGTGGCGCCTTCAGGCGCTCAGCTTCTATGATCCTTAAGCCCCCGAACGGACTACTACCAATACCATCTCCCCCTGCACCTTGCCCGATCTCCCCAGTACGAACGTGCACCGCAGTCAACGGCATCCGCAGCACACATTTGATTTGTTTCCAATCTTCCGGAGTACCCTTTTTGTCCAGAGCAAACGTGGCCTGGCCCTTGGCATCGGCAAGGACTTCCAGGCCCAATGCCGGAAATGAAATGAGAGCATGCGCGCCCTTGCGCCGGTCTTCCGCCAAGGCGAAGAGCCGGAAGGTCTTGCTTTCGTGATCGCAAAGCACGCGCAACAAAACGTCCTTTTGCTCGGAGGCGAGTGTGACCACGGTCTGAAATCTTTGCTCCGCCGGCCTGGGTGACCTGGCAGCCAACACCAGTGTATATTCGTCGCTGGCATGGCTTCTCTCAGGTGGCAGGAGCAAAGGCTGCAGCGAAATGGTGCCGGGCAGCGGAAAAAGCTGCTTGGCAAATGCCTCAAGGCGCGGAACGGGTTCATGGCGCCGGCGGTCGAGCTCTGCGTAAAAGTCGCGTAGATAGCCCGCAATGATCCGGCACGCCTCGCAAGTTTTTAGATGCTCGCCAATCTCATTTTGAGCAGTGGCGTCCAAGGTTTGCGGCCGCCGGACGTAGGCTTCGAGCGACTGCTCGGCAATATGGTTCATGGCAGCCACCTTTCCGGCCGTGGATAAGGGTTCAATATTCTCTTCATATCTTCATTCGTGGCATTTGGACCCGGTTGCAGAAAATTCACCATTCTTTTCGAAGCGTGTGCAGCAGCTCCTGGCGGGTGAGCTTGGCGAGATATTCGAAGCGACAACGGTGTTTGTGCTTATATTCTGCCTGGGTCAATTCCGGTAGGTGCTGTTGCAGATAGTCGTAGTTCGAGCGCTGGCACTCCTCGACGGTCACGTATTCGGCTTCAAGCAGCGCGCGAATGGCGGCAAAATAGGCACAGTATGTACTCGCGTCCATTTTTCGTTTGTCGACGTAAGCCGGCCGCATTGTGGCATGGATCGCCGCCGCATGAAAACGTTTCTTTCATCTCGGGCGAACAGTTCCGCTATGCGATCCCAGGCCAGATCTTCCAGGGATAAATCGCTCAACAATCGCGACGCGGTATTGTGCTTTTGCAACAATTCTGCTTCGGAGTTTTACATCAGCAGGGTCCGGTGTTCCGGGAGGAAGCGTCTGTGGGGCAGTTCTACATTTCGAACAACGCATCTCCAAGTCACGGCGCAGATCATGCCTCGAATTCGCATGATCTACTCCTTTGGAATATTCGGAGAAAATATTTAGCTTGACCGAGACGCATTCGAAATATGATGATCATTCCGTTCTCCCTCGGAAGTCGCTTTAAAGAATAAAACATAGAATAAAATTCATGAAATCTTTCTCCTCTGTTAGCTCCCTTTTCAACACAGAGACACAGCGCGGCGTAGCCCGAAAGGGGGGCGAAAGCCGGCTTGTCGCCCTTTGGCGCCCCAACCAAGAAAGACTCACGCAGAGCCTCGCAAAGATTCGCAGAGACATATCGGCCAGCAGAGCCGCGACTAAAGCTTTGCTGAAGAGGCCAAGTTCTACAAATTTGTACTACATGACTTTCGGTGGAATATTATTTGTTTTTCATTTAAATGATAACAATAGCGTTTTTCTCCTTTATTTTCAGCATTTTTTACACAACGTTCTCATTTAAATGTAAGAAGTTTTTATTTCCACCGAAAGTCATGTACTACAGAGTGGGTCTTATTGCGCGGTCTTCTCCGAATTCTCTGTGAAGCTCGGTGCGCTCAGTGTCTCTGTGTTGAAAAAATTTTGCGTTTTTGTGCCGCCCGAAGGGCTGCGATTTTCAGCCCGCAAGGGCACTTCAGCGGCGCGTATGAAAATCGACATAGAGTCCTACGCGTTGCGTTTCACGAATTTCGCATATATGCCAAGGAACAAAAATAACGCAATGAAAATCTCCGCATGAACAACACTTCGTCTCCAACCGCACCCGGTGAGAAATCGGGTTTTACCCTGCGTGCGGCGGTGATTGCCGCCGGGCTTTCCTTGTTTTTGCTCGCCAGCTCGTCCTACGTCGCCATTAAGATCGGCGCGATGCCGTGGCCGGTCATTTTTTCCGTGATCGTGGCCGGCGGCATTTTGAGATTGCGAGGGCGGCATGTGCATGTTCATGAGATCAACGTGGCACAGGCGGGTGCGAGTGTGGGAGGGCTTGTGGCGTCGGGAATCGTTTTTACCATTCCCGGGATAATGTTTCTAAACAGCACACAGAACGCCAGTATCGCGTGGCCGAACGCGTGGATTTTGGCGCTCATAACGGTTGCGGCCGGTGTGCTAGGCGTGGCGCTTTCGGTTCCGCTCAAAAAGACTTTTGTTGATCAGGAAAATTTGCCTTATCCTGCGGGCATGGCGGGCGCGGAATTGTTGCTGTTGGGTAAGCAAGGCGGGAAAATGTTGCTTGCCATCATCGCGATTGGGGCCGCTGCAGGCATTTTTGCTTTGTTGCGCGAGTTATATTTTCCGGCGGGGCTTACGCTGGCTGCACTCAGTGCCTTTGGGGTCTTTTTGACGTTTTATCCGATGCCACTGGCCGTCAGCGGCGGATATATCCTCGGAGCGAAAGCAGGCTTCTCGTGGTTGGGTGGAGCCATGCTGGGATGGTTATTGATCATTCCGCTTCTCGTTAATCAAGGTTCCACCTCTGCGGCTGCGATTGCCTGGGCACAGAATCTGGGCATGGGCATGGTGCTGGGCTCGGGCCTTGGCTTTTTCGTGAGCTACATCATTCCGCGTTTCAAAGCGATTTTCCTGCCGCTGTTGCAAAGCAACCGCAGTTATTCGATTCTTCTGCCGGTCGTCTCTGTTCTTTCCGCATTCTCATTAATAGTTGCCGGCGTCCCTTGGTTGGCGGCTGGCCTGGCCGTGATCGGGGTGTGGATCATGGTTGCGGTCGCTGCGCGCATGACGGGTGAAACCAATATTGATCCCCTGGAACAATTCGGTATTTTCACCGGCCTGGTCATCGCCTTCGTCTATTCTTCATTGGCATTGCCGCTCAGTGCCTTCGCTTCTTTCATGATCGTCGCGTTCGTGAGTGTGGCGTGCGCCGTGGCTGGAGACATCGGGCATGATTACAAATCCGCCCAAATCGTGGGCACGAGATTTATGGACATTGTAAAAGTCGATTTGATCGCCGTGATCTGCGCTGGCATTGCTGCTCCGTTTGTACTCGAGTTGATCAAGAAAAGCTTCGCCAGTCAATTATTTACACCGCTCATGCCGGCCCCGCAAGCACGTTTGGTGGCGAGCAGTATTTTCGGCTTTCAATATCCCCGCGTATTTCTCACTGGCTTGGGGCTTGCATTTCTCTGTGAAATCGCAAACGCCTTTCTTCCCGGAAAGCATCGCAACAAAGTCTTGCTGATGCCGCTGGGTATCGGGTTGTTTCTGGGGATGGGCCTGGCGCTCCCCATGGCGATCGGCGCGGCCATTCGAGTCCTCATGGATAAGAAGTATCCGCATGCTTATCACACCGCCCTATTGATTGCGGCCGGCGTCATGGGCGGAGAAGGCATTGCCGGCTTCACCGCCGGCGCGTTGACGACGATCGGCTTGCCTTATGCCCATGGCGCCTACGTCCTGCTCGCGCTGTTGATCGCAGTGGGAGGTATCGCGTTTTGGAAATATCGCGAATGAATCCGACATGCTGACGGGCAAGTGCACAACGAGCATGAGCCGCTACGCAAAAGGCCTGAAATTTCCAACGGATAGAAAAACCCAACAGATGAAAAATTTTGTTGCGGATAAAGTAAACAACTCGTTTGATCATGGCTTGGTGAGGTAATCGTGACAGGCCGCGCTTGTGCTTCGCGCCACGATTTCTTATCTTTGCATGCAACTTTGCACCGCCTCCGTATATACAGAGTTGTAAATATTGAAGAACTGTAACTGTCCAACGAAGCTTCGCCTCAAACCGACAAGAAAAGTCGCCCACGGAACTGGAAATCCCACGGAAGTATGATTTGATTTCATTTCCGTGGGAGAAAATCTTGCTCTGATTGTAAGGGTTTTCGATGCTCAAGATCTCAGTTGATTGCCGGTTCCCGATTTTCGACTGCCGATCTGCGATCGTAAATCGTAGATCGGGAATCGGAAATTGCCATGTTTTTCTGAGAGGATAGGCGGGAGTTGAACAGTTGTGAAGAATTGCAATATGCAGGAAGGTGCTCATGGCTGAAGCGCATGCAACAATCTCGACGGGCGTCAGTTTTTCATTGACGGAAGAACAAAAATTGCTGCAACATTCCGCGCGTGATTTTGCGAAGAATGAAATCATTCCCGTGGCCGTGCACTATGACGAGTCGCACGAATTCCCCTGGCCGGTGATACGGAAAGCGCAGGAGCTCGGCTACACCACCATGACCATTCCACCGGAATATGGCGGCTCGGCGCTTTCCTTGCTCGATGAATGTTTGATCACGGAAGAGCTGGCCTACGGTTGCTCGGGGATGAGTACGAGCATCACTCTCAATGGGCTGGCCGCGCTACCGATCATGCTCGCGGGCAATGAAGATCAAAAGCAGCACTACCTCGGCCACCTGGCCAAGGGAGGCATGGCGGCGTATTGCCTCTCGGAAGCGGCCGCGGGCTCGGACGTCGCTGCCATTCAAACGGAGGCACGGCGAGAGGAGCAGCACTATATTGTTAATGGCGCAAAAACGTTTATCACCAATGCTTCCGTGGCTGAGTGGTTCACCGTGTTTGCTTACACCGACCGCGCCGCGAAGTATCAGGGCATGAGCGTGTTCGCTGTCGATCGCAATTTGCCGGGCGTAACGGTCGGCAAACCGTTCAACAAATTAGGGCAGCGTGCGTCAAATACCGCTGAAGTTGTTTTCGACAATGTTCGTGTGCCCGCTCAAAAGCTCTTGGGCAAAGAAGGTGATGGCTTTATGGTCGCCATGCGCGTGTTTGATCGTAGCCGTATACCCACGGCAATTGGCGCGGTGGGCGTGGCGCGTCGCGCGCTGGAAGAATCGATCAGCTTTGCAGCCGAGCGCAAGACCATGGGCAAACCGATTTGGCAGCACCAGGCGGTGGGGCATATGATTGCTGATATGGCCATGAACATCGAGGCCGCGCGTCTGCTGGCATGGCAAGCGGCTTACCTCGTCGACATAGGCCAGGCCAGTGCGAGGCAAACCGCCTTTGCCAAAGCTTTCTGTGCGGACATGGCGATGAAAGTTTGCACCGATGCCGTGCAAGTCTTCGGCGGCTACGGTTTCATTGAAGAATACCCGGTCGCTAAACTCATGCGCGACGTTAAGATTTATCAGATTTACGAAGGCACGAGCCAGATTCAGAGGAATATTGTGGTACGTGAGTTGTTTAAGTAGTCGTTGGTTTTTGTGGAGAGTGGATGGTGGGCGGTGGATGGTGGATAGTGGATAGTGGATGGTCAGGTAGTTGATGAACGAATTTCGTTTTAAGAACCAAATACCATCCACAATCCACAATCTACGATCCACAATCTACCTTCCACCATCCACCAATCACCAACCACGGCACAGAAGGAAGGCACATGGCCCTTGCAAACAGCGCAACCCTGGCTCGCGAATCCACAATGGCGGGGCTCGCCACGCGCTTACGCACTATTTTTCTTGGCACGGCAACCATTCTGACGCTGGCAACTGGTATGATCCTGCTCGTGATCATCACGATTCTCACCCTCGGGCTGGCGCAGAATTGGGTGGTCGAGTTTTTCAGCCGTACGATGGGGCGTATGATCCTCTGGTTTGCGCGGGTGGAATTGAGAATTGAGTACTTGGGTGAGAAGGTGAAGAGCCCGGCAGTTTATATTTCCAACCACAGCTCAACCCTGGACCTTTTTGGCATCATGGCTTTAGGCCTGCCGCGCACGCGCTACGTGGCGAAATATGAGTTGATGTACAATCCTTTTTTCGGCGTAATGGGATTGCTCACGGGGCAAATTTTCATCAAGCGGCAGGACTCGGTGAAAGCCATAGCGGTTATCAACCGTGCGTATGAGCGTATTCGCCGCAAAAATCTCTCGCTTTTTGTTGCGCCCGAGGGCACGCGCATTGAAGGCGGCCAAATCGGCCAGTTCAAGAAAGGCGCGTTTCGCATGGCGATGGATTTGCAATATCCGATTGTGCCCATTCACTTCGCCGGCGCGCGCCGGCTGTGTCCCGGCAAGACTTTCGTGGTGACGCCCGGGACGGTGTATGCGCGGTTTTATCCGCAGATAGATACCAGCTCTTGGACGTTCGAAAATTTAGAGGAACAGGTGAATAATATTCGGCAAGAGTACATTCGGCGGGAAAGGGAGTTTGAAAATCAAACAAAATCGACGGGTCTCGGGTATTCGCCTTCCGACGGTCGTGGTGAAAATGTGTAAGTTGACCTCGAAAGTCGAGTTGGAAGTGGCAAAACCCAACAAACGAATTGATAAGTAGCGAAAGAGCTATGGCAAAAAGTAGAAAACAACGCCGCCGACGCGATCCATTGCCCAAGAATTTCAACACAATTCAGGAATTCTGGAATTTTTGGGACACTCACAGCACGGCGGATTATGAAGACCTAATGGAAGATGTCTCTGCAGAGTTTGCAGTCAGCTCCGACAAAACCTATTTTGCCATTGCAAGGGACTTAATTCCGCAATTGAAATCTCATGCCCGCCAGCAGGGCATATCTGCGGAGACGCTGATCAACTTATGGCTGCGAGAAAAAGTGGCGCAAAAGAAACTTGGCAAGACAATTCACACTCGGAGATAAGTTCGCATCGACAACAAATTTGCTACATAAATTTTTCGGAGTTTCGCTTGAACCCCAACACCAATCCCCCCAGCGGCACGCGGGATTTTCTCGCCAGCGATTTACGCAAGCGCCGTCTGGTGATCAAAATTATTCAGGAAGTGTACGAATCCTTCGGCTTCGAGCCGTTGGAGACGCCGGCATTTGAAAACCTTTCAACGTTGCTAGGTAAATATGGCGAGGAAGGTGATCAATTGCTGTTTCGGATTATGAGGCGCGGAGAGAAACTGCAGGAGGCACTTGTAAGCCTAGATCTCGCAAGACAAGCAGCTAGAGAGGGAGACCCAGAGCAACGTGAGGCTAAAAATTTTGATGAGTACAATCAGCTCCGGTTAAAATTCATTGAAAAAGAGTTAAACGATTTTGCATTACGGTATGATTTGACCGTGCCGCTGGCGCGCGTCATGGCGCGCTATGGTAGCCAATTGCCGAGATTCTACAAACGCTATCAAATCCAACCCGTGTGGCGCGCCGACCGTCCAGCCAAAGGCCGCTTTCGTGAATTCATGCAATGTGATTTGGATGTATGCGGCAGCTCGTCGCTTACAGTCGAAACCGAAGTGCTGGCAGCAGCCTGTACGGTATTGGAGAAACTGCAATTCAAAGATTTTTCCGTTTTGATCAATCATCGCGAAGTGCTGCGAGGCTTGATTGATGCAGCAGGCATCGCAGCGGAATCGGAAGGAACCGCCTTGGTGGCCGTGGACAAATGGGATAAAGTCGGGAAAGCCGGTGTTGCAGAAGAACTGGTACGGCGAGGCATTTCGTCATCTTCCGCGGGTAAACTCCTTGAATTGCTAGAGGAAGCGAATGCGGTGAGTGACAATGCAGCCCGATTGAGTTATTTTCGCCGGAGTCTAAACCGTGCTTCCGCGTTAAAGGGCCTTGATGACTTGCAAACGATTTTGCAATTGAGTGAAGCCACCGGCAACGCTGCGCGGATTTCCCTTGCGCCGAACCTCGCACGCGGATTGTCGTATTATACCGGCGCGATTTTCGAGATCATCGTCCCCGGTGTTTCCGGTTCCCTCGGCGGTGGCGGAAGATATGATAATCTGGTCGGCATGTTTGCCGCGCGTGATATCCCCGCCTGTGGCTTTTCGCTCGGACTGGAAAGAATCCTGCTTTTGCTGGAAGAACGCGGCTGGTTTACCGAGACCAACGTCGCCATTGATATCTTGTTCATGAATTTTCCCGAAAATCTTGCAGAAATTTTATCCCTGGCGACCCGTGCTCGCCGCGCTGGTTTGATTTGTGATGTCTATCCCGAAGCCGCGAATCTCAAGGCGCAATTCAATTATGCTGCGGCGCGAAAGGTGCGCTACGTCGCCTTTTTCGGACAACGCGAAAAGGAAAACGGGCAGGTTCTCCTGAAATGCCAATCCGACGGGACTGAGTTGAATCTATTGGTGGCCAATTTCGTTGAAGAATTGAAGCAAAAGGGGATATGAAGAATGCCGTGCGTTAGCCAGTTCTTCGGCATCGCCATCTATATGTATTTCAATGAGCATAGTCCGCCACATTTTCACGCTGAGTATGCAGGAAATGAAGCCCTGTATGAAATCGAGACTTTACGTATTTACGCCGGCAAACTCCCTCGCCGTGTTCATAATTTGGTGATGGAGTGGGCCGATCTTCACCGTGTTGAATTGACGGAAAACTGGGAGAGAGCGAGACGGGGCGAATCTCTGATTGATATTGAAGCGTTGGATTAGTATGGAGGTCATCATGAAACTGGAGCAGCTCGTTCGCATCAAATCGGTAGAGGTATTGCATGAGTTTCATGTGCGTCTGGAGTTCACCGATGGCTCGCAAAAAGAAATTGACCTCGCACTTTATTTGCATGGTCCAATTTTCGAGCCGATTAGGAACAATCCGGCCGTCTTTCGCTCGGTCAAAGTTGATAAGCGTATGGGTACAATTGTTTGGGAAAATGGGGCAGATATAGATCCCGACGTTCTTTACCATGGGCTGACACCTGAATGGATGGAAATGGAGAAGAAACCAGCGCCGCAAGATGACAAACGCAAAGTAGCCGTGTAGAAATAGCCCTTGCGTTTTTCGCTTCCTGTACCCTATATTAATCTCTGTTGCTTTGGCGGTGTAGCTCAGTTGGCAGAGCAGCGGAATCATAATCCGTAGGTCGGGGGTTCAAATCCCTCCGCCGCTACCACCAATGTCCCGATTGTTCCTCGAGAATTTTAGGAGAATCGGGATTTTCATTTTGACGAAGTGCAATGAAATCACGTTACACATTACACGTTACTCGTGTAATGTGTAACGTGTAAAAAGCCCAGGAGCCTGATTCAAAAAATTAAGGAAATGGATTATCATGCCTGACGTCATCATTCTCCGGCCGCAGAGCAGTGAGTACGCGCCCTATTATGGCAAGTACATCGCCGCCATTCCTGGCGAGGAGGCTTTTGCGGTATTACGCGATCAAATTCAAGAGACGATACGCTTGCTCCAGAGTATTTCGGAAGATCGCGGTTCGTTTCGTTACGCGCCGGGCAAATGGAGTATCAAAGAAGTCGTCGGGCACATGTGCGATACCGAGCGTATCATGGCTTATCGGGCGTTGCGCATGGCTCGGGCGGATGCCACCGCGCTTGCGAGCTTCGAGCAGGATGATTATGTCAATGCCGCTAACTTTGACGGGCGTTCGTTGCATAGTCTAACCGCAGAATTCCAGTGCATCCGCGCCGCCACACTCGCGTTTTTCGGTTCATTGGATGAAATTGCCCTGCAAAGGACCGGCACGGCCAGCGACCTCCCGTTCAGCGTGCGCGCCCTCGCTTATATCATTGCCGGACACGAGCGGCACCATGTTAGGATTTTAGAGGAACGGTATCAGTTAAAATAGATTAGAGATTGAATTCCTATTCTCACTCTTACTTTTACTCTTGCTCTTACTCCTACTCGCTTTGAAGGTTGTTAAAGGCGAGTAAGAGTAAGAGTAGGAGCACGAGCACGAGCAAGTACCCAACAGCCTATAACATTGACTTCACCGTATGTAATGCACCCTCCGGAAGAAAAACTTCTACAACTCTTCCGCCACCATTGTCAGAAGAATAACCTCCTCAACAGGGGTGACTGCTTGTTGGTGGCGGTTTCCGGTGGGGTGGATTCCTGCGTGCTGCTCGATTTGTTGCAACAGGTGCGCGCAGAATGGGAATTACAGCTCACCGTTGGGCACGTGCATCATGGTCTGCGGGGCGAGGCCGCGGATCGCGACGCGTTATTCGTTGCAGCATTGGCGGCGCAGCATGGTTTGCCGATTCTCACTGAAAGAGTCGAGGTCCAAAATTATGCGCACCGGCATCGTGTTTCTTTAGAAACTGCCGGACGCAAGCTGCGCTATCGTGCGCTTGATCGTATGCGGCAGCAATGTGGAGCCTCGATTCTGGTGACCGGGCATCATCGCGACGATCAAGTCGAAACGGTGCTGGCACATCTGCTGCGCGGCAGCGGCTGGCGAGGGCTGGCCGGCATGTCCTCGCGCAACCTTCTGCCAAAATCGGAGATGGAGATTTTGCGCCCGCTGCTCTCTTTTTCAAGAAAGCAAATTCTGGGCTATGCGCAGGAGCGTAAGCTCGCGTGGCGCGAAGATCATACCAACACGGAAGTTCAATTTCAAAGAAACCGCATCCGCCATGAGCTGTTGCCCTTGCTGCGCCAGCGTTTCAATCCTGGCGTCGAGACGCAATTGTTGCGTTTAGCTAACATTTCGTCGCAAACCGAGGCCTATCTCGAGCATGTCACCCAGGAGGCGCTGGCGGAGGTCACGGTGACGCAAGAAATCGGCAAAATTGTCCTTGATCTTCAACGATTTTGGAAGTATTTTCGCGTTATTCAAGCGGGTATGGTTCGCTTCACGATACGCCGTCTGCTGAATGCCGAAGTGACGTTAACTTTTGCTGAAACGGCGCGTATCGTCGATCTGCTCCTTCCCCCTGCAAACCAACGGATGGCCTCACGCACGCGCCGGTACTTGTGGCGAAATGTCGTGGAAGTTGCCATTGATCGGACCGGTGCTGCCTTTCGTTTTGTTCGCCCGGCACCTGAAACACAAATTTTGGTGGATGGCCAGCGTCGTCTCCTCACGGAAGCGGGCGTGAGTGTTGGCGTTTGGCAGGAAAAAGACCCGGGAACTTGGCGTCAAAGAGTCGCCTGGCATTTACAATTTGTCGATGCCGCAGCGATTCATGGGCCTTTGAGTGTCCGTTTTCCCCGAGTTGGCGATCGTTTCAGGCCGCTTGGTATGACGGGCTTCAAAAAACTGTCGGATTTTTTTATCGATTCGAAAATCCCCTATCATAAACGCGCAAATATTCCTCTGGTGGAATGTGAGCGCGGCATCGTGTGGGTGTGTGGCTATCGCCTCGACGATCGCTTCAAAGTTACCGCCGCCACGCAGTCGATGTTACGTTTGCAACTTGAGCCGCTTTGAGTCACCCGAGGGAAAAGTGACCGATCAAACCGTGCAATTTCTGCGGGGCAAGTATCCCGTCTTGTTATCGGCGGAGCAGATCCGGCAGCGCATACAGGAGTTGGGCCGGCAGCTCTCACAGGATTATGCCGGAAAAAAGCCGGTATTCATCGGTGTGCTCAACGGCGGCTATATGTTCATGTCCGATCTCATGCGCGAAATCGCGATCGACTGCGAAGTGGATTTCATCAAAATCTCGAGTTACGGCGAAGCGATGAAAACCTCCGGCGTGGTCAAGGTGAAAAAGGAACTCGACGCGCATGTCGAAGGCCGTCACGTCGTTGTGGTGGAGGATATCATCGATTCCGGCTTGTCGGTGAACTATTTGGTCGAAAAACTGAGCGCACTGCAGCCGCAATCGTTGAAATTTGTATCGCTGTTGGTCAAAGACGGTGGGAAGCAGGTGGAATATTCTTGCGACTACGTCGGCTTTCATATTCCGACGCGCTTCGTTGTGGGTTATGGTATGGATTATGCGCAGCTCTTTCGCAATCTGCCGCAGGTGTACATAATGGAGTGAGTTTTCAACGTGTGCTCAAATTCAATTGCCTGATCAAACATGAACAATAAAAACAAAACCGCAAATAAGAACCCTTCGAAGCGCAAAAACTCTTCAAAATCCCCACGGCGGGATGAAAACACGCAATGGTCGCGCGCCTCCAAAACGCTGATTTTTTGGATGGCGATTCTGTTGCTCTCTATCTGGATCACGTTGCATTGGGACCGCCAAGAACAACAGGAAAAGCAGATCACCTTCACCCAATTCTTGGGGTTGCTGGAAGCCCGAAAACTGCAAAAGGCTGTGATTCGTGGCGATGAAGTCCATGGTTATCTGTTTTCGCCCGAGATTTTTCAGGGCGAAGACAAAGACATCCGGCCGTACACGCGCGTCAAGGTTTTTCTGCCGCAAGACATTTCTTTTGAAACAGTGAGCGGATGGCATGCCTCGTACAATCTCGACGTCGACGTCAAGCCGAAGTCGATCGAATGGTGGAATTATTTTTTGAATTTGTTGCCCTGGATCGTGCTCGCCGTATTCTGGCTCTTTTTGTTGCGGCGAATGCAGGGCGCAGGCACGAAGGGCATTTTTTCTTTCGGAAGATCGCGGGCGCGGCTCGCGGGAAACAATCGCCCCAAGGTGACATTCGACGACGTTGCCGGGGCGGACGAAGCCAAACAGGAGTTGCGGGAAATCATTGAGTTTTTGCGCGATCCGGAAAAATTTCAGCGCCTCGGCGGCAAAATTCCCAAAGGCGCTTTGTTGCTGGGGCCTCCCGGCACCGGGAAAACCTTGCTCGCCAAGGCCGTCGCTGGCGAAGCCGGCGTTCCGTTCTTCAGCATGTCCGGTGCGGATTTTGTCGAAATGTTCGTCGGCGTGGGCGCCTCGCGCGTGCGCGATCTCTTCGAACAGGGTAAGCGCAACGCACCCTGCATCATCTTCATCGACGAAATCGACGCCGTAGGCCGCCATCGCGGCGCAGGATTGGGCGGCGGCCACGACGAACGCGAGCAAACGTTGAATCAATTGCTGGTCGAGATGGACGGCTTTGACTCCAATGAGGGTGTGATTCTGATTGCCGCCACCAACCGTCCCGACGTGCTGGATCAAGCGTTGCTCCGTCCCGGCCGCTTTGACCGCCAGATCGTGGTCGATCGCCCGGACGTGCGCGGCCGTGAAGGCATCTTGAAAGTGCATTGCAAAAAAATCCCGCTGGCAAAGAACGTCGATCTCTCCGTGCTGGCGAAAGGCACACCCGGTTTCTCCGGCGCCGATCTCGCCAATCTGGTGAATGAGGCGGCACTGTTGGCGGCGCGCATCAACAAGACCGCAGTGGAAATGCGCGATCTCGAAGAAGCCAAGGATAAGGTGCTGATGGGCGTGGAGCGCAAGAGCTTGCTCATCAGCGAGAAGGAAAAGCGCATCACCGCGTATCATGAAGCGGGCCATGTGCTGGTCGCGAAGTTCACACCGGGTTCGGATCCGATTCACAAAGTGACCATCATCCCGCGCGGCCGCGCCTTGGGCCTGACCACCTCGCTGCCTATGGATGAGCGCAAAACGTACTCCAAATCGTATTGCGAGTCGATACTGGTGCACTTCATGGGCGGCCGCGAAGCGGAAAGATTGGTGTTCAATGAAAGCACCACGGGCGCAGGCAACGACATCGAGCGTGCGACCGAATTGGCCCGCAAAATGGTGTGCGAATGGGGCATGAGCGAAAGCATGGGTCCGCTCGCTTTCGGCACCAAACAGGAGGAGATCTTCCTCGGCCGTGAAATTGCACAGCATCGCGACTACAGCGAAAACACCGCGCAGTCGATCGACGCTGAAGTCAGGCGCCTGGTGACGGAGGCGACGCAAAAGGCGCACGACATCTTGCGCATCAATCTCGACAAGCTGCACACCCTGGCGAAAGTGCTGTTGGAGCGCGAAATACTGGATGGCGAGGAAATCGACGCACTGTTGAACGGTCGCGCCATGCAGCCGGACGACGAAGCTCAAAATGGCAGCGCCAAAGCGATGGCCGCGGAACAGGAACCCGTTCCACTCTCGGAACCGAAAAACTAAGTTTGGCACCATGGAATTCTCCACGGGGACGGTTGTCCTCATCATTGGCTGGGGAGTGACAATCTTCGTTCTGTGGAATTTGCATCGCTACGCCAAGGCATTTAGCGGTACTGTTTTTTGGAAAACTGCCGCCGGGCTCACGCTCGCGGCAGTTGCCGTTTTCGGCGGGCTCATGGCATGGCATTACCGTCATGCCGTCGCTCCGCCGAGTGTTCTTGTTTTTCCCTTCATTGAACAATCCTCCGGCCGTGCGGCGCTCACGCCTTTCGGATTTGGCCTCGCGGATCAGCTCAGCCAAGAGCTGCAACAACGCCGCACTTCTGGTTTTTATCCATTGCCCACCGCGGCTGTTTTCAATTTTGCTGCCTCCGACTCTCTTATACTTGAAAATTACGCCGTGCGTTTTGCGCGTGCGGTCGACCTGCCATTCATCGGCTTGGGAAGCTACTCGCGTGCAGGAGAGCAGCTTCTCGTACAGTTTCAGTTGATCGATCTCGCCCGCAATGAGCCGGTCTTGCGATCTTCTATTACGATTGCGGATACCTCCACAACCGGCGAAGTGGCAACCGGGCTCGGTGAAAAGCTTGGCGATTATTTTGAAGTGAAAAAGCCAACTTCCTTTTCCAATCATTCTGCTTCGGCCCTGCCGGTTGCAGAACAAAACGCGTATTATGCAGCCTATTTGCACCTTCTGCAGCACCGTCTCAAGCCTGCGCTAGTACAAGCAACGGCACTCGCACGGCAGGACAGCTCGCAACCTCTTTTTCTGACGCTGGAGGCGCGCGTGCGCATGGAACTATTACGTCAGCAACGCGCCGGCGAGGCCGAATGGCGCACAACCCTGACCATGCTCATCGCAAAGCTGCAAAATGCGACACGGCGGGATTCGCTGCATGCGCCAACTTTGCTTTTGCTGGGCGAATGCTGTTTGCAAGGGAAAAAATGGCGCGAAGCGGAGCACATGCTCAGTCGTACGCGCGCACTCGATCCAACTTTGACGCGTGTATACGTTGACATGGCGCAGCTTCACCGCAGCCGCTTTGCGCAGGAGGGCTTTGGCAGCGAGTTAGAATTGTATCAACACGCTCTCAAACTGAACCCTCTGGAGCTGGAGGCGATGTTGGGCGCTGTCGAATATTTCCTGCGGGAGAATCGCCGCAGCGAAGCTCTGGCCTTATTGGAAAAATATCTCCGTCTCAACCCCAACCACGTTGCAACCCTGATGGCGCTGGGGCGAATCTACGTCGAGAACGGCGACGTGCCGAAGCTCCTGCCTTTGTTTGAGACCATCGTGCGCCTCGATCCCCGGAACGTCGAGGCCTTTTACAATCTCGGCATTACGTATTACCATCGCAACGATTTGGACAGCGCCATGCGCTTTTTCCAGCGCGCGCTGCAGATCGCCGACTATCCGGATGCGCATCTGTATCTCGCACAAATCTATGAACGGCGCGCCGATACCACGGCCGCGCTCCGTCATTTGCGCGCGCGCATCCGCCTGAGCAGCGGCGACGATGACGTTTACGCGGCCGAAGCACGGCAGCATCTTTATCGCCTCTTGCTCAAACGAGGCGAAATTCCCGAACACCTGTTGCCGGAAAAACTTGAGGACAGCAATCAAAGAAAACACTAGCATGACAGTATCAAAAAGGCAGGTCGGGTCTCGTTATTCCATACGGCGCTTGTATCTCGACCATCTCGCCGATTTGCATCATGAAGTCGGCGCCGAGCGCGGCCAGCAAGTAGAGGAGTTCATGGTGCTGTGCAAGCGGCACGCGTGGGTTCTCAA
Organism: bacterium; assembly: GCA_050732395.1. Lineage (GTDB taxonomy): Bacteria > Zhuqueibacterota > Zhuqueibacteria > Zhuqueibacterales > Zhuqueibacteraceae > JBIOXB01. The sequence continues at coordinate 26,849 of JBOHQX010000376.1, forward strand.
AATCGGCTGCCGCGACGAAGATCTGCCCAAAAATTTGCTTTCCGCATTTTCATTGCGCGGGCTCGCGTGTTGGCTGTCCGGAGCGGGCAAGGCCTACTTGTTTTCGGATGCCATGCAGTTGCGCGAGCTCGCGAGCGCCCGCTATTTTATGTCCAGCACGGAAGGGGCGTTCGCGCAAGAGTTGCGCATGTTTTTGGACCATCAGGAACGCGACGAATTCATTGTCGACACGCCGCGCTGCAAAATGGTCCTCGGCGGGCCAACCCTGATCATGGGCATTCTCAATGTTACGCCGGATTCATTTTTTGACGGCGGCAAGTACACGGCGCAGGAACAAGCGCTCGCGCACGGGGTCAAGATGGTCGAGGAAGGGGCGGACATCATCGATATTGGAGGCGAATCTACGCGGCCCAAGGGCATCTATGGCGAAGGCGCGGAGCCGGTCTCGGCGGAAGAAGAAATGGCGCGCGTGTTGCCCATTATTCAAGCGCTGAGCAGCGTCATCGACGTCCCCATCAGTATCGATACCTACAAAGCGGCAGTAGCCGAAGCGGCAATTCAAGCGGGCGCGGCGATGGTCAATGACGTCAGCGGATTGTCATTCGATCCCAAAATGGCGGAAGTGGTGGCGTATCACCAGGTGCCGCTGGTGGTGATGCACCTCAAAGGAACGCCGCAAGATATGCAGCAAAGCCCGTCTTATGAAAATCTGATGGATGAAGTTTATCTGTATTTGCAGGCGCAAGTGCAGACTGCACTGCAGGCCGGGCTTCCGCGCGAGTTGATCATTGTCGATCCCGGCATTGGCTTCGGAAAGCGCTTAAGCGACAACTACGAGCTTCTTCGCCGCCTGCCGGAGCTGCGCGGACTGGGATGCCCTGTGCTCATCGGCCCCTCGCGCAAATCGTTTGTAGGAAAGCCGCTGAATCTGCCGCCCGAACAACGTTTCGAAGGTACGGCTGCAGCTGCGGCGGTCGCGGCGATGAAGGGCGCGCACATTCTGCGCGTGCACGACGTCGCCAAGATCAGGCGCGTCGCGCAGATCACGGATCTGATCACCGGCCGCATCGAGCCTGCGCTGTCGGGAATCACGCCGTGAGCAGCAAATTCGAGCTCTTTCGCATCTTGTTTGTACCGGTCACGCTGATCGACCTCCTGGATATACTTGTCATCAGCTTCGTGATATACCAGCTCTATATGTTCGTGCGCGGCTCGCGCGCGGGGCAGATGGCAGTGGGACTGGTGCTGATTTTTCTCGTATCTTTTATCGCACAATTGCTCAACATGCGCGGCTTGAGCTGGATTTTCGGCAAGCTCGAAACCATCTGGCTCGTGGCGTTCGTGGTCATTTTTCATCCCGAATTGCGGCGCGTGCTGGTCTACATCGGCCAGAGCCCGATCATCCGTTATTTCGTCAAAGTGACCGGCTCGCGCATGATCGACGAAGTCGTGAAAGCTGCGCAGGAATTGTCGCGCTTGCGCCACGGCGCCTTGATCGTGATCGCGCGCGACGACAGCATCAAGTTCGTCGTCGAGACCGGCATCCGGCTGCAAGCACAAGTCTCCGCCCCGCTGTTACTCTCCTTCTTCAGTCCCAAATCACCCCTGCATGATGGCGCGACGATTATTGAGAACGAAGAAATTGTTGCCGCCAAAGCGATTTTACCCCTGACCGAAAACGACCGCTTCGACCGGCGTTATGGCACCCGCCACCGCGCCGGCCTCGGCCTCGCCGAAGAAACCGATGCCGTGATCATTGTGGTTTCTGAAGAAACGGGCAGAATCTCACTCGCCAAGGAAGGCAACTTGATTACGGATCTTTCGGCGGAGGAATTGGAGAATTTGTTGAATGCGTCGATGAGGGTGAGGCCGGAGGAGTAAGTTGTGAATAGCAAAGGCTGACCATTCACGCAAGAAATATAACTTGAAGAGCTGAGATTATCACGATTTTGAGTTGATTTCAAATGGGAATTTATCTATGTCAATGCTTCATGCGACACGACTCCAGGCCATCTCCAAATTGATTTTGAGTGACAAGAAATGACGATAATCCTTGGCCCACTCAACAAAATCGATACTGTCGTCGCATTGGCCCTTCGTAAATCCTTCGAAGAATTCTTCCGTCGACCATTCGAACCGCGCTTCATAGGCGCTCAACCGCCTAGAAATGGCAACTAAGGTGTCAATGGGCGACTGGAATTCGACTGTTTGTTCTTGCATGATGCCTCTCTAGATGAAGTTTCATTCTCTTCTAAATCGGGTAGAATTCTGAATATGCGGTTGCGCCTTGTCGCGTTGTTGCAGAACTCAATAGCGCCCGCCGATTTTCCTCGCGTTCAAGTGCGGTGTATCAGGAAACGCTGGCAGTATCAGGCGTTTGGGGAACTCCAATGATTTCCGATTCTGTCTCAATAAAGCCCGGCGGCACAGCCCCGTTGAACAGCGGCAAGAAATGGCAGGTTCCGCACCTGGCTTTGCCCATGAACAAGTTGAAGCCGTTTTGGGCGGAAGCGCTGAGCTGAGTGTCGTCGCCGCGCATATACTGGTCAAACGGGGAATGAAGACTGGTCAACGAGCGCACATAGCTTGCTAGCGCCACGCGCAGATTCTGCTCGGTTACGCAAAGTTCTATCGCCCCGCCAAAGGCCTCTTGAAACAGCTGCACATATTCTGGGCTTTCACGAATTAGGACAACGGCTGCCTGCGAGCCGCCGTGCATTTCATCGGGGTTTTTCATCACCGCCGCGGCCTGATCTTCCAGAAAAGCGGTACGGAGATCGTAAAAATAGGCGCTTTGCAACCCGGCGTTAATAACCGTGGGTGCATTGCGCAGCCGCTTGCCTCCTGGTTTGAACGCCAGGCTGCGCTGCAATCCATCCGTGAATGCCTGCTCCGGCCGGTGACAGGAGGCACAAGCGCGTTGATGATTGCCGGATAGTATCGGATCAAAAAACAATACTTTCCCGAGCTCAACCCGTTCCAGCGTGTTTCTCGCCGCGTAGCCGGGAGCGTAGAATATCGAGATCAGACAGCAATGCGCCGACATTTGCCTTCTGCAACGTTGGAAAAAGATAGCTCTCGATCACCTGAAATCCCTGCGGCGGCACGAGAATTCGATTGGGATCGTCTTCTTCCACGCGCCCGAGCGCCGGGCCGTTGATCAACTCGGCGGCCGTGGGGTAATAATACTCGGTGAGGAACTCGATTTCTTTATATCGTTGACGGGCCTCATAGAAGGCTTGCTGTGCCGCCCGGCCAGGAGAAGGACCGCCGTACCGTTTGAAGCTTTCTTCCAGGCCCGTGACGGCCTTTTCAAGCCGGGCAAGATTTACCAGATAAGCAGCGTGGACTCTCCCGACGCGAGCATCATTCTTCCGGGGCTCCATTTTGCCTGAGCATTCCCACATCATCACCGCCAGCGGCATGACCACCAACACTGGAAAAAAACGCATAGGCGAAGTTACTGGGCAAGCACAAAGTGCACTGCGCACTGCGGAAATATACTTCACTTTGTGAAGTAAGAATGGAACGATTCTAACGTGCTAATCCAGTCACCACGATGATCTGACTGGCTTGGTTTTCGTTGGCACGTAAAGCGCCGCCGTCGACTCCTCTGTACTGGTCTCCCGTCCAAGTGTGAGGTTGAATACAGAGCAGGAACGCGTTGGCGACTCCGATATGATCCGAGATATCGAGCATGGTGCCGTATTCCCAGCTTCCGAACCTGGAGGCGCCGCCGACATTGTATTTGCTTTCACCGCGACTGTGATCCAATTCCATAACGACATTTGCGATAGTCAAGATCTTCGACACGGCCGAATGCGATGGCTTTCAAAGCGGCAGCCTTCGCATCAACCTCCTGGCCGGTGAGATTGGCTTGATTGTCAATTTTCTTAAAGACGATGCCGTATGGCGTGCCGGCCTGGATATCCATCTCCCTGACGTTGCTGTCGGCGCGCGCCAGGACATACAGGCTGCCACCATCCAGATCACCTGTGGAGTTACCGATATACAGTGCCACCTGCCCGCCGTTTGTGCCGGAGTCATCATCGCCTATAATGACCAAAGTCTTTCCGGGAAACGCGCTGGCCGGAAGAGGAACGGCATTTTCCGCGTTCCACTTGCCCAATGCCGGAAGCAGTCTCGAGGTATTCGGCGCGCCGTTGGGATCGAGGGCATGAATCATCGACTCAATGCCGCTTTCACCGCAGGTCAAATACAATGGGCCAAAGCCGTGCTCCGCGGGCGTTGCTAAAAAGGCGGAGCAGAGCCGCCATCTGCCCTGGTCGGAGCTCATGATATACTCACCCGTGAGCGGCTGAAAATTTCGATCCAGCTTGATGCGCGAAACGGCGAAATTATCTTCATGATTGACGATGATGGTATAGCTGCCATCCGCGTTCGATAACAGCCCGGCGCCGTCAGCCGATCCGCCGAAAACAAAATTGGGCGAAGGGTTAATTCTGGAGATTTCGTGTAGGCTAACTTTTGCGCGATGGCATGAAAATTGGGCTGGCGTCAAACACCGCGCCAGCCCAACTCTGGTATGTGGAAGAGTGGAAAAATTGATTTTGTCGTAATGTCTTTTGAGGCCTGATGTTCGTAATGGAGCAACGTCTGTGCGCCTGAAGGCGCTACTCCCAACTTTTTACAGCGAAAACCACCGATTCAACTTGATCAGGAAAACGTTATCCGGATAGATACTGTTGAAGAGATGCTTGAAATCATTGCGCGCGGAAAACTCGCCCGTGCCCTCGCCTCCGGTGCGGTCTTGTGACCAGACCACAAAGAGTGTCGAGCCCGGATTGTACTCCCACCGCAACACGAAGTTCGAGCGAAATTGCTGGAAGTTGAAATTCGGATTATCGAAGCTATAATCCGTCGTACCGTTTAGGTCTTCATCCACCTCGTAAATGGGGTCGCCCTCGTCGTCAACCGCGGCCTGAATCTCGTTGGTGAATGTTTGGAAACGATCGGAGTAGCGATCGGCGCGTGGGGAAGTAATACGCTTGAATTGTGCGTATTTGCCGGCGGAAATGAAAGGCTGGCCGTAATACTGCAATGACAGATCCGGGGTGATGCTGTAATCCAGCCGCAACGTAATGCCCAACGTTTCCTGATGCAGCCGCCCCATGACGTAGCGCGACTCGCCGGCGCGGTCCAAAGTTTCAATGTACTGCAGGTCCTCCCGATTAATGTTATAAAACGGATTCAAACGCAGGGATAACGCATTCATGGGCTTGTAAACCACGGTGCCTCCAACTTCGTTGAAGCGCGTGCCCCCTTCATCTTTCCAACTGTTGAAGCCGAAAATCCCGAAGAATAAATTCTTGCGATCATCCGTGAGGATTTCATACCATTGATTCCAACGCGCGGGCAACAGCAGCGCCGGGCCGCCGCGCAGCGCCGTGGTCGCCAGGTCGTCGCCTTCACGTCCCACGCCGAACCAAACGTAATAGTAGTTTTTCAACTGCCCGCCGCCGTTGATGTTGCCGCCTCTGAAAACGGTCTCGCCGCCAAAATTCCATCCCCACCATTGATTCAAATTGATATTCAAGCGCCTGAAGATACTGAAAGGATTTGTAAAGCGATAACCCATCCAGGCGCTTTGCATGACGCGATCGGCCTGGCGCAAAAATCCGACATCATTCAATTCCAAGCCGGGCGAGCGCCAGGTCGTGGAGAAATCGGCGCGCAAACGGCTGTTACCGCCGCGGCCAATGCTGAAATTGCCGCCGTAACCGGCCAACGAAGTGCGGTTGGGATCGAGGGTGAGATAATCCGCATCCGGACGTTGATAGTAGCGCTGCGAGGCAGTCTGCAAATCATAAATCGCGTCTTGCGACCCGCGCACCTGGCTGAACACGTTCATAACATTGAGATAATAAGTCCGCTTATGCCATTGATGCCGGAGATCCAAGCCGCCTGAATACGCGGAATGTGGCAGGAAACTCAATTGCGGCACATCCGACAAATTGCGATGCGTGGCTGTGAACATGCCGCCCAAACCGCTGGCGCCGCCGTTGAAATCCTTTTGCACACGGCTGACGAAGTAATTCGTGCGCGGCTCGACGATTTCGGTGCGGCGCACGCCGCTGTTGTCGATTTGCGCATCTTCTTCATCGGTGATTGCATCGAGAATCCCGATCGAAATGCCGTTCTTGGTTTTGCCCGTGAGCTTGGCCGCGCCCATGATCGAGGTTTGTTCCGGCACCTTGGAAAATTCACCATTATTCAATTCCGGTTCGCCCCGTGGTACGCGGCCGATGCGCCGTGAATAAAACAATTGATCATTGGAAAATGGCCCATCGCCGCCCGCGAGGCGATATTCCAAAATGTCTTTACCTTCGATGAAAAACGGCCTTTTTTCCGAGAAGAAAGTTTCGAAGGCGGTGAGATTCACTTCCGAAGGATCAGCTTCAACCTGGCCAAAATCGGGATTGACGGTGACGTCCATGGTGAGATCGCTGGTCACACCCAACTTGGCGTCCAAGCCGCCGGAGAGCATAGACTCTTTTCCGGTGGCGAAGGGATTTCCTGCTTCAGGTTCATTGCGCCGGAGGCTGCTCACCCCATAAGGCAAAAGCTCGACGCGGCGCGCGGCGCGAACGCCTTGCAAGCCGCGCAATTCCCCGAAAAAGCTCACCCATCCCGGGGTGTTTTGCGGAATGTATTGCCACACCGAGCGTTCCTGCTTGCGAAACAGGCGGCGCTGCACTTGAATACCCCATACGTGCTCCTCTTTCTCGCCGAAACGCAATTGGCTGAAGGGAATGCGCATCTCGGCGTTCCAGCCTCCCTCGTCGCTCGCCACCTCCGCCTCCCACACCGGATTCCAGTTGGCGTCCCAATTGTTGCCGTCGTTGGAAATGGCTTCATCACCCTTCACGCCTGCGGCATTGATGGTGAAAGAAAAACCGGTGCGATGATCGAAGTAGCTGTCGATGTTGACCTCCACCCAATCGCCGTCGAATTGATCGCGCCGGGTGACGCGACGCACAATTTTGTCCGGCTCGCTGTCGTGCGCGCGGATGGCAATGTAAAGATTTTTGTCATCGTACGTGATTTTGAAGCTCGTCGGCTGCGACGGCGCCTTGCCATCGTCGGGCTCGCGCTGGGTGAAATTTCCTGCCCATTCCAGTTTTTCCCAGACCGGATCGTCGAATTTACCATCGAGCTGCGGGGGATGAGGATTGATGTGCTTGGTGTGATAGATTTTCTTCTCTGCTGGCGATTGTTGCGCGGCGAAGCCAGCGCAGAAAGCGCTGCAAGTTATGAATATTAGCGTACGTTTCATACGAAAACTCCCAAGGCAAGCTTTCTGAATAAGCGCGGCTCAAAGCCTACTCGGAACCGCCGTCTTCGGCGAATTGCCGCCGTTTGTTGTAGCAATCACCCTATATGACACACCCCGGTTGTAAAGGGTTGCAGCCAATCCTGAGATTTTTTCGAACGGCAAAATTTTGCATATCGACGGAATAATTCTCAATCTCCTGCGTAATTCTATCAAAACCAGAACAAAAAGCAAACGCCGGCAATTGGATTTGTTCAAGGGATCATGGAACCATTCATCGTGGGAGTTCATTATGTTGCAAAGACTTTTCTGGATGTTGGTGCTGTTGGCGGGGTTGGCACAGGCACAAGACTTTGAAAACGCCGACAAGACGCTTTCGCCGTTTTTCTTTGTGAAAAGCGCTGATCCAAATCTGGATCAGCTCCCTCTGAAATCGACGTCGGCAGAGGTCAACATCGCGGGGGTGATCGCCGACGTCAAAGTCACACAGGTATATAAAAACGAAGGCCAGCGGCCGTTGGAAGCGAGTTATGTTTTTCCGGCTTCCACGCGCGCGGCGGTGTACGGGATGCAAATGACGATCGGAGACCGTACCATCGTGGCGAAGATCGGCAAGCGCGAAGACGCGCGGCGGGAATATCAAAAAGCATTGGAAGAAGGCAGGAGCGCTTCGTTGCTGGAACAGCAACGCCCCAACGTTTTTCAGATGAACGTGGGCAATCTTCTGCCGGGAGATGAAATCAAAGTCGAATTGAGCTACACCGAATTATTGGTGCCGACGGCGGGCGTTTATGAATTTGTTTATCCCACCGTGGTCGGCCCGCGCTACTCGAACCAACCGGAAGCTACGGCGCCGGCGAATGACAAATGGATCAAAAATCCCTATTTCAATCAAGGGCAGGCGCCGAGCTACACTTTCGACATCACCACCAATCTCACTGCGGGTGTTCCGATTCAAGAAGCCTCGTGTGCCTCGCACAATGTGAATGTGAGTTACGACGGCCCGGCGCGCGCGGCCATCAAGCTGGATGAGGCTGAAAAGTTCGGAGGCAATCGTGATTATATTTTGAAGTATCGTCTCGCTGGCGGGCAGATCACGTCGGGGCTCTTGACCTATCAACACCAGAATGAAAACTTCTTTTTGTTGATGATGCAGCCTCCTCTGCGCGTGAACACCGCTCACATTCCGCCGCGCGAATACATTTTCATTGTTGACGTCTCCGGCTCGATGCACGGCTTTCCGCTGGAGATTTCGAAAAAACTTCTGCGTGATTTGATCGGTAGTTTGCGGCCGGCGGACCATTTCAACGTATTGCTCTTCGCCGGCGCTGCCAGCGTCATGGCGGAAAACTCTCAAGCGGCCACCCCGGAGAACATCAAGCGTGCGCTCGCTCTTATCGACGAGCAGCAGGGCGGCGGCGGCACCGAGCTTTTGCCTGCCCTCCAGCGCGCCTTGGCGCTGCCGCGCGCGCTCGGGTCTTCCCGGACGGTGGTGATCGCTACGGATGGCTACGTGAGCGTCGAGGCCGAAGCTTTTGATCTCATTCGCCAGAAACTTGGCGAAGCCAATCTGTTTACTTTCGGCATCGGCTCGAGCGTGAATCGCCATCTCATTGAAGGGATGGCGCGTGCGGGAATGGGTGAGCCATTCATCATCACGGGCCCGGGCGAAGCGGCGGCGGAGGCGGAGAAATTCCGCCGTTATATTCAAACACCGGTGCTGACGCGCGTGCGCATCGATTTTGGCAAATTCAGCGCGTATGCGATCGAACCGCCCGCCATTCCGGACGTGCTGGCCGAACGGCCGGTGATCGTATTCGGCAAATGGCGCGGCCCGGCAAAAGGCGCGATCAAGCTCAGCGGCATAACCGGCGAGCAGGGCTACACGGCGAATATCCAGGTCAGCGCAGCGCAGGCTTCGCCTGCCAATACCGCCTTGCGTTATCTTTGGGCACGGCATCTCATTGCCGTTTTGTCGGACTACAATGCCGTGCAAAACGACCCCGAACGTGTCAACGAAGTCACCAATCTCGGTTTGCAGTATAATCTGCTCACCGCCTACACTTCATTTGTGGCGGTGGATTCGAAAGTCCGCAAAGTGGATGGGCAAGTCACGAGAGTCGAGCAGCCTTTGCCTTTGCCGCAGGGCGTTTCCGATTATGCCGTAGGGCAGCCTCAAATGCTGGCGGTGCAATCTGCCATGCCCATGGCGCCGGCTTTGTATCGAGCTTCAGGCGGTGCCGGGAGGACCATGGAAATGGACGCGGTCTCTGAATCGGCTGAGGAGAGAAAGATGGTGAGCGGAGACTCTAAATTGAGCTCGCCGTCCAAGAGAAAAGAGGCGGGTGCTGGCGAAGTACAGGTGAGCAAGATTGTGGTGGGCGGAGCGCTCTCGTCAGATCATGTGAGGAAGGTCGTCGAACAGCATCGTGAGGAAATCAGAGCATGCTACGCGCAAGCTTTATCATCACGGCCCGGCCTACGCGGCAGATTGGTCGTCAAGTTTGTCGTGGACGCCAAGGGTTACGTCACTTCTGTTCAGATACTATCGGATGCATTACAGAATCAAAGCCTGGCGGCTTGTTTGACGCAGAAAATGAAGGCATGGCAATTCGTGGGAATTCAGAATCGCGGCGAAGCGACCGTGACGTTCGAATTCACGCCGTGATGGAGCCTGCAAAAATATGTGTCAACACGTCCTTGAAGTACTTGTCCGCGAAACACAGGGCGAATTTTTAAAATCTTGTTTTGCCAACGGATGCAAAAACGGCCAACGGATAAAACCATCCGTTGGTCCTGATCTATTCGTTAGGAAACTTCTTTCTGTTGGCTTTCAGCAAAATCAAAACGCCGCTGTCGCAATTATCTGCACAGCGGCGTTTTATCTTTCAGTTCGCTCAACGCGCCCATTGTGCGGCGGGACGCGAGCGGCCTTTGCGCTTGGCGCCCGCAGAACCGTTACGGTGCCCGCTGCGTCTTTCAAAGCCGTTGCGTTTCCCAAACCTCTTGGGGCGTTCTTCCCTTCCAAACCGCGCCGTGGTTTGTCCGATTTGGTGGTAATCAAATTCGGCCAGCTTCTGTCGTGGAATTTCGATTTTCGTCAATCGCTGAATAGCGTGCAGAAAACTCTCTTCTTCCGGCGAGACTAATGTCAGAGCTTCGCCAATTGCTTGCGCGCGCGCGGTGCGACCGATGCGGTGCACGTAATCCTCCGGCGCCGCCGGCACGTCGAAATTGATGACGTGAGAGATACCTTCAACATCGATGCCTCGCGCGGCGATGTCCGTGGCGACCAGAATGCGAAATTCACGATTACGGAAGCCTTCTAAAGCGGCGATGCGCTGGCCTTGCGTGCGATCGCCGTGCAAACGCGCCGCTTCGAAGCCGTTCTTCTCGAGCTGGCGTGCCAGCCGCTCCGTGCGAATTTTTGTGCGCGCGAATACCAGCACGGATTTCATTCCTTGCTGCCGCAATAACTCCATCAATAAATCGATTTTCAAACGTTGCGCCACCGGATAAGCAGATTGCTTCACGCCTTCCACGGGCGCGGCTTGCCGGCCGACTTGCACTGTCACTGGGTCGCGCAAAATCTGGCGGCTAAGGCTGAGAATCTCACCGGGCATGGTCGCCGAGAACAGCATAGTTTGGCGTTCCTTGGGCAGGCGCGCGATGATGCGCTTGACTTCCGGCAGAAAGCCCATGTCGAGCATGCGATCGGCTTCATCGAGCACAAAAATCTCTACCCCGTGAAACGTGCCCACGCCGCGATTGAGTAGATCGAGCAAGCGGCCCGGCGTGGCGATGATGATGTCGGTGCCGAGACGAAGCGCGCGTTCCTGCGGCGGCGCACCGACACCGCCAAAAACTGCGGCGGTGTAAAGCTTGGTGCCGGATGCGAGCGCTTGCATAACTTCATTGATTTGCGCGGCCAGCTCGCGGGTCGGGGTCAAAATGAGCGCGCGCGTCTTGCCGCTGGATTTGGGATACAGTTTGTTGAGAATGGGCAGCGCGAACGCCGCGGTTTTTCCCGTGCCCGTTTGAGCACAGCCGATCAAATCACGGCCGGACAAGGCCAATGGTAGCGCCTGCTGCTGAATCGGCGTGGGATCTTGATAACCATATCGCTGCAACGCCTTGAGCAAAACTGGATCCAGTCCGAATTGTTGAAAAGACATAGAACTCCTGAATGAAATGTGAAGACTGGCAGACGGGCAAAGAGACTCACGTCGTCCAGGATCATATGTATTGAGCAAAGCCGGGCTCGCACCTTTGCTTTTACTCTTACTCATACTCTTACTCCTACTCTTACTCGCCTTTCCAAGCTTCTAAAAGCGAGTAAAAGTAGGAGTAAGAGTTAGAGTACGAGTAAAAGTAAAAGCATGAAAGAGCACGAGTTTGGTGCGCAAACCAGGCTTTACTCATAAAAATTTTGCTGTGGCTCGGGAATCTCTTTGTATTCAGATCAAATCTCGATGTGTTCCGCCAAAGTCTGCAACCTGGGTGGGATTTTCCGCAGGAGAGCCGTGTGCGTGCGCTTGATCGTCCCGCCGTGCGGGAGAAATCAAATGAGAGAAGTGAAAAGAATTTCGGCAAAGGCCACTGAACATTTTGCGGCGGCCTTGCGATCAATAAAAGGCAGGCACCGCGCGTAACCATGATATGCCGCAGCTCAAATGAAACATGAGCCGCCCGAATCGATTACGAATATACAATCATACAACAATAATATCGTAAAAACAAGAACGAAATGAAATTTTTGAAGTTGGCCTCGCTGGCGAGAGGCCCCGATAATCACTCGCAGAGGTTTACGACTCCCCAAATCTTGACACAATCGTTGTCGGTAGATAGCGTCGGAGTGGGTGAACGGTTCATTAGACTCTTAAAAAATTGAAACACAGAAGAAAATTCTAGAAGTTTGTTAGCAGAATAATCTCTCGGCGAATGATTCGGAATCATTCTGCCGAGAGATTATTCTGCCATGAGATTTTGGCGGTATGATATCAAAGCTTAGATATCTCTCACGGAAATGCTTGTTTCAGATGGCTAAATTTGCACATCCTGCCCAACGCTTCTTGTGCTGACCACGGGGTATTAGTTTTCAGCTTTTGGGTTGAGGTGAGCCGGTATTCAAACAGGAACACTCAGAACAACGGCCACAGTGGAACTGCCAGCAGATGAGGACGCCCCGGGTGAACAGCCATCAATTTGATATCGGATATTTCAACGGCCTGCAAGTTTTCTTCATAAACATTGGCGCCATATTTTTCTTTCAAGCTGAGAACAGCAGCGGGAAAATGGATGGTTTCCCCTTTTTGTGGCTGCAATTCCAGCCGTTGCACCATACGGGTGTACAGATGATGATCCACCCACATCCGCGTTTCTTCACTCACGGCTGGATGCTTGTTCAGGCCGCGGCGCCGGCCTTCTTCGGCGAGAAACTCGTCGCGCACGAGAGATTGCAAATCGTTTTCTAATGTCTCACGCATCGCTTGTAAGGATTGCCGGTCGAATGGCAGATTGCGGAGACGGAGCTTTTCCAGGGCCTCTCGCATCGTCCATTGCCCGCCGGCAAAAATGATCAGCGCATCGTCAAGGAGGAGGTTGCCCAGCTCTTGTTCCGTTTGGTCATAATCGATTTCTTCGAGAGGCTGTAAAGCGGGCAAATTCGCGCGCATTTCGAAATCCAGGTGTTTGGACAAGGCCTCGGCTAAAAGGGAGAATACTCTCCCTTTGAGCACGACTTTTTTGTCCCGCATGAATTGTTGAACGTACTGGGCGGAAAGGCGGTCTGCTGCACGCCTGCGCAGGATTTTTTGTACGGCGGTGCGTTGCTGGGAATAGGCTTGCTGGGAGAAAGTTAGATGGTGTTGTCCGCCGAGCACTTGCACGACGAAGAAACCGCGCGCGGTCAGAATTACTTGCGAAATTTGGCCGACCGGTAATGCAAACACGGCGTCTTCCAAAAGTTCGTCCCCGTCACCGAAAGTAAAGTTAGAAGTGTACTCAGTAGCCTCGGCCCCTGGGCCCGATAGCATTTGCATCACATGATCGAAAGCGCCTCGCTCATGAGCCAGCCTGGCAAATCTTTCCGCCTCCTCACGAGAGGACGAACGAAAAAACTTCATGCGCAAAGATTTTTGCGCGCGCATGATCGCGGTGTCGATTTCGCCTTCGTGCAGATCGATTTTGCCAAGAACTTGTTCGCGATAAAGCTGTTTGGCAATGGCGAGATTTTCAGTGTAATGCCGCCATTGTTTGAACGCTTCTTCGCGATCCCATTGCAGCGTTGCAGCTTCGTTCGCTAAAAGCTTCTCGCCGATCAACAATTCCAGCAGGCCGCGCTTGCTGGAATAGCCGTTCACGGTGCGAAAGCTCGGCGGTGGACTCAACTCCGCCCGCTGGAATAGTTCTTCAACTGTAACGTAGCGCTCTCCCACTTGTGCAAGCAGGTTCGCCGGCACCTCACGCGTTCGGCAATGGAACAAGCACGGCAACAAGAAAAACAAAAGCCAATACCAGCGCCTGTCCACATGCCCTTTTCTTTTGCGAATGATTGAGGCTTGCATTCTTGAGAGATACCAGAATAACTCTATTTTAATTTGATGCTCGCAAAGCTAACTGTCGCAGAAAAATCTGAAAGTTCATGAGCCCTACGGACTGAAGAACCCCACGGAAAAAGCCATCATCAGCGGGGTTTTTCAATCCGTGGGCAAGATTTAATGCTGCACGAAGTGCTTCAGCTTTCAACTCGAAAGGCCCTTTTGTGACAATTCTGAAAGGCGGGGATGGTTCCTTACACATATAAAATCGATATAACAGAGCTACCTCTGCTTTTCAGACAAACTGAAAACAGAAGCCCTTCGGGCAGCACACGCGGATCAAAAACGCACACGGAAAAAATTTTCAATCCGCGTGAGTTTTTGATCCGTGTGTAATCTTTCAGAATTTTATTCTATGTTTGATGCTTTAAACGCCTATCGAATTGTCGGGATGGACCGGGTGACCAAGCCCGCGGTCGAGCAAGTACGCCAACGCGTTCATCCGGAAGACGTCGTCGTAGTGGAAAAATCGTTCGCACGCGCCGCGCGCATCGACGCTGGAATCGAAGATCAAAACACTGAAGATCAATAAGTTTCGTTTCAAAAGCGAATAGCTAGTGCATCGTTGCTTGGACAAAGATGCGATCAACTGAAGACATCGCTATAACTGCGCCGTCAAGATCCGTGCTCCAGACGCTACGTGATGACGGGGAATTCATTCTGGTGCGGAGAGTGGGGAGCGGCGATCGGCCACCCGCTCTGATGCTAACCCCAGTCTTGGAACAGCCGGAGCTTGGAAGTATCAAACGGCTTGAGCATGAGTATTCGTTACGCGATCTGCTCGATTCTACCTGGGCGGCTCGGCCCCTATCTCTTGCTCGCGATCTTGGGCGGCTGACGCTTCTGCTTGACGACCCCGGCGGCGAACTCCTCGTCTCATTCATGGGGCAGCCATGGGAGGTCACGGCGTTCTTGCGCGTCGCTATCGGTTTGGCGGCCACGCTCAATCGACTTCACGAGCGGGGCCTTATCCACAAAGACCTCAAGCCGCCCAACATTTTTGTGAACGTCGCAACAGGCGAGGTTTGGCTGACGGGTTTTGGCATGGCGTCCCGTCTCCCGCGCGAGCGCCAAACCTCGAAGCCGCCGGAAGTGATCGCCGGGACATTAGCCTACATGGCGCCCGAGCAAACCGGCCGCATGAACCGGTCGGTCGACTTCCGCAGCGATCTCTACGCCTACGGCGTCACCCTCTACGAAATGCTCACTGGGGCCCTGCCATTCAATGCCTCCGATCCGATGGAATGGATTCATTGCCACATTGCGCGGCAGCCCATTCCGCCCAGCGAGCGGGTTGAGAATATTCCGGGGCCGATCGCCGCTATTGTCATGAAGCTCCTCGCCAAGACCGCCGAGGAACGTTATCAGACCGCAGCGGGCGTCGAGGCCGATCTGCGGAAGTGTCTCGCCGAATGGGAATCACCCGGACGAATCGGGCCGTTCCCGCTCGGTGGGAATGACATATCGGACCGGCTGCTGATTCCGGAAAAGCTCTACGGGCGGGAGCGCGAAATCGAAGCGCTGCTCGCAGCGTTTGATCGTGTCGTGGCCCACGGCGCGCCGGAGCTCGTGCTGGTCTCCGGATATTCGGGCGTCGGCAAGTCCTCGGTGGTAAACGAACTGCACAAAGCGCTCGTTCCACCACGCGGCCTGTTCGCGAGCGGAAAGTTCGATCAGTACAAGCGCGACATTCCGTATTCAACCCTCGCCCAAGCCTTGCAGAGTCTCGTCCATCTGATTCTCAGCCAAAGCGATGCGGAGCTCAGCCAGTGGCGAAACACCATTCGACTAGCGTTGGGTCAAAACGGCCAGCTTGTCGTAAATCTTATCCCAGAGATCGAGCTCATCATCGGAGAACAGCCGCCGGTTCCAGACCTCCCGCCACAGGACGAGAAGAACCGCTTCCAGATGGTGTTGCAGCGCTTCCTAAGCGTGTTTGCCCGGCCGGAACATCCGCTCGTGTTGTTCCTCGATGACCTGCAATGGCTGGACGCGGCGACCCTCGACCTCTTCGAGCATCTGATCACCCACTCCGAAGTGCGATACCTTCTGCTGGTCGGCGCCTATCGCGACAATGAGGTCGGTCCCTCACACCCGTTCATGCAGACGCTCGAAGGCATCCGAGCGGCTGAGGCGAGAGTGAACGAGATCGTGCTCGCGCCCCTACGCCTCGACGATGTGAGCCGGCTCCTCGCCGATACCCTGCATTGCGAGTGGGAACGCGCGCAGCCTCTGGCGCAGCTTGTCTATAAGAAAACCGGAGGCAATCCGTTCTTTGTAATCCAGTTCATCACCGCGTTGTCCGAGGAGGGACTCATCACGTTCG
>JBOHQX010000377.1:0-7296 GCA_050732395.1 bacterium
CGCAAAACCGGCATCGGCGCCGACGGCATATTGTTGATTGAATCGCCCCGGCACGAGAATTGCCGCTTTACGATGCGTTATTTCAATCGCGACGGCCGCGAATCGGAAATGTGCGGAAATGGGGCCCGCGCCTCTGCTTACCATGCCAACACGAAGGACCTCGCGGCGCCAACGATGCAATTCGAAGTGAGCGGTGAAGTTTATCATGCGGAAGTGGTGCATGATCGCGTCAGCTTGCGCATGCAAGAGCCGCGCGACCTGCGCCTGCAGGTCGGGATGTTGCAAACGCCTGCGGTGCCCTGGACAGCAAAACTGACGGAAGGAGGATTCGTCAACACCGGCGTGCCTCATCTGGTGTTGTTCGTCGAGACCGTGGAGCAAATTGACGTGGAGAGTATCGGGCGCGCATTGCGACATCATCGCGCGTTTGCGCCAGCCGGCACGAACGTGAATTTCATCGAAATCGTCGACGCTGCGCACGTGCGCATTCGAACTTATGAACGCGGCGTGGAAGAAGAAACATTGGCGTGCGGCACTGGCGCCGTGGCCTCGGCCTTGATTGCCCAGCACATGCGGGGCGTCAATTTTCCCGTTCATCTTTCGACACGCGGCGGAGAATTGGTGGTGAGCCGGGAAGCAGTTTCCAATCGCCTGTTGTTGCAAGGCCAAGTCAAACACGTTTTTACAGGTGAGTTTGAGCCGTGGAACTGACTTTCTCTTTAGCAAAAAAAACGCTTCTCGGTGCAGCGCTGGGATTGCTGGCCGCGCTGCTGGTGTTGTTCGTGACGCGCGTGTTCCGCCCGGATCTATTCACGCGCATCGAGGCGGAAACACTGGACAGCCGCTATCTGGCGAAAATCTCACAGCTCAGTGCGTTACGCCGGAATACACAAATCGAAGATATCGTCATTATCGACATCGATCAACGCAGCCTGGAAAAACTGGGCAGCTACGCGCAATGGCCACGCAGCCATCATGCAACGATCATCGATTATCTGCATGCGGACGGGGCAGAAGTGATCGCATTCGACCTGTTGTTCATGGAACGCGATGCCAATCCCTACCTCGATCAAACTCTGGTGGAGAGCGTGCAACGGGCGGGCAATGTCGTCAATGCCCTGGCGTTTTCGCGCTCGAATCCCGAGATTTTTTTGCAGCCCATGTCCGCGCCCCCGCAGGAGTTTCAGGCGCAACGTTTTGCTTTCAAATTTCCTGGCAGCGTTTCTACACGCTTCCCGGCGCTGGATTTTTTTCTGGGAAAACTATTCGAGCTGTACAACGGCAGCGCCGGAGTGGGCTTCGTCAATTTTCAGGCCGACGAGGATGACACCATCCGGCGTTTCCCATTGTTTTTGAATTTTGCGGGCCGGACGTATCCTTCGCTCGCTCTGGCGGTGGTGATGCAACGCTGGAAGCTTATGGTGAATGATGTGCGTTTGGGGCCCGCTGGTGAAGTGCGGCTCGGCCGTGTTTCAAACGGCGGCCCGTATTTTTATATTCCGATCAATACCCGCGGCCTGGTGCCGATCAATTACATGGGCGGATTTCAAACCTTTCGCTACATTTCCTACTACGATGTTTTTGACAAGCGTGTGCCCGCCGGATTCTTTAAAGACAAAATCGTCTTGGTCGGAACCTCCGCTGCCGGCCTGTATGATTTGCGCGTTGTGCCTTTTCAAAATGATTTTCCGGGTGTCGAGATTCACGCCAATTTGATCTACAATATTCTACAGCAGGATTTTTTGTCAGAAATACCGCAGACTTCGGCGCTGGGTATCTTCTTTCTGCTGGCGATTCTGGTCGGCGTCGTTGCCGTCCTGCTCAGCCCCTGGGCCAGTATTCTGCTCACGCTCGTTGCCGGCGCCGGCTATAGCTGGCTCACATTCTGGTCGTTTACGCAGCGTAATCTGCTCATGAATTTGGTCGAGCCCGCGCTGGGCATGTCGCTGGCATTGTTGATCGGCATGATCTATCGCTACCTCAGCGAGGAGCGCCAAAAGAATCTTTTTTATGGCATGTTCGGCAATTATCTATCCGACAATCTCGTCAAGGAAATGCTGCGCAATCCGGCCAAGCTCAAACTCGGCGGCGAGCGCAAATATGCGACGACGTTTTTTTCAGATCTCAAAGACTTCACCACGATTTCGGAAAAGCTCAACGCCGATGAAATGCTCGAGCAACTGAATGAATACCTGTCCGCCATGGCCGACATCGTATTGAGTTATGGCGGTTACTTGGACAAATACGACGGCGATGCCATTATGGCGGCGTACGGCGTGCCGGTTGAGCAGGAAAATCACGCGGAACGCGCTTGCTTCACCGCGCTGGATATGCAGGAAAAGCTGCGCCAGCTGCGCGGAAAATGGCGGGCGGAAGAGCGCCCCCTTCTGCAGGCCCGCATCGGCATCAATTCCGGCAATATGATCGCGGGAAATATCGGCGGCAAGCTGCGCTTTGATTATACGGTCATCGGCGATGCGGTGAATCTGGCCGCGCGCCTCGAAGGCGTGAACAAGATGTACGGCACAAATATCATCGTCAGCGAGGAGACGCATGAGCTGGTGAAAGAAAAAGTCATTGCACGCGAGCTCGACTTTGTTCGCGTGAAAGGCAAAACCAAGCCGGTGCGCGTCTTTGAATTGTTGGCCCGGCGCGATCGCGGCATCGATCAGGAATATGCCGCGGTGTTCGCTCATTTTGCGCGCGGATTGGAACATTACCGCGTGCAAAATTGGAAGCGCGCCATATTTGAGTTTGGCCGCGTGCTGCAATTGAAAAAAGATGACGGTCCCGCCCTCGAGTTCCTACGGCGCTGCGAAGTGTTCATGCAAGCCCCTCGCCCGGCGAATTGGGACGGGGTGTTTGAGATGAGGGGGAAGTGAGGGGGAGGTTGAGGATCGAGGATGGTGGATCGAGGATAGATTATTGTAGATCGTGGATGACTACGAGCTGAATATTGTGCACGATCCACAATCCACCATCTACTATCCACCATCCACGATCTTCGAACAAGGCCACGGAATGGAGAATCCCGAAATTCGAAAATGCGCTTTTCCCTGACAGCTTCCTCGCGCGCGCTCGTGATCCTGGTGAGCGTGATGATCATCGTCGTGCTGATGATTTTCAATTTCGGGAGCTGGTTTTTTATTAATCGCATGGAAAAGTCGCTCGAGCGCGAGCTCGAAACGCGTTTGCTGGCCGTTGCCCGCATCGGCGCCGAGCTGGTCGCCACGAGCAGGTTCCCCGATTATCTCGCGCTTGGGCAGGAAAATTCCGCGCGTTTAGTGGTCTCACCCTTGCTGGAGGGTTTGCCGGAGGAAGTGGACGTCCAACAGATATTTTTACTGGACCAGGCATGGCGGGTGCTGGCGAGCAGCGATCAAGACCTCTTTCCCGCCGGTAAAGAAGTCTTTTATTTGATTGAAGACAGTGTGGCGGTGGATAAAGCATGGAAAGGGGAGATGGCAGCTTCGGCATTGCGCGTCATTGCCGAGGCGCGTTTCAAAACGGCATATGCTCCGGTGCGCAATGAGGCCGGTCAAATCGTTTGTTTGTTCGTGGCCGAAGCCAACGCCGATTTCTTCAATCTGATTCTGCAATTTCGCCAGGGCTTGATCGTGGGCGGAATTGCCAGTTTCGCCGTATTGATTATTTTTGGGTATTTCCTGGCCAGTGCGATCGCGTTGTTCTTGCGCACGCAGGAGAATTTACGCCGCTCGGAGCGACTGGCTGCGATGGGCGAGATGGCCGCCACCGTCGCGCATGAGATTCGCAATCCGCTCGGTATCATCAAGAATACCGCCGAGGTCTTGCGGCAAAAATATGAAAACCGGCGCCAGCCGGACGAGCTGTTCGATTTCATTCCCGCGGAAGTACGGCGCTTGAGCCGGCTGATGAACGATTTTCTCGGTTTTGCGCGCGACCGCGAATTACATTTGCAGCATGGCAATTTGGTGAAGACCGCGCAGCGCGCACTCGATCTCATGCACAACGACGAGCACAGCCGGGGAATCGCGTGGCAACTGCACAGCGCTCGCGATGAAATCGTGGCGGCCTACGACGAGGAGGCAATCACACAAGTGTTGATGAACTTGTTTTTGAACGCCAGCCAAGCGCTGAACGGCGAAGGCAAGGTCGATATCTACCTCGACGACCATGGCAAAGGCCGTGAACGCTTCCATCTTCGCATTATTGATAATGGACCGGGTTTGCCTCTCGCGCCGGAAAAAATCTTCGAGCCTTTTTTCACCACCAAAAGCCGCGGCTCGGGCCTGGGTCTGCCTGTTTGTAAACAAATCGTCGAAAAGCACCGCGGCCGCATCAGCGCCGAATCACAACCCGGCCAGGGCACGACCATGCACGTTTGGCTGCCGGGGTGAGCGGTGGTCAGTGGTCAGTGTTTAGTGATCAGTAATCAGTTGACAATTCACAATTCACCGTTCACCATTCACCATTCTCAATTTCCCCTTGATACCTTACGCTTCACGCATGACGTATTATCCATTACCAATATGAACGATTACCGCATTTTGATCGTCGACGACGAAGCGCGCATGTGTGCGGTGCTCAAGGCGGCCTTGGAACCGGAGGGTTATGCCGTCGCCACCGCCACGAATGGTGCCGTGGCCATGAATGCATTGAGCGCGCATGCATATGACCTGGTGTTGACGGATTTGAGAATGGAGGGACCGGACGGCTTGCAGGTGCTCGATTTTGCCAGGCAAAGCCATGCCCAATGCGAAGTGATTTTGATGACGGCCTACGCCACGGCGCAAACGGCGGTGGAGGCGATGAAGCGCGGCGCGTACGACTATATCATCAAGCCCTTCGAGTTGGAGGAATTAAAAGTCAAAATCCGCCATTTGATCGAGCGGAAGAGGCTCGCTCAGGAAAAAGAGGCGCTGGTGCGGGAGAATCGTTCGCTGCGGCAGGAATTGAAGCAGCGCTATTCGGTGAAAAACATCGTCGGCCAGAGCGGCGCCATGCAGGAGGTTTACAAGCTCATCCACAAAGTTGCACCGAGCGACGCGACGGTTCTCATTCGCGGTGAAAGCGGCACCGGCAAGGAGCTGGTCGCGCAAGCCATTCATTATCTTAGCCCGCGCGCGGACCGGCCGTTCGTGGCGATCAATTGCGCCGCGTTGCCGGAAACTTTGCTGGAAAGCGAATTGTTCGGCTATGAGAAAGGCGCGTTCACTGGGGCCGATCGCCGCAAGCCCGGCTTGTTTGAAACGGCCGCGGACGGAACGATCTTTCTGGATGAGATCGGTGAAGTTTCTTTGACGATTCAAGTCAAGCTGCTGCGCACCTTGCAGGCGAAGCAAGTCACGCATCTCGGCGGCACCGAAACGATTCCGATACGCGCGCGCACGATCGCGGCCACCAATCGCGATCTCGAAGTGGCGCTCAAGGAAGGCAGAATGCGTGAAGACTTCTATTATCGCCTCAATGTTTTTCCTATTACCTTGCCGTCCTTGCGGAGGCGTCCGGAAGATTTGCCGGAGCTCATCGGCCATTTTTTGGAGAAAGCCGGCAAAGATCGGCGAGGCATTTCAGCCGGTGCGATCGAGAAATTGTGCCAGTATGCCTGGCCGGGCAACGTGCGTGAATTGGAAAACATCCTGGAGCGCGCTTGGATCATGGCCGGCGACCAGCCGATCGCGGTCTCCGACCTGCCGCCGCATATTCAAGGTCTGCAAAAGTTGCCGACGCAATTCGACATTCCGGAGGATGGCATCAATCTCGAAGAAATGGAAAAAAAACTGATTCATCGCGCCATCGAAAAAGCCGGCGGAAACAAAAGCCGCGCCGCGAAATTGCTGGGTATTACGCGGCGCAAGCTGTACTCGATGCTGGAGAGATTAGGATAAATATGCCTGCACTTCGTGCGAGTGCTTCACGCGCATATTTTCGTTTTGTCATTCTGTACGAACTCTGCAATCCGATATCGAGGTGATGCCCCCTCAAAAAGTATTGATCGTACAGCTCGGTCGTCTCGGCGATTTTATCCTGGCGACACCGATGTTGCGCGCCTTGAAAGCGGACAATCCCGGGCATCAGATTTACATACTCGCCAGCCGTCACAACCAGGCACTGGCGCGCGCACACCCGCTGGTCGACCAGGTCTGGGTACATTCCAAAAAAGTCGGTCCAATCGTGGAGCTGCTTTTCTCGCTCAAGCAGAAACGTTTCGATTACTGGATAGACCCCAAAGATCATTTCTCACGCGAGAGTTCCTTTTTGGCGCGCTGGGCAATTGCGGATTGCAAAATTGGTTTCAATCGGGCGGGCGAAAAGGCGGTATTTGACGTGTCGGTTCCTCCGGCGAAGGAGAATTATCACGATCAAGTCGCGATTCGCAATTTACGGGCTCTGCAAGCCTTCGGCGTGAACGATTCTGATCCGCGCCCCTGTCTTTTTACCGAATCTCAGTTCGAAAAAAAGCTGCAGGAATTCTTATTGCGGCATCAAATCCGGCAATATTGTTGCGTGCATCTTTCCGCCAGCAAGGATATTCGCTACTGGCCGCAGGCAAATTGGATTTCTTTTCTCAACCAGATTGGCGAAACCGCGCGGCATTATTTGATTACTTGCGATCCTCGCGATTCTGCGCTTGCGCTGGAAATTGCAGCGAACGTGTCACCAGCGCACTACTATCCCGCCGGCTCCATCATCGAGCTGTTCTCTGCGATCAAGCACGCCGAGCTCGTTATTTCACCGGACACCTCCGTGGTGCATATCGCCGCGGCATTCGATCGTCCGTTATTGGGACTTTATTCCAACGAAGAATGGAATCTCAAAAAATTTTACCCGCTCAGCACGCACTGTCGTGTCGTCATGGGTTCTCAGCCCGGCACATTGGTATGTGACATTCCTTTGGATTTGATGCTGATGAAGTATCGTGAGCTGTCGTTCGAAATCTTTCACTAGTCATCACATTCACTCCAAAACCACGTTGACCGAATCAAAACTCACTGCGCCGAACACTCCAAACCCTCCTTCCAGCAGGTCCAGATCACGGCCGATGAGGTCCAAAAGGCCATTATTGTTGGCTTGTTGATAGTCATAGTAATTGCGGTCCATGGCCATTACGCGTATCGCTGCAGTGTCATGCCAAAGATGATCCAGATCTTGCCAATAATACGCAGTGACCGTTTCCAACGAAACCGGAGGCGCCAACAGGACTTTTTGCAAGCCCAAGGCGTCAAAGGGATTTGAGGAATCATTTTTGGGCGTAATCAGGAAGTCAACGTCATATCCCGGTGTGACCGGTGAAGTCTGCCAGCTCACCAACGT
>JBOHQX010000378.1:0-40340 GCA_050732395.1 bacterium
GCTATGATCTGTGGGGTTCTTCAATCCGCGGGTAAAATGTGATGCTGCACGAAGTGCTTCAGCTTTCAGCTTGTCTGAAAGGCTGGTGTAGGCCATAAGGCCGCAAAAGTTAGAAAAAGATTCTAAAAGTTTTTTATAGCCAGCGGAAAAACGACCAACGGAAGATGAAATCCGTTGGTCGTGTCTTAATCCGTTGGGCAATTTCTTAGCTTAAAGCTGCCCGTGAGGGCTTCGGTTTTCGGCCTGCAAGGGCCCTTCAGTATGTGACCGTAGACCCTTACTATCAGAGGAGTGACCACCGGACCCGTTCGGAAGTAGACATCCCTCTCAGATCACACGGACAACTGATCGGCGTTTTTAGTGCCGAGCAACGGTTGTAATGGCGCAAGTGTGCGAATAATAGCACCACAAAGTATCATAGTGCCTCAATAGACAGGAGCCAGCCATGTCCCCAGAATCTTCCCCGTCCGTTCCGTTCATCACTCCCGAAGGCCTGCTGCAACACTGGCAGGGCCACCGCCGGTTGACCCGGCGCGTCATCGAAGCCTTCCCCGACGATCAGCTCTTCAGCTTCTCCGTGGGATCCATGCGCCCCTTTGGCGCCCTGGCCTTGGAGATGCTCAGCATGGCTGCGCCCATGGTCCGTGGCACGGCCACCGGAGAATGGCATCAGTCGATAACCCGCGAGCCACGACCTCGAGCGGAAATACTTCGGCTCTGGGACGAGAGCACGGAACAGATCAACGCGCTATGGCCGCAGATCCCGCCGGAGCGCTTCCAACAGAGCATGACAGCATTCGGCCAGTACGAAGGGCGCGTATACGATCTTTTGCTCTATGTCATCGACAACGAGATTCATCACCGCGGCCAAGGGTACGTATACCTGCGGGCTTTGGGCATTGTGCCACCCCCGTTCTATGAGCGGCACTGACGCGCTTGTTATTTTTAAGCAGAGATTCTGTGACTATTCAGCTCGTTTTGCCACACAAACACACAGCGTGGCGTGGCCCGAAAGGGGGGCTAAAGCCCGCAAGAGCCTTTAGGCCGGCTTGACGCCCTTTGGCGCCCGTAACCAAAAAGACTCACGCAAAGCCTCGCAAAGATTCGCAGAGACTTCCGGCCGACAGAGTCGCAACCAAAAACTTTGTTAAAAAGCAAAGTTCTGCAAGTTTGTATTACAGAAACCTGAAATTAAGTTGCGGCAGGCGTTCATGATCCTTTTAAGTGTCATTCCGTGTGGTTCTGTGGCCAAAAAATAGCTGAATGGTTACGAGATTCTCAAATTACGGCGGAGGAAAAACCATGAAAATGAACCGATTCGCTCTCGCTTTGACCGCCCTCAATTTCGTGCTCCTGATTTTTGCCCTCGCGCAAAGCGGAGCGAAACGAGTCATCGAGCCATGAAATCTCAAATGATATCAAACGAAGCCATTCAAAAAGCCACCGGCAAATCCTGGCAAGAATGGTTTGCTGTGCTTCATAAGATGGGAGCAGGCGAGCTCAGTCATACAGCAATCGCCCGCAAACTTTGTGATGTGTACAAGGTGGAGGATTGGTGGGCACAGAGCATTACGGTTGAATTTGAACGCACGATCGGCAGACGGGAGGTCGGCCAGACGTGCGACGGTGATTATCAAGCGTCGGCAAGCAAAACGGTGGCCGGAAGCATGGATCAAGCGCTTAAAGCCTGGAAGAAGCAAGTCGGAAATGCGCGCGATTTCAACGGTATGGCTTTTGCGAACAAGCCCCGCATCAGCAAAACCGACAACTGGCGTTACTGGCGGGTGGATCTGGCTGTTCAAACCAAAGTCACCATTGTGATCGGTGACAAAGGTCCAGGCAAGGCGCTCCTTGCCGTCAATCATGAGAAACTGCTGGATAAAAAGGCGGTAGATCGGTGGAAGGCATACTGGAAAGATTTTTTAAGTAAAAGCTTAGGTTGATTGCGCTGGACTTTCCTTTGGCCTCCCAGTCCCTCCTTACTTCATGCAATCAAAAAGCCATCATAGAATAGTACCCAACAAGTGGTTCGCATCTCCAAGCACCTTTTTCAACATGGAGCCACAGAGAGCACGGAGTTTCATAGAGATTTCTAGGAATCCTGACAAACGAAACTCACTCTGTAATACAAACTTCTAGAACTTTGCCTTTTTAGCAAAGTTTTGGTTGCGACTCTGCCGGCCGGTAAGTCTCTGCGAACCTTTGCGAAGCTCTGCGTGAGACTCATTTAGTTGCGGCTACGCCGCGCTGTGCGCTCCGTGCCTCTGTGTTGAAATGCCTTCGCGTTTTACACTGCTGACAACAAGAATCTGGTTGACAAATTAACTTGGCTGTGGTATTTAATAAGGCACCACCACGCATCGTATTTCAGAGCGAAAGATGGCATCTTGGCGCTCAAGTCTCATTTGGAGATCATTATGCAACCGGTAAAGAAAGGTGAGATAAACTTACCTGCATTCAGTGTGTTGATAATGATGTCCAGTATCATAGACGTCTCTTCTCAAGTCGTTGGAATAAGAAATGACAGCATTTATACCCAATTGCGGCAAAAGATTCAATTCATTCCACTAGTAGATTCACATTGCCATATTCCGGCACCAAGTACAGTTCAACAGAGATTCGCAGACAAGAGTTTTAAGTATGATATCCTTTGGGTTCTATGCAAGTCAACTTATGTAGCCGAGTTTATCTACGGCAGCAATTGGGAGGAAACCAAAAAAGCATTACAGATCAATGCGCATCACGCCTATTATCGCCCCATTTTGGAAGCATTCCGGGAATTGTATGGCTTGCCTCGAACAGAAGAGCTCAACGATAACAATGTGGAACTGGTTTCGGCTAGGATGGACTCTGCTCATCGCCAATCAGGCTGGCAGGATGAAGTCATCAAGCGAGCAAATGTTTCTCAAATCTTGTGGGTCATCAATGAACCTTTGACCAAAACAGAAGCACCTGCTCCTTACTATCATATTGTATGGAATATTGATGCGCTCGTGTACGTGACCGGAGCTACTGAGAACAAAGAAACAAAGGAAAAGAGCTACAATATCGATACTGTGCAAAAAAATTTTAGCGTCACCTTTAAGAGCCTAACGGATTTCGTCGCATTCATGCAAGAAAAAATTACAAATTTCTTCACCAATGGCGGTGTGGGCTTAAAAACCACCTCGGCATATTTCAGAGCGCTTGATTTTAATGACGCAGTGCCTCGCGAGGAGGCCGTTAGAGTTTTTGACAAGGTGCTGAGACATCAGCCCGTTTCTGCTCCAGAGCAAAAAACATTGGAAGACTATTTGATGACACAAATATTAAGCCTGGCAGCAAAGCACAAAAAGCCTTTTCAGTTTCATACAGGTAATCAGCAGGGTTGGAGCATTGTTTCTCACTCCAATCCATTGGGTCTGAATGCATTGCTCTATTCCGGAAAGTGGTATGAGGTGAAATTCATACTGCTGCACGGGGGTTATCCATATATCGAGGAAAGCGTCATGCTTAGCAAGTATTATAAAAATGTGTACCTGGATTTAGCATGGATGGCCCTGTATTCTCCCAGTGCCGCTAGGCGTGCCCTCTCTGATGCCATCGATATGCTGGATGGCAGGCAATTGATGTTTGGAACCGATACTGCTAATCTGGAAGAATTCTACGGTACGGCTAAATTTATTCGCACAATCTTAGCCGAAGTACTAGCCGAAAAAATAGCGAGCGGTTTTCTGACTGAAGAAATTGCACTTCAAATCGCTAGACGCATTTTAAGTACAAACGCGTTGGAGCTTTATGAAATTGACACAGAGTAGGGAGATCAAAATGATTATCTGCCGGTCATAGCAATCTCACCGCCCCTCCACTCTTTTCTTCAACTCCTAGAGCTTGATGAGCGCCTCCACCGGCGTCGATGCAAGATGCTCGCCGTTTCTGCCATCTCGAGCATGAAGCTAGATTGCCCACGGCTGATGTTGTCTTCCAATCCCACCCGACTGAAGATCCGATCCACGAGCCCGATAACGGCCGCCTCCGCGGGTACGAAACTGCCAATTTGGGCGAGCAGCACGATCAACGCGACCTGCCTCAGATAGGTTGATTTCCCCGATAAATTCGGGCCGGTGAGAATCATGATTTGAAGCTCGTCGTTGGAAAGATGTGCATCGTTCGGGGCAAACGGTTGACCATCTAGCAAGCAGCGTTCGACGACTGGGTGCCGTCCGGCTTTGATGAGGAGAGTGTTTTCTTCCGCGGACTCGTGCTCTTTCAGCTCCAGCGTAAAGTAACGCTCGCCGTTCACGATCGTTTGTTTGCGGATATACTCCGCAGGAACCAAATGCAGGTTCGGCTTGGTCACCTCGAGGTAGTATCCAAACACTTTATTGTAGCTCACCTTGAGCGAACGGATGCCGATACGGGCACGTTCGCGCGCTTCTAAATCCGCTAAGTATCCCTTGCTAAAAAAACGACCCCCATTCCTCCCTAGCCCAGGCGCTCAAGAGTTTCGTAATTATTCGCGATCGTCATGGCGTCGACATTCCTGTTGCCTCGAAGCCGAGCGGATTATTGAACTCAAATCCGAACAAGCGAGGATGCTCGCCAATCACGGCGGCGGAAAAAATGTAGAAAACGTAATCATAGGTTTGCTGCGGCAGGCTGGTGCGGTAGCTTTCCAGAAACTTCCAGAAGTTGCGCTCGCGCGGATTCGCGGGCATTTTTTCGAGCAAATCAATGATGCGGTGCTCCCCCCAATTATAAGAAGCGATCACCAAGAGTCCCGAAGCTTGCGCGTCGGTGTCATAGATATACCGCAGATAGCGTGCCGCAGCCTGCGTCGATTTTTCAAAATCGTGACGATCATCCTTGGGATCCGCCTGGCTGAGCTGGACCAGCGGTCCCGTACGCAGCCCATAACTCACGGCCGTGGAGGGGATGAATTGCCACATGCCTTTGGCAATACCATACTTCGTCATCGGGCCGCAGCGCTTGACGTTGAAGTCGCTTTCTTGCAAAGCGAGATAGAAAAACTGCGGTGGCATGTGTTGTGCCAGCATGGCGGCGGCGATCCTGGGGGCGAAGCCGTTTTCCTCTGCGCGCCGCACGGCCTTTTTCAGACGATCCGTTGACTGCCATCTTCTGATATAACTGCGCACTTCCTGCACGAAACCTTCGGGCATGTCCACCTCACACTCGCCCCAAATGCGTGCAATACGGAAAATCAGGCGCTCGTCCTCGCTCATGTTCTTCTTGTAGATTCCCAATTCGTCCACAAAGTGGTCGTAGTTTTGTTTCAGCTCTTCGCGCTTGGTGCGGTACTTCGCCATTTCCGCTCGCAAGTGCTCATCTCGGGAAGAAACGACCACGCGTTCGAAGGACGCCAGCATCAGCTCCAAATCTTTCATTTCGTAAAAAATATCGCGGGCCAGCGTCTGTTGTTTGACCAATTGTCGGTGCTTGTACCACGCAAAAACGCCGACGCACAACAACAGCACGCTGATAGCCGCGATGGCCGCCACGTACCTGCGCGAATGCCGCTTTTTGATGTGCTGGAACGCCTGGCGCATCATGATGGTGTGCTGACCCATCCCCTCCGTGATTTTGTCTTCGAAATAGCGACGAATATATTGGGTCACCGAGGGATCGCTCGTGCGCGGCAAAGGTTGGGCGGCCGTAACTTCCGGTTCCAGACTGACGGCAGGTCCGTCCAAACCGAGTTTCAGCTCCATTCTGCCGTCAATCACCGCGCGTTCGACTTTCACGCCAGACCGGTATGTGCCGTTACGGCTGTTCAAATCTTTTAGCCACCATTGGCCGTTTTCAAAAACGATTTCGGCGTGAAAACGGCTGACCAAAAAATCCTGTAGCCGCACTTGGCAGCTTTCATCTCGTCCAATGCGAAATGCGTGGGTGAAAACGAGCGCCGGAGGAGAAGCTTCGGCGTCCCCTAGCCATACTTTGATAGGTGGAGCGCTAAAAGGAGCTGCTGTTTTGTGTCCGGTTGTATGCGTTTTATTGTACGAGAATAACGCCATCGTCACTCACATTCTGCGATTTTGCAATGCCTCATGCACGGCCACTTTGATTCACTTCAGCGCTTCATGGTATCGTTCAATCTCTCACTCTTGCACGCTTCCCGTACGCACCGCTCGGATATAGCTTGCGCGCGTGGCCTCGACCGGACTACAGCAACCGATCCCAAAGTCCACGGCCCAAACCTTTCTCCCACTTTCTGCATCCGTTGTCCAAATCCAGTATTGCTTTGGATCAAACCGCGAGGCAATATGCAAGTCATATGCGCCTGTCTGCGGCTCCATCAGCGACATCGCTTCTTCCAAAGTCGGCAGGCGCCAATTCCTGCACCCGGCAAAGCCATTCCTATTCAGGGTTTCGATGTACGTCAGAGCAGCCCTGAGAGTCATCCTCTCTGCCGATCCGCCCTGCTGCCACATAAGGCCCGTGGTCTGGTCAATGATCACCACCTGGCCAAACGTTTGCGCCGATTCATATTGATGGCGGATGCCGTTCCCAATTTTATTCCAATTGGCATCAAAAAAGCCTCGCTTCTTTAACATAGCCTTGACCGTTGCTTCAGAGAGCAAATCGCCCTTGCGGGTCAGGCGTAGTGTTGGCTCACGGCGGAGTCTCGGCGGGCCAGTCGGTACAGCCTTGACTACGGAATCTGCCGGGGGGCGAATCGGAGGAGGTATGGGAACCTGCTGCTTTCGCAAAGTATAGATTTGCATTGAATTTGGCCCTTCCCTTACCTGCAGATGCTGCTCCAAGGGTTCGAAACCCTCATATGTGGCCTGGATCACATGCTCCCCAGGCTCCAAGCGCAAATCCATCAGTTGTCGCGAATCAACGATCGTACCGTCCACCTTCACGGTAGCTTCACCAGGTGAGATTCTAAAGGAGACTCTACCCAACTGATGCAAAACGACAAAAATTGGCACCGCGCTGTTTTCAGCACAAACAATGGTCGTGTCGAAACCCACGTAGTCCTGTTTTTGAAAATGCAAGGAGTAAGTTCCCGGCGGAATGGAGAAGTCATTGACCGGAGTGAGGCCTATGGTCTTGCCATCCAAAGAAACGACCGCGCCCTCGGGCACCGTGGAAACAAATATTTTTGCCGGCAAGACCGGCGAGATTTGAGGCTTCAGGAGTAGCCAAAAAACACCCGCCGACACGATAACCAAAGCCGCCACAGCCGCAAGTAGAATGTTCTTTTTGATCGTGGCTGGTGGTGCTGAAGATTGGGGTTGAGGTAGGAGCAGCTTTTGTTCAAACTCATCAATGGTGGACAGCATCTCCTCCGCGCTTTGAAAGCGCCGGGCTTGTTCTTTCTCGATGGCTTTCATGACAATGCGCGACAGCGAAGGGGGCACGTCGTGCTGGAAGTGGTGCGGCGGCGGAAATTTCTCCCGCACGATGGCGTTGCCAATGGCGAGATCGGATTGATTCTTTTGAAACGGCGTTCTCCCCGCCAGCATTTCGTAACAGGTCATACCCAGCGAGTAGATATCGCTACGATGGTCAATATTCGGCAATTCCTGAACTTGCTCCGGCGACATATAATGTAAGGTGCCGCCGGTAGACAGCGTGCGGGTGGTGGAGCCGGAGCGCGCAATCTTCGCCAGTCCGAAATCCGCAACCTTGACCTCGCCTTCGGAGGTGATCATCACGTTGTTTGATTTGAGATCACGATGAATGACGCCGGACCGGTGCGCATAGCCAATGGCAGTAATGAGCTGCTTCATGATCGGCAGGGCCTGGCGGTACGGCATCGCGCCATTCTGGGTAATCCATTGCTCCAGGGTGGGGCCTTGAACATATTCCATCACTAACAATAAACCCGCCTCGGTTTCTCGCAGGGCAAAGATGTTGACGATGTGTCGATTCTCTGATTTGGCCAGGGCCTTGGCCTCCTGGCGGAAGCGCTTCAGAAAGACTTCGTCGTGAGCGAGCAAAGGGTCCATCATTTTCAAGGCCACGATTTTTTCAGTGTTGATATCCATGGCCTTGTAAACGAGACCCATACCGCCTTTGCCCAACATTTCCAAAATGCGGTAATTGTCTATTACTTTACCGATCAGAGGTGATTCCATTGGTTGTCGCTGCGCTGGGAAATTGATTGCGTGATTACGGCGCTTATTTCAGGCGCCAACCTTGAGATTCAGCGTGTTGCAGGATGCTTGTTCAGACACAGATCCTCAAGATTTTCGCAGATTTTATGGTAACTATCCAGCCTTATTGCAAGGCCAGACTCAGAACTTGGATAGCACTCAACCTGTCAAAGGTTGTCCGGCAAAATACCATTTGCCTTCGCGGAAGCGGCTGCCATTGGCTTTGATCCACTCCGCATATTTTGCCAGTGCATGCTTTTGTTGCGCTACGAACATGTCGGTCTCAAAGGGAAAATCAACGCCGTAGCGAATCACCAATTCTTCATAAGCCAACTGCCGGACTTGGCGCGGGCTTTTTTCGGATTCGAGGTTTTCCAGCAAACGTGCGGGTGAATACGGCCGGCCGTTACGATAGCGAATTTTCGGATCGAAGCGCGATTGGTTAGCTGTCCACCACTTGTGCCAGTCTTCTGGCTTTTGCGAGAGGCGAGTGATGGTGGTGCCGGGTTCCTGTCCGGGAGGATACAATGGCTCACCACGTTTAAGCTTTTCCAATTCTTCTTCAAACAACTCGTCCTCGTCAACTGGTTCGGGAACAAAAATCTCTTCGTCAATCTCCGCACCGGTGATCAAGTTGAGCGCTTGTGCGGCTGATCCCGCCAGCTCGGTATTGCCGAGTTGAGTTAGAAGTGGATCAAGAGCGGAAACATCGCCAAGCAGCCCTAAAGCCAGTAAACAATCTGGATTGGGCTTGGCACGAGCAGCTATTTCACGAAGAACCGGCACCGCCGAGCGACTGCCGCCTAGACCGATCGGAAGGAGAACCCAATTCTGTTGGCGAGCATAGCGCAAACAGTAAGTTGTGGTCTGTGGCTCGCC
Source organism: bacterium (assembly GCA_050732395.1). Taxonomy (GTDB): domain Bacteria; phylum Zhuqueibacterota; class Zhuqueibacteria; order Zhuqueibacterales; family Zhuqueibacteraceae; genus JBIOXB01. Next base: position 8,985 of record JBOHQX010000378.1, read on the forward strand.
TATTCGCAGTAGGGCCAATGCTGCTGCTGAACGAACAGCTTCAACCGTGTGTTGCAAATAGGTGTTGAGAAGTGGCACATCGGCATTGCGCTCGCGGAGACGGCCGAGAGCCCAGATCAACGTGGCAGGCAAGTATGCTCCATTTTCTTGTAAGGCTTGCAGCAACTCAGTGCCAGCAGCGAGGCGCCGATAGCCGATGAGTTTAGGCAAAATCGCAACGAGCTTTAGATTCCCATCTTGCAGCAGCCCAACAAAATCGTCTTGCCACGCCGTCGACAATTCATCACTGAGGGCGTCGGCAACAGCTTGCAGTTTTTTCGCATCTTCGTGATCAATAGCCTCGATGGTCTCCAATACTAAATCCAGCCGGTTTTGCCGGCAGAAAACTCGCATGGCCGCATGCAGCTCGCCGAAGTCGCCTGCGCTGGCTTGCTGTTTGCAAATCTCCAGCGCCAAGTCTTCGCCAACCACCAGCCCGTCGATATGCGCCTCGAAGCGTTGCTCAAAATCGTCGAAATCCTTCCAGGTGAGTCCGGGATCATCGCACAAGCTGAGACGCTGCTCGTAGAGAAACGAGGCTTCTGAAAGGTGGACATGATGGGTTCCCTTTGCGAAATCTGCCAACGATTGAATCATGGGCAAGCAGTGTAAATGAACGAAAAGCGAAAATATTGGGCTTTTTATTCTATAGTGATGCTATCCAGTGCGCGGCCTTCAGCAGAAAGTCTGGCCGATAAATTAATCAGCGCGTTAAAAGCAGAAACATAACCATCAAAAAAATCCAAACTGTGCGTTACGACAAAAGGACTTATATGACCTGTGCTGCCAAAATTAGGCAACTCCTCTACTTCTTTAAAATCCAGGTGGAATCCGCTCAGCACGACGAGATGATCCCAAATATTTAAAGCCTCCTTCAATTGTGCAAAAATTTCGACTGAAATGCGCGATTTGAATTCGAAGATCACGGTTATGTTTTTACGCCGTTCCAGGCCAGAGTCGTCTACGCGGAAAGGCAACTCTTCAATTCGCTTCGGCACATTGCGATCCATTTTCAGCAAAGCCAAGTGATCTACCGGGCTTTGTGCTTGAGTCACCGTCCGAAGGCTCATAAAATTCAACGGTTCGTACGCATGATGGGTCTGCACCAACAAAGCAACCAGAACGAGAAAAGAAGTTGGCGGAACCGACTTTATTTTATATCGAAAAGCCCGGGTGATAGTTTGATGGTCCCATTTTGCCTCCAGAAGTTTCATAAAAGCCGGTACCGGCTTACTTCTGCCCATAGAAAACATCTGTTCGTTAACAGCAAGCGCAAATAAATTAACCACCTCACCAGTGGCCTCCATGGGATTCGCCCCCAAGATTGGCTCATTTTCACTGCCACCGGAGAGAAGTATTTCCAACTCGACTTCTTCATCTCCACTGGGGAGAAGCACGCTCAAGTTGAATGGCAGCTCTCCTAGAACACTCATTAGCGCCTCTATTCATTGGAAAAATCGATTCAACCATTCCTTGGTATTTTCGGTGCCACCAATACCATTGTAATTTCGCAATACCTCGTCAGGTATGCGAAGTGAACGAAGCACTTTGCCTACCTCATGATACTTTGCCAGCCTTTCCTTGCGATTGACATCGCCTAGTTGTGGCTCCGGGCCTGCCTGCACCATGATTCCATGCTGCAATTCATGAAAGCTGAGCTCTTTGCTCAATTTGGCCTTTAATTCTTCTTTTCCGCCCAGTTTGGCGACCAGGCTTTCGCCTAGGAAAGTTAACCAATTAATACCTTTGATGCCATCCTTCATAAATCGAGCAAATGAGCGTGGGATATCAAAATCGACGCCCTGGTAGCGTCGGCTGAGAGCATAGACATGTCCACTTTCTTGCTGGCTTTCATAATCTGAAGTCATATTCGTGCTGTAGCCACCATGCCCCGAAATGAAACGGAGACGATCTGCTGCATTCTTGGCAACCAAAACAAACGATTGGGCTGAATCACTTGCATACTCCAGAGGGACGATCAGGCGAACGTAACCTGGGTTCAACCTGCCACGGTACATATGAAAAGCTCTATCCGAAACATCTTCCTTCGTTTGTCCACTTTCAAGCTTCAAACCATAAATATCACGCGCTTCAGCTTCAGCCGTGGTCCAATAGGGAAGTAAATCCAATGTATCGCTTTTGATCTTTTTAAACTTATTCTTGCCATCAACGTCAAAAAACTTTATATCTTTTTCGATCAGCTTTAAGCACTGTTGATAAAAATGGAGAATGCCATCGGCATTTTCTCTGAAGCGCCCGTCAAAATATAAAGTCAGATCAAGGCAAATTTTGAATTTGCATTGTCCTTCCACCCCATACTGATCAAACTGTTCGCGAATAGCACTCCATTCATGGGATTTCATGGTTAAGCCTCGCAAGATGATTTATGAATTTTAGCGACACCTTTGTCCATTCATTCCAAGCTTGGCGATTTTTGCTCGAAGAAGTTTCTGAAAAATGCAATATTACAATATTCCTCCCTTAGGGCCTCTCTTGACGTTTTTGCATTTGCATTTCTCATCATCAGTCTTTTTAACCTTTTGACCTGTTTTTTGTTCGTACAATTCTAATTGTTCTTCAGTAAAACTATCTCCTGGAAATTTATAGTCATTTATTTCCAAAATCTCGCCATCGGGACCATACTTGGCCATATCAGGTTGTATGCTGAATGTGTCAAATTGTTCGAGGAACTCTTGCGCCATTTTCGTGGCATCATAAATCGTCATTCCGAGATCAACCACGTCCCATACGAGCATGATAGTATTTAACCCAGGCACAAATTTTAATACAGCAGATTTAGCCTTCTTTTTCACAAATTCTTTGCCCAGTTTTTCAACCGCCTCTTTTAATAAGCGTGTTTTAATTGCAGCGTGGGTGAATACTTTACGGGTGGTCTCACCCAATGCCCCCTTCGCAACTGATACAAGCGCTTTCTTTTCCGGCACCCATTTTCCAAGCTTGAGAAACCTTCTTTTGTACTCCTTTTCATACAGCTCTTTCGCATGGCTTGAATTACGAAATGTTTTTCCTTTGTTTTCCGGAAGGGCTTCAAATTTCTGTCTTTTTTCTATCGTTCTACAAAGAATCTCACACAGAAGAGTCTCGGCTCTGTCTAAACCAATGGCGCCTACCCATGGATTACCCACTCCTCCCAAGCAAACGGTGTTACCATGGTTACACGTCATCTTATCCGTCAAACGGCTCGCATTATTGCCTTCAATCTTTACGTCGAAAGAATATGTCAGCCACTTGGCCTCCTTCATATTGGTGCTGGATTTAATTCCACCAACAGTTCCAGCTTCATCGCCATTGCTCAAGCTAAATTCAGACCCCTTTACGGCAATCATATTGCCGCCATCGGCATTTACCTTCTTGCTCCCCTTGCTCAGGCTGATCGATCTTGAGATGTTAGGATAGGGAATCGGAACCGGTCCACCCGGACTTGGCGTTTTGCACACATCCGGAATCGTGGCTATAGCTATTCCGGAGCTGCCTTTATGAACAAGCGATAAACTGTTGACATTTATTGTAACGCCCATACCGTCAATTTCCATATTGATCGGTTCATTGAAGAACCGCAGCGCTGCGTTCTCCACTTTCTGAACTGGTCCAAACCAGTGTAACCTTACCCTTGGCATATTTTCTCAACTTTGCCGCAATCGCCAGGTTGATAAAAAGCTGTCCCGATGCGGCTCCAATGTCACCCCAACAATCGGCCGGCGCCAAAAAGTCTGCAGCGTCGACAAAATATTCAGAAAGCCGCGCGACGGTGAAGCCATACTCATCCGCACGATAGCGCTCGCCGTTCATATCGCAAATGACGTGATCGACTTTTTCATGGGAATGATTCAACATCTGTAAAACCTGTTTGAGCGCCTTGGTCAACCCTTCGCCGATGCAAACAGAATCTGTCTTAATCAAGTTGACTTCCCGTGCCGTAGCGACAGCCAACACTTGCCCCAACATTGGTAATTGCTGCCTGGCAGCAGCTCGTTGCGAAGTTAATAGACAAAATCCTGCAGCTTCACCAGGGGCAAATCCCCATTTATTTACAACTGAATGCAATTGTTCTTCTTTATCCAGCCACTCCAAGGTCTCAGGCTCCAGATAAGAATCAATGCCGCCAGCAAGGCAAAACTCAACACTGCCGTCGCGAATTGCTCGCCAACCTGCTTCGATGGCCATCAGCCCTGCCGAATGACCGCAAGATATGGTTTCAACGCTCGAGATCCGGCAAGTGTCATTAACCATGTTCTTGAAACGGCTTGCGATTTCGGTTGCGAGATTCATTGGTAGACCCGGTCGTTGTGCCGATAGGCCAATGATGAGTGGAATTGGCGTTAACCGACCTGCAAATCTGCTCAAAGGGATCAAGGCCTCATGGAGGGCAGGCAAGGACAAATCCAGAAATCGTTGAGCTCCAGTTATATCGTCGGATAGATAAGACGCCCTCGCCACAATCATAGGCTCGCCAGCTTTATCAATCATGTATGGATGCTCGCCCATGCGGTTGATGCCAGCGCGGACCGCTGCTGCCGAGGTTGGCGCTGAAATGCCTATTGAAGTGCGTGCGCCCAAGCCGACGATGCAAACTTCTTTGCTTTTGTCTTTCACCGAAAAAACTAGAAAGTCGTTAAAACAAATTCTTTTTGTGTGATCACGGTTTCTTCAAGTTCGTGCTCTTTATTATGACACGGCAAATTCGTATGCCACAGCATGATCACTCGAGGAAAATCAGGCTCCAAAATCACCGCATGCAATTTTGCGTGATGATTTATGCTTTCGCTTCCAAGGCTCGTGTTGAAACTCAGCCAAACACGCGGCAGTGTGAAGCGCAACAAACTTTTGGGTGACAGATTGTGCAGCTCAACCAGCTCGCCGCCCCTCAAGTATCCTGGCGCTTGCTGATCTTCCGGCGCACATTGATTGAACCGCTCATCAAAATCGGCAGGAACAAGGGGAAGTCGTTCCATTTCCCACTTTTCATCATACGTGCCGGCCAGCTCCACGCGCGGCGACCAGTCACGTGCAATCGGACCAAAGCCTGCGGGGTGAGGGCGTTGCTTCCAAGATGAGATGATTTCATTCGGATATTCCACATTCGGCAATAATTGCCCAACCAAATGCTCCGACGCCACCGCGAATCCCGTCCCAATCGGATTGCGACGTTCCCAACCGTGTTTTTTCGGATCGTCTGATTTCTGATCAACACCGCCGAAAGCGCGCTCATAGACGATGGGCATTTTCACGAAGGGTTGAGGATCAGTCATATTCAGGCCGATAAGGCCATCTTGCCAATAACGGTTGCCAAAAACACGCAACGTTTTGGATAGTTGCCCAACTTTCATCGTGACTTCAACGCTCGTTGCCGGCCTGCCGTGCGGAGTATAAGCATGGCCATGCAAAATAATGTCGGTGTGTGGCCTGGCGTACACCAAGTCCGACTCATACTTCAAACTCGACTTGCCCGGCTCGCCGGAATACTCCGGCGCCGTACACACCTCGACTTGTTTCTCGGTAAGCTCAGGGATACCATTGGGCTTGATTTCATAGGTTCCCTTGACCGCAACCAGCCAGACCTCGGCTCCGTTTTTGTCTCGCACAAAAGCCCGCTCGGCTGAAAATGGTGTGTTGTTGACCAATTGCCACATCATACGATCAGTTGATTTGCACGGTGGCGCCTTTTATTTTCTGCGGCCCGCTCGCCCGGCTGGTAATGCTTGTTCCCTTCAACACGATCTTGCCGTCTTTGTTCATAAGCAACACGCTTTGGCCGCAGCGCAGCTCGATTTTCTCTTTGGCGTTGAATTTGATTTCCCGAAAATCCTGCTGTGGATCAGGAAGCGCCAAGCTGCCATTTGCCCCTTGCGCATTTTTCCGGTATTTTTGAATCACCCCGAGCACGTAACCGCGCGTAGCGATTTCATCCAGTGCATACAGAACCGCATCACCGGGATTCAGTCCCGGCAACGGACCCGCGCTGGTTCGAAGAAACTCACAAGACAGCGGCAGCGCTTCCGAATCGCCTTCCACCATGATCCCACCGTCATCGTCGATCGCGATAATTCGCCCGCGCATGATTCGCAAGCCAGCCAGGGTCAACTCTTTCATGTCAGTCATTTCTATGCCTTCAATTAGTTTTGAGCAATTGTTAAGCCTTTTATCACCAAATGTCCGCCTTTGCCTTCCATCGTAATATTCTTGCCTTTAATGATGATATTGCCGTCTTTCAGAGTTATCGAGGCGTCTCCACACTTTATGACGAATTCATCTTTGGCGCTCAACGTCATCTTCTTCCCCGCGCTTTCAGAGATATTCCCGCCGGCATTCACCAATTTGTTCAAACCGACATTTTCCATGCTGAGCAGGCCGACATTCACCATTTTAGCGCCCCCGATTTCTTCCGCCTTCGCGCCGCCCACTGTTTCATTCATCGCCGCGCCCACGCTCACCTGGTAAGCCGCGCCGATACTCAGCGCCTTGGCAACGGCGACAGTCTCGGCTTTCGAAGCTGCCACGGTTTGCGACATAGTGCCCGATATGGTTTCCGTGTGCGTTCCGCCAACCGTCATGGTTTTATTTGCGGCAATGGTCTCGGTGTGATTGGCGCCCACTTGAATGGTCTTGTTGCTGCCAATAGTTTCGGATTGATCCACGCCCACGGTTTTGCTGCGATTTTTTGCTACCACGATCGTTTCGTCGTTGCCAACATTGCGCGAACGGTTATTTCCTACCGCTGCCGTTTCATCATGCCCAATCGTCTGATTTTTATCGTTAACGATATGGATCGTCCAATCCTTGGTGCCGTGCAGATAAATATTCTCGCTGCCTGTGGTGTCGTCGAGCGTCAGCTCGTTTTGTCCGGCGCTGCGTATGACGCTTTGCGCCCTGTTGCCGCTGGTCGATGGCGAAGCATTCGAAGGATTCGGAACAGTTGCCAGACCCAAAGGCCGGTCGACGTTGCCATCGACGCAAGCCCAGACAATCTCGGTATCGGCATGGTTCGGAAAATGCAAACCATATCCCGGCCCGGAATACGGCTGCGACAGCCGGATCGGCCGCGATGCCTCGCCATTGCCATTCTCGCTCAGATCAAATGGCACTTTCATTTTGTAGCGGCCGTGATCGTCGATAAATGCATACTCATCGCCCGCACCGGATTCGACCTTGGCTGTCATGATGCCGGCAATGCGCGGAATGGGGGTCAAGCGCGACGGGCGAAAGGCCTTCTCCGCAGGAATGGATTCGAACACACTTTCAAAAGCCGGCATGCCCTTGGCAGAGCTCGCGAGAATCGCAAACATGCCGCCTTGATTGCCACGGGTTCTCACTTTGGTAAGAATATACTCCGCGTTCCAATCTTCGCGATAGTGCCCGCCGAGTTTGTACCTGAAGCCTGGCCGAAACAGCCGGCTATCGCCGGCGCCGCGAAAGATCTTGTTGGTGCACAGGATCTCTTCGTTGCGCACCCGCGCCAAAAAATCGCCTTCTTTCTCGTCCTTAAAATGATCACCGTAATCGTAAAACATGCCCGGCGCTTCGGCATCCAATTGCGTCTCCGCGCGAAGATTTTTGCTGGGAAACTCGTAATTATAATCTTTCAGCTTGAATAAGCCGGTGACGACTTTTTCCTGACAGGTCAATTCTGTGACGGTCTCCCCGCCGCTCATCGGGTCTTTGTTGGGATTGTAGAGAATGTCGTCTTCTTGCGCAATCGCCGGCAAATTGGCGATGCTGTCGGTGAAAACCATGACTTCGTTATCGTCGCGGTGATCGAAGTGATAATAAATGCCGTAATGCTCCAACCGGCGGTTGACGAAATCAAAATCCGTTTCGCGGTACTGCGCGCAATATTCCAATTGCGGATAGGATTCATTCAGATGAAACTCGTAATCTTCGCCCGTGAAGCCGGCCTCTTTCAAAACCGCAGAGACCAGTTTTTCAATGTCCATCTTTTGGAATACATTGCTGCTGAAATTCAGCGCCAAGCGCCACATTTTGGGCACCAGCACGGCATGATAGAGAACATATTCCGGCGTCCGCCCGCGCTGCTCGAAATGGGAGATGATGCCGTGCAGCTTGATCGGTTCCTGCTCGCCGCGGGTGAGAATAAAAGTGGCTTTTTTGTTGAGAATGCTCTTCGCGTCCAGCTCGGGATCTTCGGAAATCAGATCAATGCGATATTCGAACAAGCGCGAGATGCTTTCGTCGCCTTCGAAAGCCAGTACATGAACCGCGTCTTCGGGCAGTTCGCTGAAGTGGAGCTGGTAGAGTGGCTCATTGGATTTGTATTGGATCATATGGACCCTCCTGGATTGATGGATTACTGGATTGTTGGATTGCGATGATGTCGAGTTGTTTGACACATCACTCTAACAATCCATTGATCCATCAATCCAGCTATAGATGTTTCTATCCCACTATTCAAACTGATAATGCAACTCCCTCTCCTCATCCATCGTCACCTTCAGCTTCGCCGGTGCCTGGCCTTCGGCCATAAAGCCCAGAAGCTTGGCGGAGATTTCTGGCGCCAGGTTGCGGTCGACGATGGCATCGATGTTTCTGGCGCCGGTCTCGGCGCGCGTGCACAGCGCCACGATCTCGTCAATCACCTTGGCATCGAAATACACTTCGAGGTTCTGATTTTCCTTCAGGCGCTTGCCGACGCGGCCCAGCTTGAGCTCGACAATGTTTTTCATCACCTCCGCGCCCAAAGGCAGAAAGACGATCGGCTTGATGCGTCCTAAAAACTCCGGGCGAAAATGGCGGTTCAAATAGGGCCGCAGCTCTTCGAGCAGCTCGTCGGGATCCGTTAGGCCGGCGTTATATTTTTCAAACAGCACGTCCGAAGCCAGGTTCGAAGTCATGAAGATGATAGTGTTGGAAAAACTGATTTGTCGCCGGTCGGCGTCCTGCAGCATGCCGCGGTCGAAAACCTGCATGAACAGGTCGATCACCGCTGCGTTCGCTTTTTCGATCTCATCGAGCAGCACAACGCAGTACGGCCGCCGGCGCACGGGCTCGCTCAAAGCCCCGCCTTCGCCATAACCCACGAGCCCCGGATCCGCGCCGATCAAGCGCGAAGTGTTGTATTCATTTTGATACTCGGTCATGTTGAGCGTGACCATGAAACGCTCTTCGCCGAACAGCGCCTCCGCCACGGTGCGCGCGAGCTCAGTCTTGCCCACACCGCTTGGCCCCACCAGCAGAAACACGCCGATCGGGCCTTCTTCTTTTTTCAAGCCGACTTTGGCGCCGCGAATGACGTCAGCAATCTGTTTGGTGGCATGATCCTGTCCCACCACGCGCTTTTTCAGCTCGGCTTCGAGCTGCATGAGCGTGGCCATTTCATCGCGATTCATGTTGCCCGCGGGAATGCCGGTCCATGCTTCAATCACTTCAGAAACGGTTTGGCCGGTGACGTCGGCAAAAACTTGAGGATTCTCGCCCTGCAGCTCAGCCAGTTGCTTCTTTAATTTATTGAGCTCGGCGTCAATGGCAGCGCCGCCCTTTTTCCCTTGCTCGGCGAATTTCTTTTTGCGTGATTCCATCAACTGCCGCGTCAGCTCACACTCTTGGTTCCAGCGCTCTCCTTTGGCTTTGATTTCCGCTTCCAATTGCGCTTTTTGGACGCGTAAATCTTCGAGTCTTGCGGCATAATCGCCGATGTTCAAATCCGCATCTTTCTGCAGCGATTCAATCTCGAGTGCGAGAGATTTCAACTGGCTGATTGCCAATTCCAGGCTGGGAGGCTTGCTGGTGAGCGACATTTTCACCCGGGTCGCAGAAGTGTCCAGCAAGTCCACGGCTTTGTCTGGCAGTTGCCGGCCCGCAATAAACCGCCGCGAAAGCTTCACCGCCGCAGCCAGCGCTTCGTCGGTAATGTGAATGCCGTGATATGCCTCATATCTTTCTTTTAAGCCCCGCAACATTAGAATGGCTTTGTCATCCTCGGGCTCGCCGATATGAATGGGTTGAAATCGGCGCTCAAGTGCGGCGTCTTTGGCGAAATACTTGTTGTATTCTAGATAGGTCGTGGCGGCAATGGCACGCATTTCGCCGCGCGCCAACGCCGGCTTCAACAGATTGGCCGCATCCCCGCCGCCGGCAGCAGCGCCGGCACCGATCAAGGTATGCGCTTCGTCAATGAACAAAATGATCGGCTGCGACGACTTGGTGACTTCGTTGATTACCGCTTTCAATCTTTTTTCGAACTCGCCGCGCATTTTGGTGCCGGCTTGCAACGCGCCCAAGTCGAGGGCATGTACCTGTACCTTTTTCAAAACTTCAGGCACTTCGCCGGCTGCTATCTTCAGGGCCAAACCTTCGACTACCGCAGTTTTGCCTACGCCCGGCTCGCCCAGCAAAATCGGATTGGATTTTTTGCGCCGGCTGAGAATTTCGATCATTTGAATGATTTCATCGTCACGGCCCAGGATGGGATCGATCTTTCCCGCTTTGGCCTGCGCAGTCAAGTTCGTGGTGTACAGATCGAGCACAGAGCCGCCCGGCGGAATTTCTTTGGCTTCTTCCGGCGGCAATTCTTCCGCGGCGGCGGCATCTTCCGCCGAGCCGGCGACGATAACGTAAAATTCGCTGCGCAGCTCGTCCGGTTTGATCGGCGTGAGAACTTCCATCAATCCGGTGCCGATCACCAGCTCCGAGGCGATGAACACTTCGAACAAAGCGCCGGAGCGAATCTTGGTTTCTTTATGATGCACGGAGCTGGCGATCCACGCTTGCTCCAACAACTCCGTCAGCAACGGCGAGAGCTTGGGCTTGCCGGGATTGCCCGTTTTCATTTCATCGAGGTTGCTGATGCAGATGGCCTGCACGCGCGACGCTTCGATGCCGAAGCGCCGCAAGATCAGCGGCACATCGCCATGGCCGTCCTCGAGCAACGCGACCAGCAAATGCTCCATCGCAATCTCATAGTGGCCGCGTTTGATACCCACACCTGTGGCTGTATCGAGATTGCGGACAAGGTAGTTGTTGAGCTTTAACAGCAGAGAGCGAAGGTCTTCGCTGCGCATGGGTGCCTCGAAAGAGATTTAAGCAGTCAAGCTTATAACTCTGTGTAAAGTTTAGCACGTAAGGTCTACCTCTGATTTTCAGTCAAGCTCAAAACAGAAGCCCATTTGGCAGCACACGAGGATCAAAAACGCACACGGAAAAAGCTTTCAATCCGCGTGCGTTAATGTTAAGTTGCTTTGAGAGTGCCAGTATGCGGCATGTAGTAACGACCAATTTGTTCACCGCGAGGACGCAAAGGGCGCGAAGTTTTTTTTGCGTTTTTTCTGTCTGCGCTGAGCAATCGTGTATCATAGATTATTGACCATTCGCTGTATGCCCTCTTTCATGAGTTTAACGTTCCAGCTCAACAAAAAACCAAGGCGACAATCACGTAGTTTCAAGTAGGTCAGAAGCTGGGCTTCGTGCACGGCCAGCAGCTTGTCGACCGCTTTGTTCTCAATGATGATACAACCTTCATGTAAACTCTCGCCATAAGAACACCTCATTGAGTTTTATGTTGGCAATTCTAACTCAACCTCCCCACATACTGCTCATGCGCGTAGTAGACTGGCACGAGTTCTTCCTTCGGCCTGCCCAGCCAGATCGTCGAGCCCAGACGCAGCCGCTTGTCGTTCCACGGCACGGTGACGATGCTTTCGGATTGGATGATGAACTTCACATCGAACTCCAGGCCGTCGTTGAGATAGAGACGGAGCAATTCTTTCAGCAAGACCGCCTGCCTGCCTGCGGGCGTGAACTCCAAATAATCGACGAACGGCATGGGGCCGATCTCGAGGCAAATACGGCCCATGTAATCCAGCATCGTACGGCCGATCACGCTGTTCACGCCCAATTGGAACGCAGGCTCACCGCCTTTGCCGCCCATCCTGGGCGTTTCCGCCAACTGCACCCAATGCGGCACGAATTCCTGGATCGCGAGGCGGTACTTGGGAAAAAACTCCCGCAGCAAAATGTGCAGCCCGGCTTTGTTTCTCACGCGCTGGGAGAGAATGCCGGAAAACTGCAACAGCCGCATGCGCGCAATGCCGGAGCTTTCCCGGCGCGCGACGATTCCTTGGCCGATAAACGCGAAGACGCGCTGCGTGGTTTTATTGCCCGGCTCTTCGCTCAATTGCAGATAATAGCGATACTTTTTCCAGGCTTGATAATAGAGCCAGTAGAAACGGTTGTTGAAAATATCCAGAAAATTTTGCAGCGGCACGTTGCCGGCGCCATGCACGCTTTGCTGCAGGGCCACTTGCTCATGATAACACCTCGGCAAAGGCGCATTGACCCCATACAGTCCCATGAAATTCAACACGAACGTCATGACACTGTCCCGGCACTCGAACGTGCGAATGTCTTTGGGCGGATAGACATACATCTCATGGGGCCGGAACTTCAAGCCAACCTGATCCAGGCCGAAGGTTTGGCGCTGCGGATGCAACTGCCGGCTGGCTATCTCTGCCAGATAAATCGCCTGGAACACTTGATATTCCGGCGCGTGCCGTTCCAATTCTGCAATCAGACGGGCAAAATCTGGCCCGCGTTCGGTTCCCATTTGTATTCCTTGCCGGTGCCCGCTTCCACAATGGTCAAAAACACAACGGAATTGATGGTCACATATTGCGCGAGAAAACGATTCAGAACCAAGCCGAAGAGATAAATATCGCCTTCCCCATTTTCGAAGGCTTGCGGCTCCACTTCCAGCTTGAACTCGACGCCGCGAATCAAGCTGCGTTGGTAAAAAAGATTTTTGGCCACCGGCGGAAGCACTTTGATCATGCCTTGAATTCTTTTTTTGTTGGGATTATTGTGGGCGGGCGACCAATTGTACAAGCTCAAAATGCTTTTCAGGGTCTCGGTCTCAGCCAAAGTGGAATAGCTCAAGGTCAAATGCGAGATCAAAGCCCATAAATAATTTTGGTGCTGCGGGCCTTCCAGAACCTCCGTGGGGACGGTCAGATTCGAGGCTTCAATGCCCGGAGGAAAGTTAATCGGCTCTTTGATCGCGCCCACCTCCAAATATGAGGGCGGCAACGAGCCGTTGCAAAGAATCGCTTCCAGGCTCAGCGTCTCTTTGGGAAAAACCGCCTGCTCCAGGCTCGGCCCGAACAAGCGAATGTAGGTGTCGGCCATCGCGCCCTGTTCCGAGGGCAGGCGGCGGACGATCGCATAGAATCTCTTGTATTCGTAGTCCGGGTCCGTGGCGTCGAGAATGTCATAAGAAGTGACCGGCAGATATTTGTACTGCTCCAGCTTGTTCTCACCGATGCCGGTCACTTTTTTGATGGCATAAATTTCCCGGCTCCAGCGGCGGTCGAGATCCGGAATGAGATAGTATTCCGGCATGCGTTGCGTCACAGCCACTTCTTCGGTTTCGCGATCGAAAAGATTCACGATGGGCGTGCAATGCAAAAGAATGTTTTCCAAGCCGGGATGCCGTTCGCGCGCGAGCTTGCGGTCGAAGGTGATTTGAATCTCAAAGGGATGTCCGTCGCGCGAGGCGGCAAAGTTGTCCAGGCCTTGAATATCGACGAAGAAGAAGCGCTCCGGGAAAGCAAAATACTCCTGCAGCAGCCGGTAGCCGGTAAAGCTTTGCCGGGCATAGGGAAGAATCGCAACTTCTTCGCGACGGTCGTCGCCGTCAGACAGTCCGGGGATGCTGAGGTGAAACGATTCGACCTTTTGGAAGCGGGTGGGCGTTCCCGGCAGCTCGCGCACGGCCAGCGATTTGGCGTATTTGATCAGAAACAACAGCAGCGTATACTTGACCGAGGCAGCGCCGTGCAGATACAGCCGCAGTTTATTCAGTGCCAGCGCTTCGTAATTCACGTTGCGATCGGGCTGAATTTGCAGAATCACCGCCGAAGTGGTTTCGGGGGTCTCTTCCACCCGCACGGCTTTCAGTCGCATCGGGCGCACGATCAGTTCTTGCGTGGTGCGAAAAATAAATTCCGCCGGCTCTACTTTTTCGCTTTCGCGGGCCGCATCAGACGCGCCCGGGCTGGCTTTGGTCTTGCGCTTGATTTTGTATTTTTGCCCTGTTGCGGTCTGAATCTCGCCGCCGCGCGGCACGATTATGGGCTTGGTGATCGTGCCGGCTCGAGGTCTGGCTTCCAGAATGGCGCACGAGGGAAACGGCCGCAACAAATGCGGGAACAATTGCTCCAACAGGCCGCCGGTGATTTCCGGCAGCTCATCATCCAGGCGTTCGTGAATGCGCCCGGCCAAAAAGGCAAAACCTTCGAACAAGCGCTCCACAAAGGGATCTTTGCGCTCCCGTTCGGAGAGCTTGAGCTTGCTGCCCAAAGTTTTGTGCCTCTCGGCAAACTCTTTGCCGGCAACCTGCAGATAATTGTATTCCTGTTCGAAGTACTTCTCGATGCTCATGAGGCATCCCGCTCAAAAACCACTTTCGTCCAACCCGTCGTGGAAAACTCGGTCAGCAGAATCTCACGCTGCGGCGCTTCCTTGATTGACGCGGTGATGCGCAATGACAGGCGCAAGTTCTTTTCGTCAAAAAAATCTTTTTTGATTTTCACCTCGCCGATGCGCGGCTCGTACTTCAATATGGTTTCCCGGATTTGCGCAATGATCGGGTCAGTGGAGCCGGTATCCTTGTAGCTTTGCAGGATATCTGGAATGCCGAAATCTGGCAAATGCAAAACCGAGCCCTGCCGCGTCTGCAGCACCATTTTCAAATTCTCGATAATGCTGAGGCGCAGCTTGCGATCCTCCGGCAGATGTTCTATTTCCGTGACCGTGGTTTCAATCGGATCACCGATCGCCTCCGGCCATTCCGAGGGAAAGCACCCAACGAGCACGTCGTAGAGGCTGAGGTTTTCCATAGGTTTTGTGGGATGCTGGTTGCTGAAGGCATGCCGGTCGTTTCAAGCAAAAAACAATGGGACACTGATGACACTGATTTTCACGGATAAAGTTTTTTATCTGTGCCAATCTGTGCAAATCCGTGTCCAAAACTACCGGCAGGTCTTCCCGCAACCAGCATCGTGCTTAGACAATCGGCTCGGTATACTCCACGCCGCCTTCGAGATACTTCCAGGTGAAAGACTTGGCCAGGAATTTGACCTTTTCCAAATGCCCAATGTTCTCCGTTTCAGCGAACTTGGACGACGGCATATAGTTCTCGACGGAGATGACTTTGGCGTCTTCCAAAATATAGTTGAAATACTCTTCCTCATCGCCCGTTTCTTTGGCGGTGCGATAAAGCTTGACCTCAACTTTTTTGCAGTTTCGCCCTTTGCAGACCATTTCATACAACTGCGGCGACAGCTTGTCAACGTCTTTCACCACCGTGAAAGCAGTGAGCCGGCGGATGCCTTGCAGCTTGTTTTCCTCGGCGTCATAGGGGCGATACACCTCATGAGTGTATTCCGAGACCAGGCTGCTTTTGTTGTGTTCGCGGGGGCCTTCCAATTGAGTATTCTCGTGATTGAATACGAGAAGTTCGCCTTGCATTGGCATGACTGAATCCTCCAATTAGTGAGTTTAGTGAAAAGGCTGATCCGGGGTGATGAAGAGAATCGTATCACACCTGACGCTTTACACGTGTGAAATGCAGGATGTAAAGTGACAATAGTGAATGATGGTCATTTTCCTTCCTCGCCCGAATGATAGGCGACTAAGCGCAAATTGATGTCCATGCCAACAATGGCGACGTGCGGCCGGAATTCGGCCGTAATCTGGAAAAACCCCGGTTTCTCGGGCAGCTCATTCACTTCGAGCTGATAGGACCGCAAGGGCCGTTGCGCAATGATTTTTTCGTCCGGATTGGGAAAATCGGCAACCAGGGTATCGAGCCATGTAGATAGATCTTTTTGAATGTCACCCGCGCCGGCGTTGCGGCCCACAAAGCGCAACTGGCGATATTTGAGATAGTGCGCGATGCGGGTGACCAGCATGGTGTATTGCAGGCGCGCGCCCACGGCATAGTTTGCGGTCGCATCCGGATCGCCTTTGATCTCCAGCGGCCTGTGCACGGAAGGCACTTCAAAGAAACAGGCGTAATCCGTGCGATCCCAATGCGCCAGAGGAATGAACCCCAACTGACAAAGCTCTTGGTCTTTCGCCTGGCCGACCGAGGCCTCGACCGGCACCTTGACTTTTTTCTGGCCGCCCTCTTCATAGGTAGGCGTGGGCAAATTTTCCACGCGCCCGCCGGAATCCACGCCGACGATTTTCACGCTCCAGCCCGACTGCTCGAAGCTTCTGACCATGTTGCTGGCCAATGCGAAAGCGGCGTTGCACCACAGGCTGTGGTCCTGACCCTCACGATAGATGCCTTCTACATAGTTGAAATTCTTGGTCGGATCGGTTTCCGGGCCATAGGGCAGCCGCCCCAGGAAACGCGGCAGGCACAGGCCCACGTATTTCGAGCGATCATCATCGCGAAAAGCGCGCCAAGCCGTGTAATCCACGCCGTCTTTGATTTGCTCGGCCAGGAAACGATCGTTCATAACCTGGCCCATATTCTCATGCCCGAAAAAAGAGACGCTGGCATTGCCGATGAAAGGAATTTGCGCGGTTTCACCCATGATCGCGAGATGCTGCAGGAGCTTGATGTCCTGCGCGCCTTTGTCAAATTGATAATCGGCGATGATGGCGGTATAAGGATGGCCGCCCACGCGGTCGTACGCATTCCAATAAAGGTGATGATACAAGCCCGATTCTTTCTCATAGCCTTCGCCGTTGGCCGCGTTTTCCAAGTCCTCGAACAACTCTTCTTTCGGGCAATCCAGAATTTCGAACTTCACCGGCTTGCTGAACTCCGTGCTTTGCACCAAAAAATGCAAGCCTTGCCAAGCGGATTCTACGCTCTGAAAATCGGGGTGTTGCAGAATCACGTCCATCTGCGCGCTAATGACTTTGTCCAGATCGGCAATATAAGAGTCGATCAGCGCACCGGTCACGCGGAAGACCTCATGTTCTTTGCCAATCCGGGTGATCAGCTCGTGCACGGCGCTCTTTTGTTCGGTATCCAGCATGCCGACCAGCTTGTCAATCGAGCTGGTTGCGACCTGGGTTTCTTGGGCGGTTTTAGCCTCATTCATGTCATTCGCTCCACTTATCTTTGAAATAGATTTTCGCCGCAAAGTATTGAAATTCTCTTCAGTTTACCTCGCATCTTACCCTTTCACGTGACCCGTCGTGCGTAAAACGTATTGTGTAAGAAAACTTTTGGCAAAGAGCTGACTTGTAATGGTATAAGACGCGGGTTTTTCACATGGTGCGCCATTCATCCCTTCTGCTCGGCCGGCTCCAATTTCGACATCAATTCTTCGAGGTTGCCGGCGCCGCCCTGTAACACGCCTTCGATCGCTTTGCGTAGACTGGGATCCTTCAATACCGCGAGCTTGAGTTTCTTGAGACGATCCCTTGCTTCCATTAAGTCTTGCAACGGCTCCACCTTGCGCGAAATCTCATCCGGATGAAAGTCTTTCATGTCTTTGATACTCAGATTCACTTCCAGTTGTGCCTCGGGATCGTCCGAGAGCCGGTTGGGCACGGCCAGCTTCAATTGGGGATTGATATTCTCCAGTGTCGTCTTGAAATCACGCTTGCTCTTGATCTCCCAAATGCGGCGATCTTTCAATTCCCCCTGCGCGCCAGGCTCTTGCTTGCTGAAGTCTCCCGCAATCAAGAGACGATAATCCAGCTCGACGCTTTCTTTCGCGTCGCTGCTGGGAAGAATTTTGACGCTGACACGCGTGCCGATTTTGGGGGTGGGTAGTTTGGCCATGATTTATTCTCCTTCTTTGGGTTGACGGCTGGCGAGGGTTAAGGCCCGGAGGCCATCGTACAAGCTAATGCGCTCGAACAACTCTTTTTGTTGGGCCAGCAAACTGGCTTTCTGGAGCGCTTGATCGTCTGTTTGCAAAAGCTTCACATTGGCGAGATAAGTGGATTGCCACACCGCGGTGCACAGCGCGGGTTCCCATTCAGTCAAATGATATTCGTCAATTCTTTTCAGCAAATCCGCGAGCAGCGCCTTGGCTAACTCATATTGCTTAGCGTTCAGACAAAAATTGGCGAGATTGAGGCCGCGCAAGAACCGGCCTTTGCGGCGAATGTCGCCAGCGCTTGCCTTCTGCATGGCCTCGGCGTTTTTCTCGAAATTCTCCGGCAATTGCGCGCAGGCGGTTTCGTATTCTTTGTTGATAGGCTCATAATCTTCGCCCATGATCGGCGGCAGAATCCGCTCTTCGCCTTTGCCGCCCAACATGCCTTTCACTTCCTCTTCCAGCCATTGCACGGTTTCCTGCTCCGCGAAGGGAGTGGTTTTATCCTTGAATCTGAGCCTGGCCAAGCCTGGCAGGCGGTTGATCAGGCGCGCTAAATGAAACTTGATCTCTTCCGCGGCCTGGCGCCCTTTGCCGCCTTTGCCTTCCAGCGCCTGCACGACAAAACGCTGCGCCTCCAGCCAGAATTTGAAGCGCTCGTCATCCATGCAGCGCACTTCGATTTCCGGAATCAGTTCGTCCCAATTGTTCTCTCTAAAAAAGTTTTGAATATAGCTTTGCTTCTCTTTGGTGGGTCCGTCAATTTGTGTGACGCCCTCCTTATCGGCCGGCGGCAGCCCGGTTTGTTTACCCCAGAGCAATTGTCGTGAGAGACCATAGATATTCACGTCTTCCGGGATTTTGCGTCTTTTCTTGCCCTCCACTTGCTCTTCAAAAGAAGAGGCCAGCGCCTTTTTTAGCGCAGGCAACGCGTCACTGAAGGAACCTATGGTGATCGAAGTTGCTTGTGGTTTTTTATCTGGCGCAGACTTGGCCTCCTGCTCAGCGGAACGCTCCTGCATTCGTTCTGCTATTGGCCGCGATTTTTCTGCCTTCCTTGTCTGCTCTTTCTTCAATTCTTCTTCGGCGGCAGTTTTGACATGTTCGGCAATGGTTTCTTGCAGCTCTTTGAACAGCCGCAAGCTGTCTTCTGAAAATTGCCGGCGGTATTCTTCCTTCAATTTCAGAAAAACCGTATGCAAGAGACGGACTTGTTCGGCGTTGCTGGCGTCGATTTTTTCACTCGCCAGAATTTTCGCCAACTGCTTCCGGTTCAGAAAATTGAAGGCCCTGCTGCGTTGCGCCAGATCCGCAGGATGGAGCCGGTCGCCGAATTGCTGAAGCGTTTTGAGCATCAATAGCAAGCCGCTCTTTAGGCCAATAATTTTTTCTTTGCGATACCACGTGAAGCAAAGCCAGGTGATCACATTCAAATCTTTTGACTGCTCTTGCAGCAACTCCTCCGCCCAGGACTGGCAGTGATCGTAGTTCGGCTTAACCTTGCCGATTTCCATTTGCAGCTTGAGATAGAGCTCATGTCCGGACAGATCTTGGCCTGCCGGCGCCTGCGCTGAAATCGGCTCCAGAAGTTCTTTAACGTGGTCAGGAACTTGAATGGCGGGCTCCGGCTCTTCCTCCGCAGCTTTTTGCTTTGCCGGCCCGGCTTTGGCTTCTGAAGAAGCATATAGATTTGCAGCCGGGGTCTTACCGGTGCTTGTCTCTGCTAACTTCTTTTGTGCCGATTCAGTTTCGGATGGGGAGCTAAAAGTAACCGTCTTGGCAAAATTTTCTAAAAGTTGAGCGAATGTGTTCAAAATTGGACCATTTTCTGGAAATTGCTGTCGGCAGAGGCTGGAAAGCCTCTCCAAAACTGTAAATGTCTCTTTTGCGACCGTAACCTCCCTCTCTTCGATTTTTTCGCGCGCCAGCAATGCCGTCACGCGAGGGGTGTTCAAAAATTGAATCGCCTGGCTGCGTTGCGCGCGATCTTGCGGATGCAATTGGCCGGCGTAACGCTCAAGCAGCTCTACCAGCAAAAGCAAGCCATTGTGCAACCCCGCTATTTTTTCCTGGCGATACCAGGCAAAGCACAGCCACGCCGCCACCCTTACATGCTTGCTGTTGTGCTTGAGCACTTCCGTTGCCCAAGTGATGCAGTTGGCATAGTTAGGGGCGTTTTTGCTGATTTCCTGATGCAAGTTGACGTAGGCCGAGACTTGGGAGAGCTCTGCATCCCCGGTCGGCGCAGCGCTCGAGACCGGTACCAGAAGTGCGGCTACGGCTTGCGGAATTTCATTCATGAGCTATAACCTCATCAACATCTCGTCCAGTTTCATTTCCGGCATTTCCAGCATCTCGCGATAGGAAGCCTTGAGCGCTCGAGCGGCTAGGGCGATTTTATCTGCACCTTCTTTTTCCAGCTCGCAGATATTGTCGCTGGGCGCTTCCGGCTGAATTAATTGCAAAAAGCTCTTAGCCGAGGGCGGGCGGAAAAAGAGATACAAATACGCGCCTTTTTCTCGCTCGGGAACACTCCAAAACAGGATCGGCGTGGCTACGGGATTGCCCAACAATTTGAAGCTCATTTGCAGCCAAAAAACTGCGCTGTGTGCGAGCTCTTCCGCCGCCTGCGCCAACGGAAAACGCAGGCCTAAGGACAAACGCGACAGCTCTTTTTGGCGAAAGGGGGTGAGAATCTCGAGCATATTTTTCACCAATAGATATTTGCGCGGATCTTCGAACCGGCCAAACAGCCGGCTCCAAAAAACCGCCTGTGAGGTGTCGCTTAGAAAAAAGTTGTGCCGCCGGATTTCCGGCAGGGAATTATGCGTAACTTTCATCTGCAAGGCCTCCGTTCGCGCCGCGATCTCTCGCATCTCCAGGCCTTGACGCGCTTCCCGACAGAACGGCAAGCACCGGGCAAAAAAAGGCGAAAAGATCAACGGTACCAACGGCATCATCTGCTCGCCCAAAGTCGGGCGCTCCACGTGCACAGATACCCAAAAGGGGTATTTTCTCTCAGCTTTGTCGTGGCTGGGAAAAAGAATCCCGGTCAAAAAACGCTCGGCATTGTCCGCATAGAACAGAAAATGATAAGCTGGGGCCAGGCTGTAGGCCGCTTCCCAGCGCTCGCGCAATTGCGTTTTAAGGTGCAACAAGCCTTGCTGCAGCCATTGGTCAAAGGCGAGCATTTCGCGTGTGCCGGCGTTATGCCGGATGAAATCCCCGTGTTGCGGGAGCTTGCCAAAACATCCTGCTTGAAAATGCATCGTTGCCATGTCTCACATCCTTGTTGTTTTAGGCAATACTGTCACACGGAAAAAGCTCGAATCAGTTCAATTGCTGTGGGCAATCAAAGTTGAGCAACCGTGACGCAAAAGGATTGACGCCACTGCTGGCACGCAAGACGAAAGTCACGAGCAATTCATTTCTGCGTTTGGTGGTCAGGGCCCATTGATATTGATATTCGACATTATTGATGCGGGTTGATTTGCCCGCATTCAACAACCGGAACCAGCCCCACTCCCGCTCGAATCCTACTTTCCCAACTTCTTCATCAGGCTGAAATCTTCGTTCATCAAGGATACTGATGGTGCCACCGCGCGAAGCCTGATTGCCAGGCCAAGTGTAGCCTTCCCACTTGGGAGGATTATCTCTTCTGAAGTCAAGCTCCCGTCCGCCAATCATGAGTCTGATTTTGTCAAAAGCATCCTGATCGTTCGGCGATTTGAATTTGGCCGGTTGCATTTGGACCTCAAAGCTGACCGTGCCGCTGCCCAAGGCGGTGCCCAGGTCTCGCGCGCGGCGAAAAGCTTCCTGCGTCCGGCTCGACAGCGCCAGTCCCTGACCTTCCCACAGCAGCGGTTGAGAAAAGTTGTCCAGCCGAAAGAAAGGTTTCAATTCCTGATCTGCAAATTTCCACAGTGGTCCTTGGGAGCTAAAAAAATCCGCGACATCCTTGGGCGACGCATCCGCGCCGTTGTTGTTAAAAGGATAGTATGGCGCGAGCCGGCCAAATTCGGCGTAAACCCGACTGCGCCATTCTGTATTCAGATAATTGTAAGATTGACCCAAAATCGTGCCCCAGACAAGTCGCAAGGGTGTTTCGAAAAGATTGACCAAGACTGGCCGGCTTTCGCCACCTTTATTCCTCCACATCTTGCGCAGCTCTATCAGGGCTTGCGGCAGCGCGCCGGCTTCGGCCACGACTTTCACCGCGCAATCTTTGGCTTTCATGCCGCTCGCCTCCGTGGCCACCTGCTCGAGCTCGGCCGCAACGCCGAACAGCAGGCCCAAAGCGCCGGACAATTCATTCGGCGCGTTGCCGGCACCTGCGACAAAAATGTGCATTTGATCAAACGAAGCGTCGATCGTGTAAGATGAGGCATGCGTCTCCAACGCATTCGGCAACTTGAATCTCGTTTGCAGCCAGCCCACACCTTGATTGAGGAGATTTGGATCCACACCGGTTTCCTGTTTGGCCGTTTCCAGAATGGCTTTCAAGGGCGATTTTTGCGCATCCCCAAGCAACTCGAGGCTTTCATTGGCGGTTCTGAGATCGGCGAAGCCAGCATACTGAATACTGCGCAGAAACTGCCACCAATTCTGCGCGTAATCTTCGAAATATAGGCGTACCAGCTCTTCCTTCAGTCTTTTGGGATCGCTGACCGCGGCTGACATTTGAACTTGCCTCTTGCCAAGCACCCAATCATCTTTATCCGGATTCTTGCTTTCCTTTTCAATCAGCTCTTCGGCAATGGTCTTCCAGCCTTCCTGCGTGAACAAGCCGGAGACGGTTTGATTGCTCAACAGCAGCTCCGTATGCTCGCCGCGCAGAATTCTGTTCAGCGTGACATCATAAGCTTGCGCGCTGTTCACGCCCCGGCTTTTGAGATTGCGATAAACTGTTATGGGCGTAACCGGCTCATTGATCAAACCTCGCACGCGCGCGACCAAGCGGGGATCATTTTGCTGGAAAGCCGGCGCGCCTTTTTTGCGCAGATTGCGCACAAAAAACTGAATATGGCGGAGCAAGGCCACATGAGCCGCAGAAGCAGCAAAATGATTCGCCGTCTGTTCTTGGGAGATCAGCGTTTTCAAGCGCGAAATCGCGATGTTGTCGAGCTCTTGCGCCAAAAAGCCGTAGTTGGAGGTATCCGCCTCTAGGCGCGCACTTTCATCACCCAGCAGCAAATAGGCTTTGAGATGAGTGTAAATCTGATCCCGCGAAAGGCCACTGCCGACGCCATACTGGCGCAAGCGCTGCACCAGCTCGTCGTAGATGTATTCGTCGACGAAGCCTTTCATCTTGCGAGAATATAACTGGCGCGCGGACTCGAGCACAGTGGCATTGCGGGACATCCCGAAGCGCACCAGCGAAAAGCTGTCGTCATAGCGCTGCAGGCTATCCATGCGCGCGCGAAATTGCTCCAGACGATCTAGATTGGAGGCCAGGAGGCCGGCATTGCGCCAATCCACTTCCGCCACGAGAGGGCCCGCCTCGGACAGCCACTGCATTTGCGATTTGCTGCGTACGTAGTCAAACGTCACACCCATGATGAACAACGCCAATGCCACGACGGCGCCCGCAATCAAGCCCAGGCGCATGAGCCGCGCCGTATCCGCGGCGCGTGAAGTTTTTCGCACGAGGAAATTCTGGTCGGGAATAATGACCTCGGTAAACAGGTCTTTGATGAAATAGTGCTTGCGCTCCGTGGCCGCTCCCTCTCCTGATGTCGACAACGGTGCCAGGCCAAACTCGCGGGCGATGGCCTCGATCGCGCGGTCAATTGGCACGCCTTCTTGAGTGGCGCTCGTGAAATAATAGCCTCGCATCACAGGATTTTCTTGATAAGGATTGGCTTGAAACAGCTTGCCAACAAAGTAGACCAGCTTTTCCTTGACGGTCGCCAATTGCAGTGGAAACATGAAGACCTTGCGCCTTTGCTCGCGCTTGAGAGGCTGGCTCAAGTGTGCCAGGCGCGTATTGTTCAGGGTGTTCAAAAGCGTATCGAATTCCTGCTCGAACACGGCGGCGGCATTGGCGCTTTTCATTTCCTCCTCCGTATACGTGCAGCCCCAAATCTGTTCTCGTTCCCGCCGGCTTAGTCCCTCGAAGTATTCCACAAAGCCATCGAGCAGGTCGCTCTTGGTAAAAACCAGATAAACCGGAAAACGAATGCCCAGGCGTAGCATCAGCTCATCGATCCGCCGGCGGATGGTTTGCGCGTGCCATTCGATTTCTTCCGCATTGGCATTGAGCAGGTCATCCATGGCCATGCCGACCAAGACGCCATTAATAGGCATTTTGCGGCGATGCTTTTTGAGCGTATCCAGAAAGGCGAGCCATTCTTCGCGGTCATCCTCCTCGCTAATGTAACGGCCGGCGGTATCGAGCAAAATCGCGGCACTGGAAAGGAACCATTCACAGTTGCGCGTGCCGCCCACGCCTTGCAGGCTGCGAATGTTGTTGTTTTCGTCGCGATAGGGGAATTCCAGCCCGGAGTTCAGAATCGCTGTGGTTTTGCCACCGCCAGATGGGCCGATCATCATATACCACGGCAGCGCGTACAAAGCAGACTTGCCACTGCGGCCTCGCCCCAACTTCGATCTTTTTAGCGATTCGATCGCCGCGACCAGCTCCTTTTGGAAACGCTCGATGTCAGCTCGTTTATCCGGCCGCAGGCCGCGGATCTGCTCCTCGCCATGGGCACGCAGGGATTGCTCGATGGAGCTGGCGCGGCGCGCCGCCTGCATTTGCTCGTACATCAGCAACAAAACCCATGCAAAGATCACGAGCATCACGCTTAAAAGGACCTCGGCGCGCGTCCACTCGCGCACCCAGCCCACGATGACCAACAGCAGAATGAGCAAAATGAAACCGATCGCGATCATCACGCGTTGGTTTTTCAAAGTATTGATCAGCCAAGTCATCCGTCCACCTGGAATATTACGCCCTACGCTTTATATCTCCAAGGCGCAAAACGTGAAGCGTAGCGCGTTCTTTTTTCTTTTGATTTGCAAGCCTCTAAGCAATTCTTTCCAGCAAGCCCTTTATGTCATCCGCACGATTCGAAATGCTGAACAACATGATGAGATAAAAAATCAAGCCAATCGTCGCCGCCACCACCCCGACGACCCAACCGGGCACGCTTTCTTTAACCGTCGCGACCACGGCATCGCGAGGCTTGCCATGCGGCGAGAGCAAGCCCGACGCCTGGCCGGTCACGCGGCGCAATTCATGATGCACGTCTTCCACGAGGGATTTGATTTTCTCCGGACCTTCCAATTGATACTTGCCGCGGAAACCCAACACCATGCACATGTAATAAACTTCCAGTATCTCCGCATGAAGATTGGCCCGCTGCCGGAACTCGTCCAGTCGAGTAAAAAATTCCTGGCCGGCATTGAAGTGGTTGTAATGTTCCATTTGTAACGGAAACTCGAGCCACGCATTTTTGCCGCTCCATTCCGAGTTGAAGACGGTTTCATCTACAAAGGCGACAAAGGCAAACACCGCGGCCTCGATCGGCTCACGCTCGAAACTCGCCCCCTTGGCCCTTCCGGCAAAACGGCGCAATAAATCATTGATGCGCTGGCGTAAGACCATGGGATCGCCAAATTCTCTCGCCGAGCGCATTTGCAAAATGAGTGTGAAGACTTCAGAACAGAAATCCATCATGCGCGACTTGGCATTGTCGCCGGATTTCGCGTGAGGCATGGTGACAACTCCAGATTTGGAATCCTAAAAGGTTGACACAAAAGATTGACGCAAAAAACAGCAATCAAAAGTACTAACCGCAAAGACGCAAAGAACGCAAAGCAAGATAAATAAGACTTTTCGCGCCCTTGGCGTCTTCGCGGTTAAAGGCTTTGCTTTTTTTGCAAAGATCTAATTGATAACAGATTACGGCTCTCATCCTCCCCCTTCACGCGCTCTCAAGGCAATGAGCTCAATTCTGAGATTCGCGAACTCCCCCGGCAGATAAATAGCAACGGCCCGGCCCTTGCTAATGGCTTCCCAGAAAAATCCGGTCTTTTCTAAATGAAAATATTGCTGCCCGCCTCCCGCCGGAACTCCGGCCGGCGGGCGAGGTTGATAAGCCATATTCAGGCCACGTGCAGCCGCAGCAATCAACATATGAATGTTTTCCGGCGCCGCAACTTTGATCTTTTGCGGCAGTTCAGCCGTCATGCGGCGCTCGTCAATGTCGCCGCTGGCCACCAGATAGAGTTGTGCCATTTGCAACAACGGCTCCGGAATCTGCTGGCTGAACCACATGTTCTCATTCTGCTTCTTCAGCTGAAGCAGCACGTAGTTGGCCGCAGGCTTGATCAGCTCCAACTGCTCCTGGATGTAATTGGCCAATTGCTGACAGCATTGCGTCAGGTTTTGATGATCATAACGCGGCAAATCAGAAGGCCGTATGAGCAAATCCGTCGGATAAGTGGCCAGCTGTCCGGCCAAAGCCAGCCATTGCATGTACAACTCATGCGGATGGCACCGCGCCACATTGTAAAGATGGCTGATGATCGGTATGAATGTGTTCAGCGTTTGGGCCAGCCACAGGCTCGTCAATTCATTCGTGGTGAATTCGGGTTTGCCAAAGGGCAATTGCCCGCGTTGCTCCGCGCTCTTGGAAACCATCCTCCCCAGTAAGTCGTTGGCCAAGCTCATCAGATTTTCCGAGGCGGCTAGCGACAAACAGGGCGGGATGAAACGATCACTCAGCACGAACGTGCCGTTTGGAGCGCGTTTGATTTCGGCCGCTTTGAGCCAACTGAATTCGTCCAATGCCTCGACGGAGAAGCGCAATTGAAAATTGGAGCGCGCCAGACCGATGGCGCGCGAATTGTCGCCAGAATTGTCATCGCGAAGATCGAAATATTCGAGGGAGTAGCGCGCTTCGCCATTGTCCGCGGTGGGCGGTATGTGGCAATTTCTGCCGGTGGGTAGCTCGGCATGAATCGCCAAAAAAACTTCCAGCTTTTCCGCCGTCGCCGGAAAAAATTCATTGAGCGCCCGCGCTTTGGGCAGGCGATCCTCCTCCGGCATATCGAAAGCCAAGCCGTCCGGCGTGACACCTTTGCAACTCAACAATGCGATTTGGCCGTTGGCGAGGGCTTCTTTGTTGATCTGCAATTCGGAAAATCCCCAATCATACCGCGCTTGCGCACGCACGCGCGCATTGAGAATTGCTCGAAAGGCCCGATCCATCTGTTGGAAATGATGCGGATCGAGATTCATTCCTTCGTACCAAACCACTTTTTGCAGCCGCGCCATGCTTGTTAGCCTTTCACTTCTGATTTTGAATTTACACCTTGCACGTTTAAAGCGTAAGGTGTAGAGCGTGAGACGGATGAAAGCTTCGCTCTCATCTTGATGATGAATGTGGAACAACCGCTCTCAACCTGGCCTCGAGCGCTCCGGTGCCGCGGCTATACGCTTGTCGTATCCCTTCATGAACGCGCGATGAAAGAGGCGTTGCTCGATGACACCGCGATCTTCCGTGGCAAGCTCGCGATGCCGATTGCGATAAGCTTGCCAGATTTTCCATTGAAAAAAAAACGGCAGTCTCCGCCACGGTATGGAAATCGGCCCCAAAATCAGCTTCTGGTTCCCCAACTCGCGCCTAATGATTTCCGGATCCGTGCGCTGCAACAATTCGCGAGTGCCTTCCTCGACGCACGCACGATAACCCTCGAGCAGCGCCATCTGATGCGTGATCACGTTTTCCGCAGCTTGCTTCAACTGCGCCAAGAGCTCGTTGACTTTGGCCTCCGAAACCTGGGAAGCGAGAATCTGCTGGTGCAAATCCCCGGCTGAGCTGCGATAAAGCTTGAAAACCTCCGCCTGCTGGAAAATCGTCCGCCCTTCGAATTCGCTGACGAACTTGAAGGGGGTTTGAATCAATTTGACCATCGTTTCCAGCAAGAGCTCGAAAGCGCGGGACAGGCGCGCATATTGCGGTTCACTTGCGTATGAGCCGGTTGCCGTCGTTTCGAGATCCGGCATACGTGGCTCGACTAGCGCTTGCTCCAAGGGCCGGCTCTCGCGGCGCAGCTTTTCATTTTCATCCTGCAATTCTTGCAACTGGGACAAAAGGTCCGGCCATTGGGGGTCAAAAGATTCCGGCGGCGGCGCTGGTACTGCAGACCGTAGCCCCAAGACTTCCTGAATGATTTCCCCTACTGCGCTGTTGGCCAATTCCTGCAACGGCTCGGCCAGCGCTTGTTGCAAGTTTTCTGTGCGCAGCATGGCCTCTTCAAGCGCATACTTCTGTCCGAGGCGGCTGAAAATGCGCGTCAATTCGTTTGCTTCATTGAGAAAAGGATTGAGGCCAACGCCGGGCTCAGGCGCGTCGTCTGCGGGAATCCGCAGCACAAAAAAGTTGAGGATATAGCCCCCGATATTGATGCGATCGCCGTCGCGCAAGGGATAAGCTTTGCCCGTTTCCACTATCTGGTTGTTGAGAAAAGTGTGATTGCGACTATCGAGGTCGATGAGCTGGAAGCCTTCGCCGTTGCGTTCGATCCGGGCGTGAAAGCGGGAGACCAGCTTGCGCACGGCGTCCGGCAGTTGGAGCACGTTGGACTTCTCCCTGCCGATCGTGATCGGATCTTGATGATAGAGAAACTCCTGCTCCATTGAAGGCTGGTTTGCTAGTGTCACCTTCAATTTAACCGGCATGCTTGTTTTGCTCCCAGAATTTCAAACTCGTTTTGTGCTCGGCAAGACGCCTCGCACCGGTTTTCAAATGCGCTCACTTTGATTTCTTCGGCACAATAGGGCAATGTTTGGTATCGGCTTTCATTCTCTCATCCAAAAACAACAGCAACTAGTCCTGCAAGCTCACGATGCGAAAGCCCGTTGGGAAATGCATTTGGCCAGATTCTCCGGCGCTGCGATTCGAGCACCGCAAATCCTGGGCTTCATTGGTTCCGGCCCATTTCATGCCTTGCCCGCGGTTGCGCGCGGCAAACTCCCATTCCGCTTCGGTGGGCAAGCGCACTACTTTGCCGGTCCGCCGCGACAACCACCTGCAAAAATCATTGGCGTCATTCCAGCTCACGTTGATCACAGGCCTTTTTCCAGCGCCCCAGCCGTTGTCACTGGGAACATTGCGCCTGGTCACTCGGCAGAATTTCTCGTATTGCCCAAAGGTGATCTCGTATTTGCCAATGAAAAAATCCTTCACTGTCACTTTATGTAGCGGACGCTCGTCGTTCTCGCCGTCGCCGAAGCTGTCTCCCATTTCGAACGTCTCGCCATGGACATGAACCACTTCCACATCGAGCCACAAATCCTTTTGCCTTTCGGCATTCTTGGACTTCTCGACCAGATTAACATCGTTCGGCAGCGCCGCGAGGCCGTTACGATATTTTTCAGCGGCTTCATCATAATTACGCATTTTCATCCAAAAGTCGCCCCATCGTTCGAAAATCTTGGCACGATCGGGAGCCGTATTTTCGGCGGCGTCTAATTGCATCAACTGCTCCAAATCACTGCGAAAAGGAAGCTCGCCCGTGAGGCAGTGATACATGACTACACCCAGTGCATAAATATCGCTGACGGCATGGGCCGGCTTGCCCGCGAGAAGCTCCGGGCTCATAAATTGCAGTGTGCCTGCGGCCATGACGATCTGCGTCAACTGTGAAGTTTCGTCTGCACGGGCGACTTGGGAATCTTCGATGATCTTGGCGATGCCGAAATCCGTGAGCACGGGCCGGCCCTCGTTGCTAACAAGAATGTTGGCGCTCTTGATGTCACGATGCACCAATCCTTTGTGGTGCGCGAACGCCAGCGCTTCCACGACCGGCTTGATCCAGACAATCACTTTCGCAAACGGCAACGGGCCTTCGCGCACAATAATCGTGCGCAAATCCCGGCCATCGATGAATTCCATGGCGAGGTAGGGCACGCCATGTTTCACATCCGAATCATAAATCGCCACAATATGAGGATGATTCAGCAACGCCGCTTTGCGTGCCTCACTTTGAAAACGTTTGAGCACCTCGGCATCCGGCGTCACCGTCTGCGGCAAGACCTTGAGTGCCACAACGCGATCGAGATTTCTTTGTATGGCTTTGTAAACCACACCCATGCCCCCGCGGCCGATTTCATGCAAAACCTCGTAGCGCGCCCCTAGCGCGTCCAGGACACTGATTTCATGCAGCGCCGTCACGGCCGGCCGCTCCATCAATGAACTACCGCAATGCTTGTACTTGATGGCATTGAAGTGGATTTCTTCGTCGCAATAAGGGCAGCGTTTACTATCTTCCGACATGGTTAGCATTTTCAAGACCAATGGCGTGAAAGGCGTGCCGACCTGATGCGTATCAATACCTTCTCATTATGGAAACTGGCCGCAAGAAATTCATAGAAGGATTGGTTTGGACACCAGTTATGCTGCTTGAAGGGAGGCGTAACCTCGGAGGGAAAGTCGCAAGCATAAAAGCAGCGGAAAGGGAAACCATGACTGCCCCACTCAATGTGCCGTTAAACCAATGTCGGTACGTATTACTCAGTTAATGAAACTATCAAATTATCACACTGTATATAATTTAAAAGGAAATCATAAATTCGCAAGTGCAAAATTGTAAAGGTGTGTTAACTCTCATGCCTGCCAACGGGACGCGCAGGTTTTTGCCCAGCTGTTTCGTCGTCAAAGTGACGCCCAGCACACGGGAAAGTGTGACGGCATCTTCATCGAATGTCTCAAAGAAGTCTCCGACTTGAAAGAGCACCAGCATGTCCGGATAACGCCGTTTGATCCCCAGATATTGTCGCCTGAGCGGTGGTGTCATGTGAAGGTCTCCTGTAGGATGCTTTTGACGGAGCTGAGCGCGTGGTGCATGCGTTCGATCTCTTCGACACCCAGCAACGTTGTCACTGCGCCAATCTCATGAAACGATCCGGACAAGAACGGTTGCAAAAACTGGCGTGCCCGGCGTTCATCCCGCTCATCCGAGAGCACCAGAAATGGCTTGGACCGCTGCGTATCATAAGCATGTTTGAGCTTGGCGAGCGCCTGTTCGATTTTTCCTTTCACCTGCACCTCGAAGACGTGACTTAAACGCGGCGAAAGCCCGCTTTCTTTCCAGCAAAAAAGACTCACTCGGTGACGCTCTGTGCGCTCCGTGTCTCTGTGTCGAAAGGCTTTTGCGTTTTTACACTGCTCACAACAAGAAACTCGTTGACAAATTAATTTGGCTGTGGTATCTAATAAGGCACCACACTGAAGAAATTGCGCTTCAAATAGCTAATCGTATTTCAAATACAAATGCCTCTGAACTTTATGAAATGAATAAGTAGTTTCTTTGCTAAGGGAAAGAAAAACTGCAGGTCGAGATTTATGCGATGGACGGCGCTCGGCTAAGAGCCTGTCCGAAAACCCTGAAATGTCATCCCGCAGGGATCTTGGTTGACTCGGGCACAGTGCCGATTTCAGGCCTAGGTGCCGAATCTACCAAGATGCCTTCTGCATGACAGAATGAGGTT
>JBOHQX010000379.1:0-26023 GCA_050732395.1 bacterium
GGGTATACCAAGAAGCATCCAAGAAAAGTGTCAACTATTTTCAGGACGAGTCATGGATAGTGGGCAATGAGGTGAGATACCAGCATCGAGTATCCAGCATCCAGTATCCAGCATCCAGTATCAAGCATCCAGCATCAAGGAATTGACTATGTTCAAAAGCTATCTCAAAATCGCCTTCAGAAATTTTCTGAAATATAAAGCCTATTCCTTCATCAACGTGGCCGGGCTGGCGCTGGGGTTGGGCTGCTGTATCTTGATGCTGCTTTATGTTCAAGACGAGCTCAGCTACGACAGATTTCACGTCAATGCCAAGCAGATTTACCGGCTCATCTGCGAAGAAAGCCAGGAAGGGCGCGTGCGGCGCGTGGCCAACACTTTTGCGCCTATGGCACCGGCGCTGCGCGCGGCGTTTCCCGAAATCTCAAAAATCGTGCGCTTGTTCCCTCACCAGGTCGTGGTGGCGCGCGATCAAGACCGGCGATTTCCGGAAAAGCGGTTCTTCTTCGTCGACTCGACGTTTTTCGAGGTTTTCACTTTCTCCCTGCGACATGGCGACGCGCGTACCGCGCTGGATCAGCCCAATGCTTTGATTCTCACCCCTGCCACCGCCCAAAAATACTTTGGCGCGGAAAACCCGGTGGGTCAGAGCCTGACGATCGAGAACCAGCATGATTTTGTCATCACTGGAGTTTTAGAAGAGGTGCCGCCTCGTTCCCATTTCGATTTTGATTTTCTGGCGAATATGAATAGCGTCAACGCGCTGATCGGGACCTGGGTATTGAATCACGGCTGGTATTATCCGCCGATGTACAC
Organism: bacterium; assembly: GCA_050732395.1. Lineage (GTDB taxonomy): Bacteria > Zhuqueibacterota > Zhuqueibacteria > Zhuqueibacterales > Zhuqueibacteraceae > JBIOXB01. The sequence goes on from JBOHQX010000379.1 coordinate 814, forward strand.
GTACATCTTGCTCCCGCCCCAGGAAGCTCCGGAAAAGATTTCCCAACGCATGCCGGAATTCGTGCATAGGAACTTCCCCAAAACGCTGGCTTCCTATCAAAAGCTGCAATTGCAGGCAATGACCGCAATCCACCTGCATTCCGATTTGGAAAATGAAATCGCCCCGACCAGCAACATCGCGTATGTTTATATCTTTTCCGCGATCGCGGCTTTTATCCTGGCAATCGCCGCCATCAACTTCATGAATCTGGCCACCGCGCGCTCGGCCAACCGTGCGCGCGAAGTGGGATTGCGCAAGGTTGTGGGCGCGGAAAAAACGCAGTTGATCCGGCAATTCCTGGGTGAGTCGCTGTTTTATGCCGGCCTCGCTTTGTTCTTCGCCCTGGTGCTGGTCGAAATCTTTCTCCCTCTTTTCAATTCACTATCCGGCAAACAACTCGACTTGCGATATAGCGGCAATTGGACCATCGTTTTCGGCATGCTGGCACTGACTTTTGTGGTGGGAATTCTGGCCGGCAGTTACCCGGCTTTTTTCCTGGCGCGATTCCGGCCGGTACAGGTCTTGAAAGGCAAAGCTCTCACCGGTGTGGCAGGACGCACGCCGCTCCGCCTCCGCAGCCTGCTCGTCATCGTGCAATTCGTCGTCTCGGTGGTCCTGATGATCGTCACGTGGGTGGTGCAGGAACAACTGCATTACATTCAAAACAAACGCCTCGGATTCGATAAATCGCATCTGCTCGTCGTCCCCATTCGCGATGAGGCGGTGCAGGAGAGTTTTGCCTCCCTCAAGAATCAGCTTTCCACCGTGGCCGGGATATCCCACATATCTGCCATCTCGAATTTCCCCTGGGAAAAAGGCTATTACGATTTCTTCGTGCGCGCCGAGGGCATGGGCCCGGAAGAAAAGCTGAATCTGCCGACGGTTCTCGTCGAATATGATTTCATTCCGGCTTTCGGCATGGAGGTCGTTGCCGGGCGGGATTTCTCCAAGGAACACATGACGGATGCGCAGGGAGCCTTCATTCTCAACGAAGCCGCCGTCAAAAGATTCGGCTGGGATTCGGCTATAGGCAAAAAAATCGAAATGGAGGGCGTTGCCGCCGGGCGGCCGCGCAGCGGCAGAGTCGTCGGCGTGGTCAAAGATTTTCACCTGCGTTCGCTGCATCACACCATCGAGCCTTTGGTCATGCTGATTGCACCTGCTGCATATTATCTGGACAACATGGCGATTCGCCTCGAGGCGCACAACATTGCGCAAACTTTGGCGGCTTTGGAGCGGAAATGGCGTGAGCTCGTGCCGCACCGGCCGTTCGAATACTTTTTCATGGATGAAGCGTTCGAGGGCTTATATCGCCGTGAGCAGAGGCTGGCGCAAATTTTCAGGTATTTTTCCGCACTCGCCCTGGTCGTCGGCTGCCTCGGCTTGTTCGGACTGGCGTCGTTTGTCGCCGAGCAAAAGACCAAGGAGATCGGGATTCGCAAAGTGCTCGGCGCCTCGGTTGCAGGCATCGTCGGTTTCCTGGCGAAGGATCTGGTCAAGCTGGTGTTGGTCGCAAACCTCATTGCCTGGCCGGTCGCCTATTTTGCCATGCACACGTGGCTGCAGGATTTCGCCTATCGCGTCGACTTAAGGTGGTGGACCTTTGCAGTTGCAACCCTGCTCGCCCTGGCCATTGCCTTGGTCACCGTGAGTTATCAAACCCTCAAAGCCGCGCTGGCGAATCCGGTGGAGGCGCTGAGGTGTGAGTAGCGGAGGGCGAGGGGCATGGGGCATGGAGCAGAGGGCGTGGGGGAAATGCGAAAGATTGTAACTGGATTTGCTCAGAGTTGTCATTCTCACGAAAGCGGGAATCCAGAATTTTGTTGGGTACTCTGGATGCCCGCCTTCGCAAGCCTGACATTCAAAAGAGTTTTTTAGCATCGTGACCCGCGGGCTGACGAGCCGCCCCAAAGGCGGCTTCCACTTTTGAGCTTGTGATTTCGTGACTATTCAGCTCAAAAAAAGCAGAGTAAACGGATGAAGCAGATTGAACGGATAGTGATTCTGCAAAACAAGTTTTAGAAATCCGCTTTATCCGTTCAATCCGCTTACAAGAAACAGGTGCTGAATAGTTACGTGATTTCAATCGTGGCCGAAGGTGGCAGCGAGTACCATGCAACATTCAGGACTAGAACCCCTGCGGAGAGAGAAAATAAACTTTGCGAAAGCTGCCGGACTCCAAACCGGTCACATGCTCTGGAAATCTCCAACGGCGAATCCTGGCGGCGAGATGCTGGGCCAGGTCGAAGAGCTCGGGCGAACTCGCGATGGCTTCGCTGGCGGCCAGATCGCCGGCGCGATCGGCCCTGCAGATGATGGTTAATTGTCCGGCGCGATCCGGTTTGAGATGCAGCGCTTGGTTATACTCGTAGAGAATGGCCATGTAAAGCTTATCACCAATGGGAATCGCATTAGATTCAACTGGCGGTGAGGGAGGAGGGGAGGACGGCCTAGGACGAGAGCGTGAAGACATGCGCTTGGGGGCGGGCTGCTCAAGGGGCTCGGTCTCAACGTGTCCGGAGGGGCGATGTTCTTCACGGTCAGAATGCTGCTCGAGTTTACCCTTGAGATAGCCGACCTCTTCGGCTCGGTGTGAATCATTTGCTTCGTTTTGTTGCAAGCGTTCCTCGTGTTCGTCCACTTGCTGGTGTAGGTGAGCGAGGTCATCGATGAAATGTTGGATCTTGCTGCCTGCCGCAAAAAGAATCCCACATAGAGAAAGCAGCGAAATCACCACGCCCGCAATCTTTCCCATCTGCTCGAAGCTCTTCCCATAGAATTGCGCAACTTGCGGCTGCTCTTGCCGCCTGCTGCTGCCTGCCGCCATTGTTCTTTGTCGCCGCGCCACGACTTTGAACACACGATTCGGCAACCGTGGTTCCTGATTGAAGTTCATGCTGTTGGTTGCACCACACACTTGCAAGATATTTTGATTTCGCGCGAATTTATACCACCGGAAAACTTTGCAAATTATTTGCCATGAATGCAACAGCCCCGAAGGGGCGAAATGCAACAGCGAGGGGCAACGCCCTGGACAAGAATCACTCCTCATGAATCGAAAAGCCCCAACGGGGCGGAACTAATCGAATAGCAGTGCGAGTTCATCAATCCCACACATACCGTTCATCGTATTCAATGCTGTATTTCTTCAGAAACGCAGTGTACTCTTCTTGGAATGTTCTTTTGTGATGGTGTTCTTTCTGATTAGCAATATACCTTTTCAATGCCTCAATATTCGATTGTCCGATTCCCAGCGCGGCATAACCACTTGCCAGTAGAATTTTCTGTAAAACTCACCTTTGGGTTTGATCCATTTCGAAGAGCTTTTTTCACTTCCTCGATGAGTTTGGCCATGGTAATCTTGCGGGAAAGTATAGTAAGGCTGTGAACATGATTTTCGGTCCCATTGATTGTCAGCGCCGGAGATTCATATTCGCGAAAGATGGTGGCCATGTAGCTGAATAATTCTTTTTCGATTTCCGGTTTGATGAATGGCTGTGTCGATCCCTCGTGCTCCAAATAAAATGAACTGAGATGCTGCCAAGGCTTTGTGGCATGGCAAATCCCTCCCCTGGACGAAATGGTTGAAATGAATGAGAATCTATGCCGCCCCGTTGGGGCTCCCAGACCTTTTGATTGATTTCTGATCCAGGGCGTTGCCCTTTGCTGTTACATGGCGCCCCTTCGGGGCTTTTGCATTCTCTAAAACCTTAGCTTGGCACCTATGCCCCGATTGGGGTTCCATGGAATTGGGATATTGATTCCCAGGGCGCCCATCCGATGGGCGCCCTGGGCTGTGGAGTGATACGCCTTCGGCGTATTTAAAAAAATGGCTAAAACTATGGACTATTCACTGCAACCCATAGTCCTCACATATACAAATTAAAGTAACAATGAACTAGGAAGGCCAATGGGCTCATTCATTACACGTTACACGTGTAAAGTGTAACGTGTAAGGTGTAAACCAAATAAATCGCAGTGCCCCTTGTTGCTGCTTCATCTATTGAACGGTGAAAACTTCAAGTGTAGCCTCAAGGTTTTTCTCTCATATGGTCTCAAAATTATTCCTTGTACACCCGTTCAACTTATTAAAAAAACAATCAATTATCAAAAAATGGCTTGACTTTTACCCCGCGTTAGTTTATTATTTGGGTGAAAGTGGTGGAAAGTAGGGAAAAGTGGAACAAATTGGGAGAGCAGGATAAAGCTGTGGTTGAATTGACTGAGATCATCCCAAAGTTCTACGGTCGTTACAAGCAGACGTTGGACGACAAGGGCAGGGCTGCGATTCCAGCAAAAATACGTGAGATCGTCGAATTGCTGCAAATCCGGACGCTGGTGTTGCGGCTCATCGAGAAATCGAATGCGATATTGATTCGCGCCTATCCCGTCTCTTATTTCCGCGAAAAGATCCTGCCCATGGCCTCCCATCTCGATGAAGAAACTGAAATCGGTATTTACAAAATGCAATCAATTCTCGCGTTGTGCCATCAAGTGAAGCTGGACAATCAGGGCCGCATCAATATGCCCACGGAGTTTTTGCAAGCGGCCAAGATCGAGAAAGAAATTCGCTACGTCGGCATGGGAGATTTTTTCGATATCTGGGATGCGCCGAGCTATGATCAATTCTGCGAGAATGGGCGGAGTGAAAAACTGCAAGTGTAAAACGCCATTTTCGCGGCAATCGCGAGGTGATGCCAAGTGCTTGGGAAGATTCTTACAGAATGACATTCTTCTGGTTTTGTAATTCAAACCTAATCAGCTCGATAAGGAAAGCGAAATAATGTCGTGCCCCAGCGATCTCTACAACAAGGTGAATATCATCTGCCCGTCATGGCCGAAGCCGTCACGGGATACTTGCTCACACCGGAGGCACGGGTTATCGTGGATGCCACGCTTGGCGACGGCGGCCATAGTCTGGCCTTGTTACAAGCGGGAGCTCGCGGCCTTAAAATCATCGGATTTGACGTCGATCCGAATGCTCTGGCCGTAGCGCGAGAGCGTTTGGCCAAATACAAGAATCGCTGTTCTTTCTCACACGGAAATTTCCGGCAGATTACAAGCCTCTTGACTGCGATGGGTAGCCCCTCGATCGACGGCGTGCTCGCGGACCTGGGTCTGAGTTCGCGACAAATCGATCTGCCGGAAAGAGGGTTAAGCTATCTTGAAGAGGGTCCGCTGGACCTGCGCCTGAATCCATCTCTTCCCCAAACAGCAGCGGAGCTTTTGGCGGCTCTGGAACAAGACGAACTGGTGCGTCTTCTGCGGGACTATGGCGAGGAGCAGCGCGCCCGTGCGATCGCGCGCGCCATCATCCAAAAGCGGCGTTCTCGTGCGATCACTACGACGACTGCGCTTCGCCGCATTATCGAAGGCGTGGTACGCGGCCCTCTTCAAGTAAAATCCGTAGCGCGGGTGTTTCAAGCCCTGCGCATCGCCGTGAACGACGAGCTCGGCGCGCTGCACGAGTTTTTAGTGCAGGCGTTCGCGCTGTTGCCGCCGGGCGGCCGTATCGCGGTGATCAGCTATCACTCGTTGGAAGATCGCATCGTGAAACAGTATTTCCGTGATCTGGCCAAAGCCTGCACGTGCCCCCCGGAGTTTCCCGTATGCATTTGTGGCAATCAGAGCCGGGCGCTCGTGCTGACCGCGAAGCCGGTCCTGCCGGCGGCGGAAGAAATCAAGCTCAACCGGCGGGCGCGCAGTGCGAAATTGCGCGTCCTGCAAAAAAGATGAAACGACCACCTGTACAAAAACACTCCCGCCCACCCGCGAAACGCATGGCCAGCTCACGCGCACGGGGAGGCGTTGCAATAAGAGCAGTGCTGACCTCGAAGCCGGTGGCGGCGAAAACTTCGCACACGTCCAGGCCGGCGCTGCACCCGGGCGCGCCAACGATAAGACCCCGGGTCAAAATCGCCAAAATCGCCGGCCCGGTGCCGTTCGAACGGCTGAAACGCAAGAGCGCTTTTTTTTTACTCGTGCCTTTCGCCGTCCTCTTGATCCTGAGCTTGTTGTTGATCGGTCTGCGCGTTTCCGTGGGACAGCTTGCCAAGAAGATCTCGGAGCTCGAAGCGCAAGCGACGCAATTGCAGGATGAAAACAATCGTTATCTGGTGCGGGCGGAACAATTGGCGGGTTACATCCGCATATCCCGCCTCGCGCACGAGCGCCTCGGCTTGGTGGGATTGGCGCCCAAATTGATCGTCGTTTCATCGGAATGAGAACGAAAGCCCTCACCCTCGCGCGCAACGAGCGCAGGCGGGAAAGCAACAAACAGCGCCGCTCTTCTCCGAAATCTTCTTCCCGCTTTCAGCGCGTGGCGGTCGTGGAAGGTTTTTTTTTGCTCTTTGGCTTGTGTGTGGCGGGACGCCTTTTTTACATCGCGATACTGCAACATGGAAAATATCAGCACATGGCCAAAGTCCAACATCAATCCACGGTGTCGCTGGAAGCCCAACGCGGCCTCATTTATGACCGCAATCACAATCCGCTGGCTTTGAACGAAGCTTGCATTTCTATCGGCGTGGATTTGCGGCTGATGAAGGATCGCCGCGCCGCGGCGGAAAAGATCGCAAAGGTTCTGGGCGAGGGGCCGGCCGCGCTGTATCAGCGCATGAAAACGGATCGTTCCTTCGTCTGGCTCAAACGCCGCGTCGACGCCGATTTCGGCCCAAAAATCAAAGCACTGAATCTGCCGGGTATTCGAATCGAAAAAGATGCACGCCGGCGCTATCCGCATAAAGAGATCGCCGCGCACCTGTTGGGGTATACGGACGTCGACAATTACGGCATCGCCGGCCTCGAGCTGGCTTGTGATTCCTTGCTGCGCGGACAGGACGGCCGCAAAACCATGCAAAGGGACGCAGTCGGCAATCAATTGCCGAACCCCGGCGGCCTTGAGAAACCCGCGATTGACGGCAGCAAAGTCGTGCTCACGATCGACTATCTCGTACAGGCGCTGGCCACGGAAGAGTTGCGCGTTTCCATGGACTTGTTCGGTGCCAGCGGCGGGCTGGTGGTCGTGACGAATCCGATGAACGGCGAAGTGCTGGCGACGGTGTGCGAGCCGAGCTTCGATCCCAATCAGCCTTCGGCGTATACCATGGCCGCGCGCCGCAACCGTGTGATCACAGACTTGTTCGAACCCGGATCGGTATTCAAGCTGGTTACGTTTGCGGGCGTCATTCAAGAAAAAATCCGGACGCCGCGCGGCCCCATTTTCTGCGAAAACGGCGCGTATAAAGTCGCGGACAAAATCATCACCGATCACGGCGAGCGTTATGGCAATCTCACGGTCGCGGAAGTCGTCGCGAATTCAAGCAACATCGGGACATTCAAGCTGGCACGGCTGCTGGGCCGCGAAAAATTTTATCGCTACGCTCGCGATCTCGGATTCGGCATGCCCACGCGCATCGATACCGACGGAGAGGCCTCGGGCACGCTGAAGCACCCGGCAGAGTGGTCGGGCTATTCGCTCGCAGCCATGTCGATGGGCTACGAGGTCCTGGTAAACGCCATGCAAATGGCGATGGCTTACGGCGCGATCGCCAATGGCGGACAGTTGCTGCAACCCAGGCTCATCGCCGCCGTGGAGGGCCCCGAGGGCGAGGTCTCTCGTTTCGAAGAGCCCGAAGTCGTGCGCCGCGTGATGAGCGGCGAGACCGCACGCACCCTCACAGCCATGATGGAAGGCGTGGTGATCAGCGGCACCGGCAAAAACGCCGCCATTCCCGGCGTGCGCATAGCAGGCAAAACCGGCACCGCTCACAAAGCACTCACGCGTGCCCGCGGTTATTCGTCGTCGGACTTGAACGTGTCGTTCGCCGGCTTTTTTCCGGTGCCCGAGCCGCGCTATTTGATCTTCGTGATGCTCGAAAGCCCGCGCACGTCGCAATGGGGCGGTCTGGCCGCGGCGCCGACTTTCAAACGCATCGCGCAAAGAATTCTGTTCGCCGAACCCGCCCGGCACTCGACTGAACTGAATGAGTCGTATATATTCAACACCGGTGAGACGATTATGGAAGACACCCGCACCATCATTCTCCCTGACTTTACCAACCGTCGCCGCGTGGCCGGCGAAGAAATGCTGCGTTCACTCGGCCTCGAGGCCGTATGGGACGGCAAAGGCGATTTTATTTTGAATCAAATGCCGCCGCCCGGTGCCACCGTTGCCCATCAGGCGAAAGTGACGCTGCAACTGTTTGAAGTCAATCGCGCGCAGCAACAACTGCGCATGCCGAACGTCGTGGGGCTCTCGTTGCGGCAGGCTTTGCAGCAACTGTCAGTGCACGGCATTGACGCGCACGTCTCCGGCACTGGCCGCGTCGTGCAGCAATATCCTCCCGCGGGCACCGAGGTTTCTTCAAGCCTGCGCTGCGATCTGCGTTGCCAGGCTGGGGTGAGAGCGGCGAGGGAGGTGGTTGGTGTGCAGTGATCGGTGTGCAGTGATTAGTGATTAGTGATCAGTGATTAGTGATCAGTGATCAGTGATCAGTGATTAGTGATTAGTTCAATGATCGCTGTTCATGGAACACCAATTAAACACCCTCCACCGAACGCCCAAAACTGCTCACTGCTCACTGCTCACTGAACACTGAACACTGAACACTGAACACTGAATACTGAATACTGAATACTGAATACTGAAGACTCAAATGCCAATCATCCTCACACTAGGCGAAGCGCGGCGGGCGATGGACGCGCGCTATGCTGGTGAAGAAAAATTGTTGACTCGTCGTGCAGCGGCGGTTTCGACCGATTCACGTACGTGCGGCAGCGAGATGTTGTTCATTGCGCTGCGCGGCGAAAAATTTGACGGCCATGATTACATCGCGCAAGTTTTCGAAAGAGGTGCGCTGGCAGCAGTGGTTGAAACAAAATGGTTCGAAAAACAAACGAAGCCACAGGGCAATTTTCTGATCGTCACCGACACGGTGCAGGCTTTGCAGCAGCTCGGCCGCGCCATTCGTAAACGCTGGGGTGGAAGCGTGCTGGCGATCACGGGCAGCAACGGTAAAACTACGGCGAAGGAAATGACGGCCGCGGTCTTGCGCCAGAAGAAATTCATCCATAAGACCACCGGCAATTTGAACAATCATCTCGGCGTGCCGGTCACGCTCACCGAGCTCGCGCCCGCCCATGAAATAGCCGTGGTGGAAATGGGGATGAACCATTTTGGCGAAATTGCACGCCTCTGTGAAATCGCAGAACCGGATCTGGGGTTGATTACCAATATTGGCCACGCCCACCTCGAGTTTTTTGGTGATCTCGCCGGCGTGGCCAAAGCCAAGAAGGAGCTGTTCGATTATTTGCATGATCATGACGGCGTCGCTTTTGTCAATGCCGATGATCATTATGTCATGAAGGCCATGCCGGGAAGATTGAAAGCCGTGACGTTTGGTTCAAATAATCCGGCACAGATCCAGGGTAAAATCGCCGGACAGGATGAAAATGGCTGCGTGCGGTTTACGTGGAAGAACGTCGAGATATATTTGAAGATCCCGGGCGCGCATCACGTCAACAACGCGCTGGCAGCTGCAGCGGTCGGCAATTATTTTGGCTTGCGCGCTGAAGAAATCAAGCGAGGATTGGAGTCTTGCGAAGCACCGGCCAAACGTATGCAACTTCTGCAGCTCCGGGGCATGACGGTCATCAATGACGCTTACAACGCGAACCCCGAATCCATGCGCGCCGCGTTGCAGTATCTGGCTTCGAAATCCGTGCCGGAAGGTGGCCGTCGCATTGCGGTTTTAGGTGATATGCTGGAATTGGGGCCGGCCGCGGCCGGCCATCATCGTGAGCTTGGCGAGCTCATCAAAACGCTGCCGATTCAAGCGGTGTTTGCGTTCGGCCCGCACATGCGCCATTTGGTCGAGGCCATCGGCCACGAGCGTTGGGCCTTGCACTTCGAGAAAAAAGAAGAATTGATTTTCGAGCTGAAACAATCCGTGCGGCCGGGGGACGTGCTATTGCTCAAAGGCAGCCGTGGCATGGCCATGGAAGAGGTACTTGTATTTGATGCCCTGCGACCTGAAAGCTGAAGCCCCGGAGCTGCCATGCTTTATGAATTCTTATTTCCGTTGAGCAAGTACGTCTCCGGTTTCAACCTGTTTCAATATATTTCGTTCCGTTCGGCCGGCGCCGCGATTACGGCGTTGCTGATCAGTTTCATCGTCGGCCCGCGCATCATTCACAAATTGCGCGAGCGGCAAATCGGCCAGGAGATTCGCAAAGAAGGCCCGCAGACGCATTTGAAAAAAGCCGGCACGCCCACCATGGGCGGATTGATCGTGCTGCTGGCCCTGATGGTGCCGACCATTCTGTGGGCAAAACCGAATCTCGACGTGTTGCTGGTTTTGCTCGCCACGTTGTGGATGGGAGCCGTGGGATACCTGGACGACTATTTGAAGGTCGTCAAGAAACTGCCGAAGGGATTGATCGGCCGCTATAAAATCGTCGGACAAGTTACGCTGGGTGTGGTCATCGGCAGCGTCATCTATTTTTCGCCCGCATTCGAAGGGATCGCGACTTTGACCACGGTTCCTTTTTTCAAGAATTATGAGTTCGATTTTGGCTGGCTATACATTCCCATGGTGATGTTTATCATTACGGCGATGAGTAATTCGGTGAATCTCTCTGACGGGCTCGACGGCCTGGCGATCGGTTTGGTGGCGATTTCCGCGATTGCCTGGGCCGGCATCAGCTACCTGTCCGGTCGCGTCGATTTCAGCGATTACCTGAACATTCTTTACTTACCCGGCGCCGGCGAGCTGACCGTGTTTTGCGCTGCATTGATCGGCGCCGCGCTGGGGTTTTTGTGGTACAACACGCATCCGGCGCAAGTCTTCATGGGCGACACCGGCTCGCTTGCGCTCGGCAGCGCGCTGGGCACGCTCGCCATCGTGCTGAAAAAAGAACTGCTACTCCCTATCATTGGAGGCGTCTTTGTTGCTGAAAGTCTATCTGTCATTCTCCAGGTTTGGTACTTTAAACGTACCGGAGGAAAGAGAATTTTTCGTATGGCGCCGCTGCACCATCATTTTGAATTGAAAGGCTGGAGCGAGCCGCAAGTCGTGGTGCGCTTTTGGATCGTCGGCATCTTGCTGGCCCTGCTGAGCCTAACGACGTTCAAAGTACGGTGAATGCAAATGAACCGCCAAGGCGTCGACGTGGTTTTGCTCATTGCCGTGCTGGTGCTGCTGGTGTTCAGCGTTTGCTTCGTGTATACCGCCAGCTCCGCCAAGGCGGAGCGTACGTACGACGACAGCGCCTTCTATTTGAAAAAGCAACTGCTCCGGCTGGCGCTCGGGCTGGCGTTGATGTTCGCGATGCTGCGTGCGGACTATCACCAGGTCTTGCGCTGGTCGCCGCTGCTCTACGGCATTTCGGCGATTTTACTGGCCGTCCTGCTTTTCTTGCCGGACAGCATGGCCATTCGCGGGGCGCATCGCTGGATCAATATCGGCTCCATACAAGTCCAGCCCTCGGAATTGGCAAAGTTCAGTCTGATCCTGTATCTCGCGGCGAATCTCACCAAACCCAGCATGAACGTGCGCAATTTTACCGACGGATTGTTGCCGCAATTGCTGTTGATTGGCGCCCTGGTGTTGTTGGTGGCCATCGAGCCGGACATGGGCACCGCCATGCTGATCGCTCTGATCGCTTTGATGATGCTGTTCATGCAGGGCGCGCAAATGCAGCACTTGTTCGCGCTGATTTCTTCCGGGGCGCTGATTGCACTCGCGTTGCTTTCAAGAGTCGCTTATCAACGTGGCCGCGTCGAGGCGTTTGTCGAATCGATGCTGGGCGATTCCGAGCCGGCATGGCAGGTGAAGCAATCATTGATCGGACTGGGCAACGGCGGCCTGACCGGACTGGGGCTGGGAAAGAGTAAACAAAAGCTGTTTTTTCTGCCCGACCCGTTTACCGACTTCATCATGTCGGTGATTGGAGAGGAGCTCGGTTTGATCGGTACCTTGATTGTGATGACCATGTTCTTTGTCATCCTCTGGCGCGGCTTCAAAATCGCACGCCAGGCGCCCGATGCCAGCGGTCGCCTGCTCGCCTTGGGCATTACTGCCGCCATCGGCATCGGCGCATTCGTCAATATTGCCGTGGTCACGAATATGTTGCCGACAACCGGAGTGCCGTTACCCTTTGTGAGCTACGGCGGATCCTCTTTGCTCGTGCATCTGATGGCGATCGGCTTGTTATTGAATATCTCTCTGCAAAGCGAAGGGAATAAAAAACCGAAAAAGGGCGTGGCCAGCATTCCGCTGGCGCAAGTACGGTGGTATCGTGATCGCCAACGCGGAAACTGAACAAGAGTTGCGCCTGGTCCTCGCCGGCGGCGGCACCGGCGGCCATCTGTATCCTGCGATAGCCATTGCCGAAGCTTTCAAACGACGCGTACCGCAATGTGAAGTTGTTTTCATCGGCACGTCGCAGGGAATCGAAGCGCGGGTACTTCCGAAGCTGGGTTATCGCCTCCGGCAAGTGCCGGTGCGCGGCTTGCAGCGCCGCTGGGCCTGGGAAAATTTACTTCTCCCTCTGCGCTTGCTGCAAAGCATGGGTACATGCTGGCAGTTGTTGCGTGCATTCCAGCCGCATTTGGTCATCGGCACGGGCGGATACGTCAGCATGCCGGCGCTGCTGACCGCCTGGCTCTCGCGGCGCAAGTTTGTGATTCAAGAGCAGAACAGTTTTCCCGGCCTGGTCAATCGCCGGTTGGGAAACTTTGCCGATGCGGTCTTCTTGAGCTTTGCTGAAAGTCGAAAATTCTTCAAGGCTTCACAGCGCGTGCACGTGGTCGGCAATCCGGTGCGCGCAAATTTGCAAGAGCGCACCAGCGCTCAGCGCGAAGCTGCAGCCGCGAAATGGCATCTGGAGGCAGGCAAAATCACGATGCTCGTTTTCGGCGGCAGCCAGGGCGCGCGCCGTATCAACGAAGTGATGATCGAGCTGCTGCCGCGTTTGGCCGCGATTCCGCATCTGCAAATTCTGTGGGCCACCGGCCCGACGCACTTTGACAAGATCGCACCGAAAATCGGCTCCCATCACGCCATCCATGCCGTTCCTTATTTGGATGATATGAATCTGGCTTATGCGCTGGCGGATTTTGTGTTCAGCCGTGCGGGCGCCTCGACCATCTTCGAATTGGCGCAATGTGGTTTGCCTGCAATTCTGTTGCCGTTTCCTTTTGCGACAGCAGATCACCAAACGCACAATGCCAGAGCAATGGCGCAAGCCGGTGCGGCGCGGGTGTTCGTCGAGCAAGATCTGAACGTCGACGAATTGTTTTCTACGATTCATGCATTGGCGAGCCATGAGACCATTCGTCTCGAAATGTCAAAAGCCGCTCACCAAATTGCGAAACCTAGAGCGGCGGAGGAGATTGTGGAGGTTTGTTTGGATTTGTTAAAATAATGAGCAAAGTTGATCACCTGCTCGTACTTTTACTCATACTCTTACTCCCACTCATACTCTTATTCGCTGTTAAAGAATTTTAAAAGCGAGTAAGAGTATGAGTGGGAGTAAGAGTACGAGCAATCATCCTAGCACTTAACATGAGCGAGCTTCCATCATGCCAATTCAAAAACTCAGTAAGCCCTTTCTCCTTTCTACGACCGTTGTACTCTTTGGACTGCACATGAGCAGTTGGGTCGGCGAAGATGCGAGTTTTCGCGTGCAGCACGTCGTCGTGGAAGGTGTCGAGTATTTCAATGAAGAAAGTGTGCGCTCGCTGGCGAAAGAGGCGCTGGGGCAAAGGATTTTCGACGTCGATCTCGATCCGATTCAGGCCAAAGCCGAGGCCTTGCCTTTCGTCGGGCAAGCACGAGTGGCGCGCCTTTTTCCATCGACTTTGGAAATTGCGATCGTCGAAAGACAGCCTATCGCCTTGTTGAACAAAAGAGAATTGCGTCCGGTGGACCAAACCGGCTTCGTGTTACCACGCGAAGAGGCCCGCACCGCGCTCGACCTGCCGGTGCTTTCGGGCGTGTCCACGCGCGTGGAGGGCGCGAATACCGTCGTTGCCGAAATCGGCATGCCGGCAGTTGAATTTGTCAACGCCGTGTATGGACAGTATCCTTTACTGTATCATCAGATCTCGGAATTTTACCTGAATGGCCGCGGCGAGCTCACGATGTTTTTGCTCGAGCGCGGCACGCCGGTTTATCTTGGAAATGAGGGATGGCTGGAAAAATGCGAACGGCTGCAAACCGTTCTGCACCAGATTTCAGGGCGGGCGGAGCAGCCGGCTGCGCTCGATTTGCGTTTTGATCATCAGGTAGTGACGAAAGGAGAAGTTGAGTCTTGAAGCTTGCGCATCGGACTTTTAACCCCCAAAAAGGAGGGGGCAATTATGATCACTGATTACATTTGTGCTCTGGACATCGGTACGACCAAAATCTGCGCATTGATTGCCGAAGTGGACGATCACGGCCGCCTCAAAATCGTGGGCATGGGCGTCGCCCCGTCGGACGGCTTGCGCCGCGGCGTGGTGATCAATTTGGATCGTACGGTGCATTCCATTCTACGCGCGAAAGAGGATGCCGAGCGCATGGCGGGCGTGGAGATTCACTCCGTTTTTGCCGGCATTGCGGGCGATCACATTCGCAGCGTGAATGGCCGCGGCGTGGTGGCGGTTGCGGGCGAAGACCACGTCATCACCGTCGATGACAAACGCCGCGTGATCGAAGCGGCGAAAGCCGTGGCGCTGCCCTTCGATCGCGAGATCATTCACATTTTGCCGCAAGAGTTCATCGTCGACGATCAGCGCGGCATCGACGATCCCGTGGGCATGAGCGGCGTGCGCCTGGAGGCGGAGGTGCACATCGTCACCGGCGCCGTGACCTCGGCACAGAATATTTGCCGCTGCATCGAGCGCGCGGGCATGACGGTGCACGATCTCGTGCTTGAGCCGCTGGCTTCTAGCTTTTCCACGTTGACGGAAGATGAAAAGAACCTTGGCGTTGCTTTGCTGGACATCGGCGGCGGCACGACGGACATCGCGATGTTCTACAACGGTTGTATTCGCCATACCGCCATCGTCGGGCTCGGAGGAAAGAACGTCACGAATGATCTGGCCCACGGCCTGCGTACGCCCCTGGACCAAGCGGAGATCATCAAGATTTCCCACGGCGCGGTCCTGGGCCTGGAGCAAGGCCGCGATGAAGTGGTCGAAGTTCCGGGCGTGGGTGGCCGGCAGGCACGCCGGGTGTCGCGCCAGGTTCTGGTTGACATCATTTCGCCGCGCATGGAG
The DNA here is from genome assembly GCA_050732395.1 of bacterium. GTDB lineage: Bacteria > Zhuqueibacterota > Zhuqueibacteria > Zhuqueibacterales > Zhuqueibacteraceae > JBIOXB01. The sequence continues at coordinate 16,119 of JBOHQX010000379.1, forward strand.
GAAGTTCTTTCGCTCGCCCTGATGGAAATGAAGAAATCGGATTATTTCAATTTGATGACGGCAGGCGTGGTGCTCACCGGCGGTACGGCGTTGTTGCCGGGTTTGATCGAGATGTCCGAAGAAATCCTCAATTTGCCCGCAAAAATCGGTTTTCCAAATTCGGTCAATACCGTCATCTCAGAAGTCAACAAGCCGAATCATGCGACCGGCGTCGGCCTGGTGTTGTACGGCTATCATCACAAAGCGGACGGCGAAGACCTGATGATCGCCGATAACGAAACGCATCTATTTGACAAAATCGCGGATCGCATGAGGCGCTGGTTCGGAACGATGAACCGCGCCGCATGAAAAGATGAAATTTACACGTTACACTTTACACGTTTCACGATTTTTCGTGAAACGTGTAAAGTGTAACGTGTAAACCAGATCCTGAATTCGGTTTCACAAACTCACATTTGCCTCCCGCGAGGGAAGATGCTCCATGTTCAGTTAGTGCCAAAAGTTCTGTGAAATATAGGATGTGTGGAATGAAAGGCTATTTACGATTAGCGATTGGCGACCGGAAACGGCCCTTGCGGATCTGCGATTTCAGATGTGGACAATTCCTTCGTAAATCGAAAATCGTAAGTCGTCAATCGTAAATCATTGTGCAAGCAAGGAGGTTCTATGAATCTCAGACTCAACTATGACGAATCCAGCCTGAGGGAGGCGCGGATGAAAGTGGTGGGTGTCGGCGGTGCGGGCTGCAACGCCGTCAATCGCATGATTCAAGCGGGGCTAACTGGCGTCGATTTTGTCGCCATCAACACCGACGTACAGGCGCTGGATCTATCGCTGGCGCCCAATCGCGTGCAAATCGGCAAGAGCACCACGCGCGGCTTAGGCGCGGGCGCCGATCCCGAGGTCGGCCGCAAAGCGATTGAAGAAGATCGCGATCTCGTGGCCGGTATTTTGGAAGAATGCGACATGGTGTTTGTCACCTGCGGCATGGGCGGCGGCACCGGCACCGGCGCGGCCCCCATCGTTGCCGAAATCGCGAAGGATTTGGGGGCGCTCACCGTGGGCGTCGTGAGCAAGCCGTTTATTTTTGAAGGCAACAAGCGATTGCGCCGCGCGGAAGAAGGCTTGCAGCAGATGAAACAACGTGTCGATACGATGATCGTCATTCCCAACCAGCGCTTGTTGTCCGTAGTTCCCAAGGGCACGCCTCTGATCGAAGCTTTTCGCCAGGCCGACGACGTCTTACTGCATGCCACCAAGGGCATTTCCGATCTCATCTCCATTCCCGGCTTGATCAATTTGGATTTTGCCGACGTACGCACGGTCATGAGTGAAATGGGTGATGCCTTGATGGGCGGCGGCGTGTCGAGCGGAGACAGTCGCGCGGTGCAAGCAGCGCAGAACGCGATTTGCAGCCCTTTGCTCGAAGACGTCTCCATCACGGGCGCGCTCGGCGTGCTGGTGAACATCACCGGCGGCGAGACGTTGACGCTGCATGAAGTGAATGATGCCACGACCGTAGTTTCCGAAGCCGCCGGACCAGATGCCAATCTCATTTTTGGCGCCGTGATCGATCCGACCATGGGCTCCGAGGTGCGCGTGACGGTGATCGCCACGGGTTTTCAGATCAATGGCCGCGTGAACGGCAACGGTCGCCACAAGAAAAACATGCGCTGCTTCGACACCATGGTGAAGGATCTGGAAATTCCCGCGTATCAGCGTAAAGAGAAGAACGGCTTGTCCGAGCCGATTATCCGGCCCATGGAGGAAGAGTTCATGCCCATGCCCGAACCGCCGGAAGACTACGAAGTGCCGGCATTCTTGAGGAAGAGGATACATTCGTAAGACGGCAAACGTGAGACGTGAGGCATAAATCATTAGGTGAAGATTACGCATTACGTTATAAGTATCGCGCTTTACGCCCGCACCCGGTGGGTGCTCCTGTGAGGGGGTCCACGGGATTCGGGTCGGAATTTCTGCGTTTCCGTTAAATAACGCTTGACAACGAATTCGCCAGTTCTTATCTATAGTTCGGTCACGAGGATGTTCTCCGGCTTTCTAATGGCAAAAAACCGGGTCTGGAGAAATCCACTATGCAGAAGTTCGCATTGTTCGTGGCCGCTAGTTCCACTCTCGTTTTGACATCTGCTTCCGCGCAGAACCCGCCCTTCTACTCGCCGCGTCGTCTATCCCTAGCGGTAGCCTTCTCGTATTATTTCAATCCCTGGATTGGCGCCTTTGGTCAGTCGGGGTGGGGGCCTCGTATCAATTTCCGCTCAAACGTGGATTGAATCTCCGGGTCAGCGCCAGCGCGGAGCGCTTTACCGCACATTTGGATTTGGCCTGGCGCCACAGCTACTTCGCCAGTGGGCCCTTGCCGGAAGGTGACGGCGTTGAGGTGCAAGCGAATTTACAGGATCAAACCTGGGGCGGAGGCCTTGCCGTTGCCGTGCAATGGCATTTTGCAGGGTCGCTGGCTCTATTGGCGGGAGCCCGCTATCGTTTCGCGCAATTTGATGCGCTGGTAGGGCCGGCGTCGTATAGCGACTCCAACATCGACAATGGGCCATTTATCGCAGAATTGGTTGAAGCCCCAAACTATTTAAGGTTTTCAACCAATACATCTCGCCGCCGGTTTTCGAGCCGGACAAGGAGTATGTTTTGTACGTCACCGCTCAATATCACAATGGCACCACGCGCACGGGAGGTGGCGTGGCTTTTGTGCCGCCGCTCGTGCCGGGCAAAATCTTGCGGCGCCTTCCACGTCCCCCGCGGTTTCCCAACGCCACGTTGGACCTCCTGAATACTTTCGGATTCGCAGGCTCGCATTTGTATGTGTTGCTTTTCGACGATCTCTACCGTATTGATCCGAGCAACGGTGCAATCCAGCTCATACTTGCAGATTTCAGACACCCGCAGGGTTTTTCTTATCGCGATATGGCAGTCCGATTTTTGCTTCGAGCGGCCTGGCCTGGGATGGCGGCCATTTTTGGGTGTTCGATAGAGAGACCAATACTTTTGCACAACTTGAATTGGAGGGCCTGTAACACAACGCGTACAGATATTTCGAAGCGCAGCGTAGCCGCAACCAAAAGAAAAGCATAGCCACGGAATTTCACGGAAGCGCACGGAATTATTGAATGCGAATAACGACAAATAGCTCATTCCATTCCGTGTATTTCTGTGTGATTCTGTGGCTAAAAACTCTGCTAAAAAAGCGAAGTTTTGCGGTATTGTATTACAGTGGCCTTTGTGCTCGCGATCAGATTTGATTATCTTGCTCTCCGTCACCACCAAATACACGAAATACACGAAGGAAGGGAGAGCGCGTAACTACTCCGCTCGTGCTGTTAACCGAAAGATAGCGCGACCAAATTCACGATGTGCTTAACTGCTTTGATCGTTTGGTATTTCGTGGAACTTTGCTTTTTTTACACAAACCTGACTGCTTAGGCATTGGCGTAATTGCAGCCACGGCGCGCAAGGAGTACCGAGAAGCCGTGCCTCTGCGCTGCGATTGGCCCATTGCTCCTCCTTGCCGTTTGCCATTTCCCTCCTGGGCCGTGCCTCCGAAAAACCCTTGCTTTTTCCATTCAAATTCTCCACTTTTTTCCGCAATTCGAACGCTTTTTTGATCCAATGGCTGGAACAAGGTAGCAAAAGTTATAGGCATTTTTATGAATCGTGACGCGGAGTTCACAACGGCGCGGCAATTTCCCAGAAATGCAAATGAGGCCAGAGCTTGCACGGATGCCGAGCTCCTGGCCGCGATGGCGCAGCGCCAAGATTGGGCGCTCGCAGAACTCTATGATCGCTACTCAACCGTGCTCTACAGTTTGGCGATGAAGATTTTGGGGGAGGCCATGCCGGCGCAGGATGTTTTGCAGGAAGCTTTCCTCACGGCGTGGCGCAAAGCCGAGCTCTATAATCAAAAGCGCGGCAACGTCTGTACCTGGCTGATCGTGCTTTGCCGCAATCTCGCCATCGATCATTATCGCGCCAAGATGCGCCTCGCCAGCCGGCACGTCGAGCTCGAGGCGGCAGCAGAGGTGCTGGTCGCGCAGGCGGACGATCCATCGAATACCGCGCTCGCGGTGGAAGACGGGCGCCTGCTCCGGCAGGCGATGCTGCAATTGTTACCCGAGCAAAAGCAAGTGATCGAAATGGCTTACTTTCAGGGATTGAGCCAATCGGAGATTGCCGAGGCCACGGGCACGCCGCTGGGCACGGTTAAGACGCGCACACGGCAGGCCATGATGAAGTTGCGTGAATCCTTGCAGCGCGCCGGAAAAAGTACGGCGTAACCTCATAGAACAACGAGGAAGGAAAGCAATAGCTTGTGCATTCAAATAAGAAATTGAAACATGAACGAACAGCAATATGACAATCTCAGCGCCTCTCTGCTGGGCGCCGGCGACAAAGATAAAAGCAAAGACTGGTCAGCATTGTTGCAGCAGGCCTCCGCGGAAGAACGGGCCGGGATGCACGAGCTCGCGCGCATTTTTCAAGCCTTGCCGTACTCGCTTGAACAGCACGTGCCGCCGGCTACATTGAAGGAAAAAATACTGGCAGACGCGAAACAACATGAAGCTGCGCCCCCACGACCGCCCGTACAATTATGGAAGAGCTGGATAACAAACGCTCCGCCGGCAGATCTGGTGATTCAACGCCGGGACGAAGGAGCGTGGGAAGATACCGGAGTCGAGGGCGTGGCAGTGAAGCAGCTTTTCGTCGACCCCGAACGCGGCTATGTGACGATGTTGGTGCGCATGGCTGCAGGCTCGAGCTACCCCAGCCACCGCCACGCGGGCTATGAAGAATGCTATGTCCTGCAGGGGGATTTGAGCGTGGGAGAGAGCGTGTTGCACGCCGGCGACTATCAACGCGCCGAAGGCGGCTCCGTGCACGTCGTACAAAGCACCAATAACGGCTGTTTGCTTTTCATTGTGTCGTCGCAGAATGACGAGTTGCTGGCCTGAGGTGATTCGCCTAAATTCAAGGCCGCTTTCGCGTTTTGGGTTCCGCTCACGCCGGTGCGCCTTCGGGATGCCCTGGGCCACGCCCCGGCCATTTAAAATTTCTAGGTATGTTGCAATAAATCGCAAACTGATCTCGACCATGATTCGTACTTCAATCAGGAAGATAGTCGCATGACCGAACGAGATGGCGAGCTCATGAAGCAAGTGGAAACATTCACGGTCGCTGCGCCGGCGTTGACAGCCGGCAATACACAGTCAGATGATTCTCTGCGCCAGGCTCTCGACGCGGGTGAAGCCTGGGCTTTGGCGGCGCTTTACGATCGTTACGCCACGGTGCTGTATAGCTTAGCACTGAGGGTGGTCAATGAGGAAGCAGTCGCGCAGGAAGTGGTACAAAAAGTTTTTCTGGCCGCGTGGCAGGGTTCGAACGGAACGCACCGCCGCCCTTGCGACCTGGGAGCGTGGCTGATTTTGTTGTGCCGCCAAGAAGCCATCGTGGCGCGCCGCGTGCAGAAGAAGTTGCAAACCTCTACACACCCGTTGGACGCTATTACGGAAGTTTTGATCGAGGAGGGTGAGGACGGGTTGGCGCAAGCGGCGAGCCACGGAAGCCAATTGCGGCAGTGGGTCGCAGCCTTGCCGGAGGCGCAAAAAGCTGTCATAGAATTGGCTTGTCTGCATGGCATGACCGTGGCAGAAATCGCCGGCGTGCTCGAATTGCCGGAGGAGCACATCGAAACACTGGTACGGAAGAGTCTGGCGAATGTCCATGAGATTCTGGCACCGCCGGGAGCGTGGCAACAGCAAAGAGCAAACGGCAAATTGTAACCAGCACGGCTTGAACGCCGTAGCACGGAATGATGTCACAATATTGTGAATTGTGCTTTTCTATTGTGTGACTATGGTTTATGACGACGCCATCGATCTTCTTTTCGGCTATGCCTCGGGCGTTCTCGAAGAATTGGAAAAAGAGCGCGCGGCCCGGCTGCTGGCCGGAGAGCCGTTGGCGCGAGAGCTGTTCAATGATATCGAGCGTGTTTTCCGTGCTTTGCCGTTTACGATTCAGCAACATGAGTCGCCGGCCTCGTTGCAGCAAAGTATCTTGAAAATCATCGCACGGGAGCAGGTTTCGGTTTCTGCAAGTGAACCGGCTGAGGCCGCAGCGCAAAGAAGACCTCCGGCAGTGGCCGAATCGTTCACCGCTCACAGCGATGAAGGCGCCTGGGAGGAAACCGGCTTGCCCGGTGTCAGCTTCAAGAAACTTTTTGTTGATCGCGAGCGTGCCTATATCACCTTGCTGCTACGCATGCGTGCGGGCGCCTTCTATCCCAGCCATCAGCATGGCGGTTACGAGGAATGCCTGGTGCTGGAAGGGGAAGTTCGTTCGGCAGAGGTGCAGTTGCGGGCTGGCGATTATCAGCGCATGACCGGCGGATCTTTGCATCACGCATTGCAAACGGATAAGGGATGTTTGCTATTGATCATTGCATCGCAGGAAAACGAAATTGTTGGTTAAGTCAAATCGTTGCAGAAAATGCACAAGTGTGCTTCCGTCTCACGTTTTGCGCATTACGGATCACGTAATGCGTAATCAGTAAAACGTAAACTACTTGCTTGGTCTCATGGCCGATGAAAACGCACAATCTCTCGTAGAAGCATTGCTGCTTGGCACGCTCACGACCGACAAAGTGCAGGAGCTCCAGCAGCGGCTGGCGGCAGGCGATCCGATCGTAGTCGAGGCCTATCAAGAAACGCGGCGATTGCTGCTGGCGTTGCCGGCAACAGTACCACAAATGGCGCCGCCGCCGGAATTGAAGCAACGCATCCTGCAGGCCGTGGCGCAAGAGCAGCAGCCCGGATACCGGGAGGATGGCGCAGCCAAACCGCCGGCGACCGTGCGCGCCATGCCCCAACGCACATTTGTACAAAGCTTGCAACGATCGCTGGCCTGGGCCGCCGTGTTCATGCTGTTCGCGGTGGGATTGGCTTATTACTATCGCAGCCAGGAGGTTCTCAGCCTGCGCCAGGAACGCGCCGAGCTGTTACAACAATTGCAGACGCGCCAGCAAGAGATCGAGGGGTTGAAACTGAATCTAGCCTTCCATCTCGAAATGACCAAAGCGTTGCAGAAGCCGAAGTCCCTGTTGGTCGACCTGGCGCCCACCAAGCCAGGGGCCGCGACCGGTAAAGTGATTGTCGATCGGGACAAGACTCGTGCTTATTTCGTCACTGCCGATCTCCCGGCTTTAGAAGCAAACAAAGACTATCAGCTCTGGTACCTCGACAAATCCGGGCGGCCCGTAGATGGCGGCGTGTTTCAAGTGGATCATAGCGGCTACGGCGAAATCTCCGTGCGCAACCTGCCGCAGAATCTCTCCGATATCACCGCCTTTGCCGTCACGATTGAACCCAAAGGCGGCAGCGTTAATCCGACCTTGGATCAAATGGTTTTGCTCGGCCGCGTATGAGCTGAGCCTGTTTTGCTGTCGTACGGTCGTTTTCCGCCTTGACATTTTTCTCGCCTTTCTGTATTTTCAATCACTCTAATTCCAATTTCGATTTCAACTCGCCCTGGAGAGGCTATGGGGCATAGACACAGCGATTCATTCCAACCAAATTTTCTTTTCTCCGGAACAGTGTTTCAGATCAACGGACAAAGATAGCAATAGCAATTGTAGGGCGGGCTGATTGGCCGAAAGCAGTTTCATTCAAAGAGAATCGTTCAACGATGCGTGGTCATCGTGAATGGCAATAAAGCTGGGGTGTTTTTATGTTATTTCTCGTGCATGATGTGGCCACGCCTGGCAAATCCAAGCTTTTGGATCAGGTGATAGAAGTTCTGCGATTGAAACATTACAGCTACCGCACGGAAGAAGCTTATCTGGGCTGGATCAAGAAGTACATCCTGTTTCACAACAAGCGGCATCCTGAAGAGATGGGGGCGCTCGAGGTCAACCAGTACCTGAGCCACCTGGCCGTGCAGCACAAGGTGGCGGCGTCAACACAGAATCAGGCGCTTTGTGCGATACTGTTTCTTTATCGAGAAGTCTTGAAACAGGATCTTGGCGATTTGAGTTCGGGCTTGGTATGGGCCAAGAAACCTAAGCGCTTGCCTGAGGTCTTCACGCCGGAGGAGGCGCGAGCGGTATTGCGCCAGCTTGCAGGAGCGTATTGGCTTGCGGGCACGTTGATGTACGGCGCGGGATTGCGGCTGATCGAATGTTTAAGATTGCGGGTCAAAGATGCAGATTTTGGATACCGTAAAATCACAGTACGTGACGGCAAAGGTCAAAAGGATCGCATCACGATGCTGCCGGAAGCCGTGATCCCGGCCTTGCAGGCGCATTTGAAGGAAGTCAAACAGCAGCATATCAAGGATCTGTTCGACGGTTTTGGCACGGTGCACCTGCCGTTTGCGTTGGCTGCCAAGTATCCGCATGCGAACAGGGAATGGGGATGGCAGTATGTTTTTCCCGCTTCCAAATTATCAATTGATCCACGCTCGGGCGTGAAGCAACGGCACCATCTGGATGAACGAGCCGTGCAAAAGGAAGTACATGTCGCGGTACGGAAGGCGGGCATACACAAGAATGCCAATTGCCATACTTTCAGGCATTCATTTGCAACCCATTTGCTGGAAGCTGGATACGACATACGCACGGTGCAGGAATTACTGGGTCATGAGGATCTCAACACCACCATGATTTATACGCACGTCTTGAATCGAGGGGCGATTCCGGTTCGAAGCCCGGTTGACCGCTTGTAGATGGAATGTATCTGGGGGCAAATGAGATGCGTACTGGCAAGAAACTTAAACCGGGCACTCCGGGCACAAAGAAGTTGCTGGAGAAGTATGGTGAGAGTCTGGTATGCGTTCGATACAGGTATGATGCCGAAAATCGGCGAAGGGTGAAAACGATTGAACTGATCATCGACGAAGCATTCTGGCAGCCTCAGCCCAAGAAGATTCCTGCAAACAAGATCATGAATATCCGTCTCAAGTATGATGAAATCGAATTGAGAAAACAAATCATAGTGGCCGGGGGGAGATGGAATGCGAAAAATCAACTTTGGGAATTGCCCTATCGCGAGGTATTGAGGTTAGGTTTGGCAGATCGCATCAAGTCACCCGGCGTAGTGTGAGCACGCTGGATCTTACCAATAGTAGGAAGAGGCGATCCAGGAAAGCTTCCCAATAATCGACATATTGAAATGGATACTATTGGGAAGTCGAGGCAGAAAAGTTCCTACAATGGGGAAGAAGTGGCTAAAGGTAGGAAGGGGTTGCGGGGGTGATGAGGCGGTTAATACATAGTTAGCAGCTCGCAAGGAATGAAAAGAAATTGTGCGGGGGAGCAGAGATCATCATTGAGACGGTGGAAAAGCATTGTGCACGAACGTGGCAATCTTTCCGCCGCCGAGCTATTGAAGAGGAGAAGTGCTTGATACAGATAAATTGTGGTTGCTCATAACGCTGATCAAAGCAAAACCTGAGCGCAGTTCATGAGGCAAGAATAACGAAGTCGAGAAACCACTGGGCTCGAAATGAAAAACAAGTTTTCAAATCAGACGAAGAATTACTACTCGCTGGTCATCGCGCAGATTCAAAACCAGTAATGCCTTTAAATTGTTTTGAACTATCTTTGCGCCACGAGAAAAATTTCTCCAAACAACGGCCGTGCTGCTAACTCCGCGTAGTGCGGACGCTGGCGCGCCGGATCAATTTTTAAAATTGTGCAAGATTCAAACTTTTGTGGCTTCGTCGAGGCGGATCGCAGAGCGCCAGCGCCGCACACGCGCACGTTAGCGCCGCGCCGTTAAAAACAAACTGTGAAGTTTGTGCGTAGCACAAGGAAGTGCAGAGACAAAGCCGAACTATCGTGTCGTGGCAAACCAATGCGGCTGTTCTGATAGCCCGAGACTCCG
>JBOHQX010000380.1:0-14358 GCA_050732395.1 bacterium
CGCGAGCGCTTATGCCAATTGGGACCGGAATATCTATCTGATGCCGAACTGCTGGCGATCATTTTGCGCGTGGGCAACAAGGGGCAATCTGCTTTCGATCTGGCCAAGGAGATTCTCATCTCCTGTCAGGGCGTGGGTGGATTGGATGCGAAAAGCGTGAGCGAGCTTTGCCAGATTCGCGGTATCGGCATGGCCAAAGCCGCACAGATCAAAGCCGCAATGGAGATCGGCAAACGGCTGCGGCATGCGCACTCGTCGCAGCGCGCGAGGTTTCGCAATAGCCGCGAGGTCTTCGATTACATGCAGCTCAAATTACGCCATCAACCGCGCGAGCAATTCTACGTGCTGCTCCTGACGATCCGCAACAAATTGATTCTCGAGAAAAAACTGTTTGAGGGGACGCTGCATGAGAGCATCGTCAACCCGCGCGAAGTGGTCAAGCTGGCGGTGAATGAACAGGCGGCCGGCGTAATCTTCGTGCACAACCATCCCAGCGGCGAGCCCACGCCCAGCAAAGACGATCTCGATCTCACCAAAAGGCTGCAACGCGCATGTGAAACCGTTGAAATTCGCGTGCTCGATCACGTCATCGTCGGAGGCGACAGGTTTTTCAGTTTTGCGGATGAGGCGTTGTTGTGAGTGCGAAGGTCGGGGACAGAAGTATGAAGATCGAGGATGGAAGATCGAGGTTCGCAAAAGATGAAACACCGTAACACTCAATCATCAATCTTCTATCACCCATCTTCGATCCTCTATCTTCAATTCAGCTCTAGGCATAGGTGAAAAAAGTGAGCACCTCCCATACCAAAATCCGCCGGCTGCCGGAAAACCTGACCAACAAAATTGCCGCGGGTGAAGTCGTCGATCGCCCGGCATCGGTAGTGAAAGAATTGTTGGAAAATGCCATCGATGCCGGCGCCACGGAAATTACCGTCATCGCTAAGGACGGTGGCCGGACGTTGATTCAAGTTGTGGACAACGGCGCCGGTATGAGCCGCGCCGATGCCGAAATGGCTTTTGCGCGCCATGCCACGAGCAAAATCTACGCGGAGGAGGATCTTGAAGCCATTCGTACGCTCGGCTTCCGCGGCGAAGCACTGGCCAGCATCGCATCGGTTGCGCAAGTCTCGATGAAAACGATGGAGCCGGGCGCCGCTGAAGCAACGATCATCGAGATCGAAGGCGGTGCCGCCCCCGGGATTCGCATCGGCGCCAGCACGCCGGGCACGAGCCTTGCGGTCAAGAATCTCTTTTATAATACGCCCGGCCGGCGCAAGTTTCTGAAATCCGCACCCACGGAGTATCGGCAATTGTTGGCCGTCGTGAATCGCTTCGCCGTCGGCTATCCGCATATCCATCTCACCTTTGTGCACAATGATGAGATCATTTTCGATATGCCGATTGCAGCGACGCTGGAAGAAAGACTGGTGACGCTTTACGGCAGCCGCCTGCGCGAGGCACTGGTTCCCATACACGATAAAGGGCCGGCGGCAGAGATCAGCGGCGTAACCGGCAAGCAGAGCACGGTTCGCCAGCAACGCGGCGAGCAGTTTTTGTTTTTGAATCAACGCTACATTACCGATCGTTCGCTCAATCACGCCATTGTTGCTGCGTACGGCGAAATTCTCGCCCATGGCGGCTTTCCGTTTTACGCCGTGTTTCTGCAAGTCGATCCCCGGCGCGTCGACGTGAATGTGCATCCCGCCAAAATGGAGGTGAAATTCGTCGATGATCGCCTGCTCTATGCGACCTTGCGCAACACCGTGCGGCAGGCGCTCACCTCGACCGCCGTGATTCCGGTCGAATCCAATATCGTGCGCGCGGTCCCGGTCGTGGACTGGCCCCCCGTAACGGAAATTCCCGCCGAGGGAGGGCATGAACACCCAGCCGATCTGAGGTTTGAGCCGGAATCTTCGTTGCCCGTATCGAACTTCGATTTTCGTACGCGACACCCCGGCCGGCAACTCGGCTTCGAGCTCAAGCCGGGCAAATCTTCCGAACGCATCAACATCGAGGCTGAGCCGGTTGCCGGCGAATCTGCGAAGTATCAACCCAGCAATGTCTGGCAAATTCACAATCGCTACATTTTGTCTGAAATCAAATCTGGCCTGGTGATCATCGATCAGCACGTGGCCCATGAGCGCGTTTTGTATGAACAAGCGTTGGAAGCTTTCAGCCAGCAACAACCGGCGACGCAGAACCTGTTGTTTCCCACGGTCTTCACATTGAGCCCGGAAGATTATGACCTCGTGGAGGAAATTTTGCCGCTGCTGGAAAAAATCGGGTTCGCGCTCAAGCCCTTCGGCCGCCTCACGCTTATGATGGAAGGCGTACCGGCCGGTCCGCGATTCAGCAAGGGCACGCAGAACGAAAAAATGATTCTACAGATTATCGACGAATACAAGCGCGGCAAGCGCGAAAACCTGGAAATCCGCGACAACGTCGCGCGCTCGTTTGCCTGCCATACCGCCATCCGCTCCGGCGACCGGTTGACGCTGGCAACGATGAACGCGCTGATCGATCAACTGTTTGCGACAAAATCGCCTTATTTCTGCCCGCACGGCAGGCCGGTGATTATCAATATTCCACTGGAGGAGCTGGATAAGAGGTTTGGGAGAATCTGATAAACAAAGAAATGGAACGCATCTCCGCACGTATTCACCACTACCACCAAAAGCGGGTATCTGCTGGTGTTTGAATCATTTCATGGGAATAATTGATCGTCTCCCCGCCGCCCTCGTCCTTACCGGTCCAACCGCTATCGGCAAATCTGCCGTGGCATTAGCCCTGGCCGAAAAATTTCCCGCCGAGATTATCTCCGCCGATTCCCGCCAGGTCTATCGCTACATGGACATCGGCACGGCGAAATCCACTTCCGAAGAAAGAGCGAGAGTTTCGCATCATTTCATCGATATCTGCGACCCTGATGAAGCTTATAGCGCCGGCCAGTTTGGCCGCGAAGCACGCACGTGCGTTCTCGAAATTCTGCAAAGAGAGAAACTGCCATTGATTGCGGGTGGCTCCGGGCTCTATCTACGTGCCTTGTTGCAGGGTCTTTCAGGGCCATTGCCTTCGGATCGAAGACTGCAGGAAGAACTCAAGCGCCGTGTGCGGCGGGAGGGCAGTGCGGCATTGCATGCGGAGCTCGAGCAGATCGATCCACTCAGTGCACAACACTTGCATCCGAATGACGTGCATCGCATCGTGCGTGCGCTCGAGGTCTTTTATGTCAAAAACATCTCTCAGCGCCAGCTCTGGAAAACTGCGGCCGTGCCTGCGCCGTTTGCCTACCAGATCTTCATCTTGAATTTGGAGCGGAAGCTTCTATACGAACGTATCGATCGTCGCGTCGAACACATGTTTGCCTGCGGCTTGGTAGAAGAATGCCGCCTGTTGCTCGACCGGGGCTATTCTCCCGAGCACACCGCCCTGCGTACCGTCGGTTATCAGGAAGTGATTCAGTACTTGCGCGGCGAGCTTTCGTATGCAGAAATGGTGGCATTGGTTCAGCGCCACTCACGCCAATATGCCAAGCGACAGTTGACGTGGTTTCGTAGAATTGTAGACGGGATCTGGCTGGATTTGTCTGCCACGGAATCAGCAGGTGCCGTAGCCGACCGCATCGTGGAAATGATGCGAAGATGAGTCTCGAAGGAGAAGGCAGTGCAACGACCAAATAACCAGGTCATGCTTCAGTAGCCGATTGGAGTGCTCAACCGACGGACCAGCAATTCGACTGCCCGCTTACCCTCCGAGATTCCCATCTGTCTGCATTGCAGCTAACTTGGATCCGCCAACGTGATCGGTTTCAAGGTCACCCCCCCGATGTCCGATCAGGACACCCCAATCCACAATCCCCAGTTCCCAATACCCAATCCCAACCCCCACCCCCGGCCCCTCGCACACCCCCACTTCGTAGCGTGCGAGGGACCGCTCCCATATTAACTGCTATGACTACCGCAAATAAAAAAAGGCGTAACCGCTACACTTTAAGCCTCATTTACGGTGCTGAAAAGCCACGGCTCAGCCTCTAATGGCTTGATACGCCTTGGTGCTTTCAGCAACCGGATATGAGTTCAAGTGTCGCGATTACGCCTCTTCTTGCCGGACAAGCTTCCTGCCCGAATCGACGTTCTTTTTTCGCAGTATCAGTCTCGCCGCGCGAAGGCTGATATTTTGTGAATCACTCAAATTGTACACGCAATCGTGGAAAATGCGAGAAAATGGATGAAAAATTCTTATGAAAATCGCAGCAACCAGCAAGGCATGGACAATTTACGCGGACGTTCCGCATTCTGAAGGGTTTGATGGTATATGTTATATTTGCTCAACTGATAAATAAAATCCGTATGGGCGCGATGTTTCATCAAAATTCCGGAGCTAGCGCCTTGGGAGTGAGTGGGATAGGGAATTCTTTGGACTACCTCAACCGCAGTTTTCCTCGGGCATTTGCCGGGAACTTAATGATGAGACCTCCCCGTCAAAGAACTGAGCCAGATGTGCACATCGTTACACCACGCGGAATCCTTGTTCTTGGCGCGTCATGCCAATCTCAAACCTTGTCGTCGCTGCATTTTCAAGCTCACTCGCCGTTTGGCCTGCCCGAAGTGCTTTCTTCTCCCGCCGTTTGGCTCATCATCATTGGTATGTTGACGTTCGGGGTGCTGGCTTATCAGGGCTACCGCTGGAGACTGAGATATCTGGAAGCCAGGCAACGCAAGCTGGAACAGTTGATCTCTGAACGTACGGAACAGCTTCGTTTGAGCGACGCGAAGAACAGGGCGATTCTACAAGCCCTGCCCGACGCCATTTTTCTAATAGGCGCCGACGGCACGTATTTGGAGTTTTTTTCCGCATCCGTCTTCCGTACGGTTGTGCCGCCGCAAGAATTTCTCGGCAAAAAGGTTTCCGAAGTATTGCCGTTGGCGATCGCACAGTCGACTCATGATGCCATCGCCCAGGCTCAGCAAACCAGATTAACCCAGTCCTTTCAGTATGAGCTGGGCAACAGCGACAATCCCAGGTTTTTTGAAGCTTGCATCGTGGCTCTGGAGAATGGGGAGAGCTTGGCGATCGTGCGAGATATTACCGCTCGCAAGCACGCCGAGAAAACGCTGCGCGATCTCGAGTATTTCCGCATGATCGCGGAGACTTCCCCAATAGCCATGGCGATTTCACGTTTGTCCGACGGGGTGATACTTTACGCGAATCATCATGTCGAACAAATTCTTGGCCTGCCAAACTATGCGATTGTCGGCCGCAAAGCCCCCGATTTTTATCACGACCTGGCCGACCGCGCGAAAATTCTGCAAGCCCTCAAGCGAGACGGCTGCCTGCACCAATATGAGCTCAGAGTGAAAAAACCGGACGGCACCCCATTTTGGATTCTGTTCTCGTGCCAGCAATTCTCTTTCGATGGTGCGCGGGCCCTTCTCACCGGATACTATGACATCACCGCGCGCAAGCAAGCAGAAGAGCTCGTGCATCGTACCGCGCGCGCACAAACGGCCCTGGTCGAAGCCAACAAAGCATTGTTGAGCACGTTGGATTTGGATAGTCTTTTGATCAGAATTTTGCAAACGGCACAACAAGCCATCCCCGCTGCGGAAAAGGGCTCGATTCTACTGTGGAACGAAAAAAGCCAGGCCTTGCAAATGATGAGTACATGGGGCTATCATGATCCCCGGGTTTCCCAGATCACCTTCTCGGCCTTTTCAGGATATTCCAACCGCGCTGCCCGCCTACGCAAGCCTCTAATTGTCGCAGACGCACACGCGGACGATGACATCCGGTACCCGGGTGAAATCGCAGAGATTTCTGCGGTACAAAGCGCACTCGTTGTACCATTGATTTTGCGCGACGAATTGTTGGGTGTGATCAGCCTGGATGCGACCCGGCCACAGGCTTTCGCGACGGATGACCTCGACTTGTTGGTGGCGTTTGCCAGCCAGGCCGCGCTCGCGATCAACAACGCGCGTTTGCATCAACACATTCGCGCCTCGGAAGAACGCTATCGGGTCTTATTTGAAGACAACCCGGCGATGTATTTCACGCTCGATGCGGAAGGCCTCGTGCTGGCGGTTAATCATTATGGCGCGGAACAATTGGGCTATACGATGGCAGAATTGATCGGGAAGCCTGTCTTAGAAGTCTTCTACGAAGAAGATCGGGAGAAAGCCTTACAACAGTTGCAGGTTTGTTTGCAGACCTCGCCGCAACCGAAATATTGGGAGCTGCGGAAGGTCCGCAAGGATGGCAGTTTGTTGTGGGTGGGCGAATCTGCCTGTGCCGTCAAAAATTCCGGCGGCGATTGGATGATCCTGGTGGTTTGCGAAGACATCAGTGCACGCAAAATAGCCGAGAAGGAATTTCGCCGGTTCAACGAAGAATTGGAACAGCGTGTGATCGCACGCACGCAGGCATTGCAGGAAAGTGAGATCAAGTTTCGCACGTTGGCGGAAATGGCGACAGCCGGAATCTTCATTTATCAAGGTGAAAAGATGTGCTACGTGAATCCCGCGGCCATGAAAATCAGCGGCTATTCGCAAGAAGAATTGTTGCGTATGCAATTTTGGGAGATCATCCATCCCGAGCTGCGGCCGCTGGTCCGGGAACGCGGCTTGGCACGGCAACGCCGCGAGGCGGTGCCACAACGTTACGAAGTCAAAATTGTGACGAAAAATGGCGAAGTGCGCTGGATCGATTTCACCGCGAGCCAGATTGAGTACGAAGGCCAGCTCGCGGTTCTGGGAACCGCCTTGGATATTACCGAGCACAAGCGCCTCCAACAACAACTGCAAAAGTATGCCGGGGAGCTGGAAGATCTGGTGGAAGAGCGCGCGGCTCGAATCAAGGAACTGGAGCGGCAGCGCACGGAACAGGAAAAGCTGGCAGCGACCGGGCGCATGGCTGCCCGCATCGCGCACGAAATTAACAATCCGCTGGGCGGCATTCGCACGTCGTTCCGGCTGCTCAGCCGTGCCGTGCCGGAGCACCATCGTCACTTTGAATATGTCGAGCTGATTGAGAAAGAAATCGATCGCATTGCGCAGATCGTGCGCCAGATGCTCGATTTGCACCGCCCGCAGCATGAATCGCCGCAATCGTTCCGGCTCGCCCAAACCGTTGCCGAAGTCACCACTTTGCTCAGGCCCAAGGCCGCCGAGCGCCGCATTCACGTTGATCAGGATTCAGAGCGCGCGCAAGCTTTGGTGACTCTGCCGGAGAACATGCTGCGTCAGATTCTGCATAATGTCATTCTCAACGCGATTGAAGCCTCACCCGAAGGCGGCCAGGTTCGAATTCAGGCCGAAACGCAAGCGGAGCGTTTGCTGGTCACGGTCATTGACCACGGCCATGGAATTCCGGATGAGATCAAGTTGCGTATTTTCGAGCCCTTCTTCACCACCAAAAGCAAGTCCGCCACCGGCGGCATGGGCTTGGGCCTTTCGATTTGCAAAAGCCTGATCGAGGTCTTGCACGGCACGATCGCGTTCGAAAACAATGTGGGCGAAGGCACGACGTGCCGCATCGCCATTCGGCTTGGACCAGAAATGTAACTGGTGCCGTTCTGCCGTGGCGCCTGCGATAAGCTGCGACCGTAGCGTGCAGCCCGGCGGTTCTGGTCGCGATAGAGCTGCAGATAAAACGAGTGGAGTTTAGCATGGCAACCCTGGGAAAAATTCTCATCGCGGATGACGAAAAGGTATTTTTGAAAGCGCACGCCGATTTGCTGCGCGAGGAAGGCTATGAGTGTGATTGCGCCGAGGACGGGTTTATCGCCAAACAATGGCTTGCAAGCCATCAGTACGATTTGTTGATTGCCGACATCAAAATGCCGGGAAATGAAGAACTGCAACTGGTCGAGGCTCGGACGGCGATGACGAATGACCTGCCTGTGATTTTGGTAACTGGTTATCCTTCACTGCATACCGCAGTCAAGTCGACGCGGCTCGCCGTAGTGGGTTATTTGATGAAACCGCTGGAAATCGACGATTTTCTCAAGCTGGTGCGCGAGTCGATCATTCGTTTTCAAGCCTTCCGCCAGTTCGACCTGGCGCGCAAGCAATTGCAAAAGACCCACCAGGAAATGAGTGCACTCGGCGGTTTGAAAGGTTTCACCGCTCCCCAGTCGGCGCACGTCAACGTGGATGTTTTTCTGCATTACACCATCAAAAACATTCTGGCGAGTATTACCGATTTGCGAGATTTGACCAAGTCGCTGGCGCACAGCACCCCCAAGCAGCACGTCTGCCAGCTCATCAATTGCCCGCGCCACGCAGAGCTCGCCACAGGTCTCGAAGAGGCTATCGCGGTCCTGGAAAAAACCAGAAGCTCATTCAGATCGAAAGATCTGGCAGCGTTACGCGTCAAATTGGAAAACTTATTGCACTCGGACGGCGATCGGCCTTAACCTGCCGTCAGTTTGTTCCTGCGGGCTTGGCGGCACGTGCAGCTTCCTGCAACCGGCGATATTTCTCCGAGTATTTTTGGTACAGCGCCTTATGCTTGTTGCCGAGATCGATCTCCCGGCCTTGAATGAATTCACGCTCCACTTGCGTCGTGATCTCCAGCGGGTCGCCGGTGGTAACGATCAAGGTCGCGTCTTTGCCCACTTCCAATGACCCTACCCGCGCGGAGACGCCCAGAATCTCCGCTGCATTCAAAGTGATGGACTTCAAAGCTTCGCTGGGCGGCAACCCATAGGCTGTGGCGGTCGCGGCTTCATAAGGCAAGTTGCGCACGTTGGAATTGTCAAAGTTGGCAATGCAGAATTTCACGCCGGCGTCCAGCAGCTTTTTCGGCGTGGCGAAAGGCGTATCGTAAGCTTCCCAGGTTCGTTGCGGTAAATCATGAATCGGACCATAAACCACCGGCACGTTTTTCTCCTTCAATAGAGCGGCCACGCGCCACGAGTCCTTTCCGCCAACGATCACCAAACGAATGGCCTCATCCTCCGCCCATTGCACGGCAGCTTGAATCTGTTTGGTTTCGTTGGCAGTGACGAATGCCGGTATTTTTCCTTCCAATACTGGAATCATGGCTTCCCACCGCGAATCCGATTCATGGTGAAAGTTGCTGCTTTGGCGTTCGGCAGCCTTCGCAATCATATAGGCACGTGCCGCGGCAAATGCATCCTTGATCTTTTGCACATTCTCCCGAATCTGTTTGCGTTGTTCTTCTTCGCTCTGCGTTACCCTTGGCCCGCGCCGAACAGCCATATCGGGCCAGTTGAGGTGCATCCCAATCGGCGCCTTCAGCGTCATTTGCTCCCAAGTCCAGCCGTCGAGCATGAGCAATGCCGAGGTGCCGGAGATCAAGCCGCCTTGCGGCACACTCACCGCCAGCGCCACGCCGTTCGCGCGTGTGACCGGAATCATTTCGCCGTCGGGATTTACTGCGACCTCCGCACGCACGCTGGGATTGATTGGCCCGGTCTCGCTGAGGTCCAGCGTCGCGCGCACTGCGCCGATTTCGATCAACCCTAAAGTGGTATTAGCCGCGATCAACGCGGGATAGACGTGCTTGCCCGCGAGGTCAATTTTCTTGGCGTCTGCCGGGATTTCCGCATTCGGCCCAAGAGCGGTGATTTTGCCGCTCGCGAAGACGATGGTTGCGTGCGGCAGCGACGCCGCGCTCACCGGATGAACCGTCGCGCCGACGAGCGCGATGGGCTGAGATTGTGGAGGTGCGGGCATTTGTCCGTAATTTTGAGCGTTTCCGCGCGAAGTGACCATCAAGAGCAAAGCGGTAACGATCAACGCCTTGCGCAAGCTTTGCAGAGTTTGGTTGCCCAAGCGGCAACTTCTGATCAACCTGTGCATGACCATGTTTTTGCTCCTTCTGTCGAATCCAAAGGGTTCAGGAAGCACCAATTCAGTTGTGTGATCGTCACCGCCACGGTTGCTCGCATCGATCTTGTGGGTTCAATGCTGGTAACTTTCCCGAATGAAGACCAAACCCCACGGCGTCGGTCGTGCTCATGCCTTCCGCACTCTTGCCGGTAGGCTCTTCTTTCGTGAGCAATACTTGTTGAATCAAATCCATACGTTCTTTCTCCACCTCGACGCGCAGCTTCAGATCTTCTTCGCGATCGAAATATTTCCGGCCTTCGATCCACGTTTGCTCGCATATGCTGTAAGCTGAGAGCGGAGGGCCGCTCCAGATTACAAAGTCCGCGTGCTTGCCAGGCTCCAGCGAGCCGACGTAGCGATCGATCTTGAGCTGTTTTGCCGGGTTGAGGGTCACGAATTTGAGCGCTTCCTCTGCGGGAACGTTGCCGTATTTCACCGCTTTGGCTGCTTCCCAATTCAACCGACGCGCCAGTTCGCCGCTGTCGGAATTATACGAAACCACCACGCCTTGCTCGTGCAACAACGCCCCATTGAAGGGAATGGCGTCGTAGACTTCAAATTTATAAGCCCACCAATCGCTGAATGAAGAAGCCCCGGCGCCGTGTTGCTGAATTGCCTCGGCGACTTTGTAGCCTTCGAGCACGTGCTGGAACGTGCCGACTTTGAAGCCAATCGCTTCCGCCAAGCGCATCAGCATGAGAATTTCATCCTGGCGATAGGAATGGCAGTGAATGAATCTTTTACCGTGCAAGATCTCCACGAGCGCATCCAGCTCCAGGTCGCGGCGCGGGGGAATGGTCAAGCCCTCCTTCTTCTTGGCGTGGTACGCATTCCATTCGCGCTCGTAATCCCCTGCGGCTTTGAAGCGGTCGCGTATGAGCTGCTCCACACCCATGCGCGTTTGCGGATAGCGGCTCGTGGGTGGGTTCCAATTGCTCTGTTTTACGTTTTCACCGAGCGCGAATTTGATCGTGGGCGGTGTTTCCAAGAATTTGATACCCTCATGGTCCGCACCCCAGCGCAATTTTATCGTTTGATTCTGTCCCCCGATGGGATTTGCCGAGCCGTGCATGACGTGCGCGACCGTCAGCCCGCCGGCGAGCTGCCGATAAATGTCAGAGTCCTGACAATCCAGGACGTCGCCAATGCGGACTTCCGCCGTCACCGCCTGCCCGGCTTCGTTAATGGCGTCGGTGGCCGAGTGTGAATGTGCATCGATCAATCCAGGTGTGATGTGCTGGCCTTGCGCTTCGATAACGATCGCGTTCGCCGGCGCCTTCAAGTCCCTTCCGACTTGTACAATCGTGCCCGCGCGTACCAGCAGGTCGGCATCGTCAATCTTGCCCAGAGCGCCGCACGTCCAAATCGTCGCCCCGCGCACCAACAAAGCTTCAGGCTGAGCCGGCGGCGCGGGCCGTCCGAAACCTCCATACGGAAAAACCTTTTTCAACTCTGCTTTGGCGACGGGCGCTTGCTTTTTGCCGTTTTCTTTTTCTTCGAACGGCGCAACGCGCTGGGCGCTCCACCCGAGAGATGTACCGTCGGGCAAAAGCCCGCTTCCTTTCATTTCGTCTTTGTTTATCACGCCGCTCATGCTGACCACGCCGCCGTAGCCGAGCGTATCGCCTTTGAACAGCAGCGCGATGCGCTTTTCCTCAAGCTGGAATTTGTCGAGCTTGGCTTTCGCATCATTTTTCAAAAACTCGCCGCTCGGCTTCTCGGGTGAACCTTTCACCTCGAGTACAAGACTTTCAATCTGCCCGCTGCTTTTTTGCAATCGAAAATTCCATTTGCCGCGCACGTCCGCGACGTTCGGTTTTTTGACCTCGTAACGAGTGCCCTCTACCCACACGTCCAGAATTGCAGTTTTTTCTGCAAACAAATCTCCATCAGCGATCACGAGATTCGCGATTTTTCCGGCCGCGATCGTGCCCAGGCGGTTTTCAACACCAAACAGCCTCGCGGGGACGGTCGTCAACGCAGCCAGTGCGGCCTCGGCGGGCAAACCGTGCTCTATGGCTTTGCGCACGCGCTGTGGAAAATCCGAAATTTTTTTCAGCTTCGACGCCGTTAGGGCGAAGGTTATGCGGGCTTGATGAAGCCAATGTGGATTGGAAGGTGCCATCGACCAATGTTGCAAGTCTTTCAGGCTCACTTCGAGGGCGTCTTCAGGAGTATCGACTTTCGGCGCCTCAGGAAAATCGAGCGGCAAAATAACGGGCACGTTGGCACGTTTGATCTGCTCGAGGTACTGATACTCATCGCCGCTGCCGCGCACCATGAGATTCAGGGGAAATTCACGCGCGATGTTTACCGCACGCAGAAAATTGTTCGATCCCGAAGCCTCGAATACGATCAGCAGCCGTGAGCGCAGCATCTCAGCCAACGCGGCCAGCGCAGGATTTTCTTCCGGCCGGGTCTGGTTGGGGTTCTTGCGATAGGCGGCTTGCGCTTCCTGATACCATTGCGCATCCAACAATGTTTGCCGTATCAACGCGATGGCGCCCAATAACGAAGTGGGATATTTGCGCTCGGAAAACGGCGACGTTTCAAAGGCGAGGTGTTGTGCCGCGTACGGCAGCAACGAGCCGAGCCTGGGCGCTTCTTCACCGAGGCTGATGAGCGTGCTGGCACCTCGAAAAATGCCTTGTGGGGGCACAATCAAGGCGGCGCCAAAACCCAACTCGCGCAACTCTTTCGCGGCTTTGGCATCGGGCATGAAAAGATCCTTGGCATTCTCATGTGCGCGCAGACGATCGTTCCACGGTTGAATACCGGTGCGTTTTACCGGCTGCGCGGCTTCGCCGGCAGACGGTTTTGCCTCCGTTGCAAATCCCAGATGGGAATAGGATTCGATCAAGCCGGAATAGATGGTGCGGCCGGTATAATCCCAAATGCGCGCATCCGGCGGCGGCAGGATGCCCGCGCCTGCCGCCTCGATGAGACCGTCACGCACCACCACGGTGCCGCGGGCGATGACACTGCCAGGTGCCGTTACGATTCTTGCGTTGATCAGTGCATGGACTTTGGGTGTGTTATCGCGCAAGCCCTCCACCGGTGCGGTTTGCGCAAGAAGTGAGAGATTGAAGGTCACGATGAACGTTATGAGCAGAAACCGGCAACGGCAAAAAGGGAAGGGCACAAGAGCAGCTTTTTTCCTCGCGCACGGTTTCTTGCATGCGAACAACACCGCATTCCGTTGTGTCGAACAAGTCATGAATTCCTCCTTCATGCGAAATTGAACGAGGCCTCGACCTTTGAATTCACAATTGATGGTAGTGGGCACGCTTGTGAAATCCAAGCGAATTTGTTTGATCAGAGAAAATGGTTGCAAGTTAGACGCTAGTTCATTTATTTTCTCACTGTTTTTTCCGAAACTGCCCTTGACCGCAGTCACGAGAGCATTTCGAATGAGGTTGCTGCGTCATCCAAAGCACGAGGAGCGATTATGAGATCAGTTGTTGCGGGACTACTGTTGATCGGAGGATTGTGCTTGTGCCATGAAACGGCCATGGCGCAACCGCGGCCGCTGCAAAAAATGCAACAAAAGCGCAAAGAACAGCGCGCCGAGCGGCTGGTGTCAGAGGGCGTGACGTTGATGCAAAATGGCAAACCGGCGCCAGCCCGAGAAAAATTTGAAGAGGCCCTCGGTCTCGATCCCAAAAACGCGCGTGCGCACGCCAACCTGGCCTGGCTGGCCTGGGAGGACCATCGCGAGGGTGTCGCTCAAAGCCATGCGGAAATGGCTTTGAGGATCCAGCCTGAAATACCGCGAGCCCATCTCGTGATGGCAAACGTGCTGATGAAAAAAGGCAAGGATCTCGCTGCTTTCGATCATGTGCGCAAGGCTGCGCGTTACGGCAATAGCGCCGATCAAGCGGAGGCCACGCGTCTGCTCTCGAGTTTGCGCACCAAGCATGCAGATTTTTTGAGCAAAAGCCCTTCGCCGCCCAGTAGCGGAAATCAGCCAGCACCTGCCGGCGGCGCCAACACGAGCCCGCCAATCACAACGGAGAAACCTTTACTGGCCGTCTTTGCTTTTGCAGACACACAATTGGATACTTCCGAAGGCAAATTAGGCGAAACACTTGCTGAAATGCTTGCGACAAGTTTGATCAATCGCGGCGCTTATCGCGTCATTGAGCGCAGCCAGTTGGATCGCCTCCTGCAGGAACAAGCCCTGGGGCAAACCGGCGCGCTGGAAGCGGAAACGGTCGTGGTAGTGGGAAGCCTCCTGGGTGCGCAGGCGGTCGTCGTCGGAAGCCTGAACCGGCCGGCAACAGCCTATGAAGCGGATGCACGGATCTTGAGCGTGAGTACCGGCGAAGCCTTTGCGGCCAGCCACGCCCAGATAAATTCCTCTGCGCAATTGCGAGACCTGGCCGAAGCTTTGGGGCACGAATTGTCTGGAAAAGCAGGCATGATTCAGGTCTCGGTGCAAAAAGATTCGGCGTCTATGGTGAAGCCCTGAAAATGTATCCCGCGTGCCACACCGTGTACTATT
>JBOHQX010000381.1:0-52352 GCA_050732395.1 bacterium
TTCCTTCAGCTCCGGCGTGATGTAGCGCTCGGCGTTCGCCAACGTCTGCTTGCGAATATACGAGTCCGGCACCTTGGCGAGATTGGGATTTGTCACCTCGAGATAGTAACCGAAGACCTTGTTGTACCCGACCTTCAAAGAGCCGATGCCCGTACGCTCGCGCTCACTGGCCTGGAGCTTGGCAATCCAATCTTTGCCGTGCGCGGTCAAATGGCGCAGTTGATCCAGCTCGGTGGAGTATCCCAGCCGAAAAATATTGCCTTCGGTGACGGATAAGGGCGGATCGTCGACGAGTGCCCGGCGCAACTCTTCCGCCAATTCCGGCAGCGGATCGATCAGGTTGGTATTTGCACGTAACAAACGGCTTTCAAACTTTTGCAGCAGCGCCTGGAGCGTCGGAATCTGTTCTTGTACGGCACGCACCGCGCATAATTCGCGGGCACTCGCGCGAACGGCGCTGACTTTTGAGATCAACCTTTCCAGATCGCCAAGGCCGCGCAGAATATCTGCGATTTGATCGCGTAAACGATTGCCGCCCATCAGCTCTTCCACGGCGTCATGGCGCTCCCCAATGGTCTCGATATTGCGCAAGGGATGCAGCATCCATTGCACCAGCATTCGGCCGCCCATGGCCGTGCGGGTGCGATCTAAGACGCCCAGTAAAGTGGCATGCTGGCTGTCTCCTCGCAATGCGCGGTTGAGCTCCAAGTTGCGGCGCGTAGAAGGATCCAGCGTGACGAATTCCTGGCGGTGACGCTGTGCCAGATGCGTGATATGCCCGAGCCGGCCTTTCTGCGTATCTGAGACGTAAGACAGCGCTGCGCCCGCCGCGCTTATGCCGCAGGTCAAGGCATCACAACCAAAACCCTTCAGTGTAAGGGTGTTAAAATGACGCGTCAGTGTCGCATACGCATGATCAAAGGCAAACAGCCAGCCATCGCGCGCGGTCACCAAAGCCCCGGATAAGTGGCGCAATTGTTGTTGGAGCCAATCGGCATATTCCGTGGCGATGAGAACTTCTGAAGGCTCGATATCTTGAAAAACCTCGTTCAGGCTTTCAATGGCGATTTCATCGACCAAAAACTCGCCGGTGGAGAAATCGAGCTGCGCGATGCCGACCAACTTCTTATATGGATGGATCGACAATAGAAAATTGTTACGGCGACTCGCCAGCAAGCTGTCGGCCAGCGCCGTGCCGGGGGTGACAATTTCGGTCACTTCGCGCTTGACAATGATTTTGGCCAGTTTGGGATCTTCGGTCTGCTCGCAGATCGCCACGCGAAAACCCGCGCGCACCATTTTGGGGAGGTACGCTTCGAGGGCATGGTGCGGAAAGCCCGCCAGCGGCACTTCCGCCGCTTTTCCATGTGCGCGCGCCGTCAGCGTCAATCCCAGCACCTCACTGGCAATCTTGGCGTCGTCATAAAACATTTCATAGAAATCGCCCATGCGGAAAAACAAAATTGCGTCCTGATGCTGCGCTTTGATCGCCAGATATTGACGCATGAGTGGTGTGCTGGCATCGTCTCTGGTGTTGTCGTCTTCGAGCGGGGATTTCATTGCTTTCTCACATCCTCCCCCCAATGCAGTTTGGCGCGCAACATATCGTAAAAACCTGCCGAATGTGGGGCGGTTTTGCGCACGAGCTTGATGCAATAATCGGCTTTGCGAATTTCCACCGGCGTGCCCGGCGCAATTTTGCAAATGGTTTGCCCATCCGCTGAAAGGTTGATCTCGACTTCGCCGCCCGCCAATTCGACGCGCATGATCTTTTCATCGGGAATGACTACGGGCCGCGCACTCAGCGAGTGCGGACAGATCGGGGTTATGACCATCGCGTTCATTTCCGGCGACAGAATGGGACCGCCGGCGGAAAGTGAATAGGCGGTCGAGCCGGTCGGTGTGGCGACAATCAAGCCATCGGCAATATAGGTATTCAAAAACTCATCATCGATATGTGTCATCAAGCGCACGAGGCGATAGTGCCCGCCACGGTCAATGACAATATCGTTCATGGCATACAGCGGCGCTGCTGGCGGGTTGGCGAGGACGCGTGCCTCCAAAACCATGCGATTCTGAATTTTGAAATTTCCGGTCAAAATTCCTTCCAACGCTGGATAAAATTCTTCCGGCCCAATCTCCACTAAGAACCCCAAGCCGCCGAATTTCACACCGAAAATGGGAACGCCGGCGCGGCCGATCAAGTGCGCGGCTGAGAGTATCGTGCCGTCGCCGCCGAGGGTGATCATCATATCACAACCCAGAAAGACCTGTGCCCGCGGCGCTACGGTCACTTGCGTTCGCCGCAGGTTCAAGAACTGAGCGAGATCATCCGCCAACACCAGCTCGGCGCGCCGGGACAACCACGCCAGCCACTGCGGCACGATTTCTTTGATCGCTTCATGACGCGAATTGGCGAAAATAGCAAAGCGCATGATTCCAGTCAGGTCAATTACTCGTAAAGGTATCGCCTTACACGTTACACCTTACACGTTACACGAAATTCGTGTAACGTGTAAGGTGTAACGTGTAGAAGAATCTCGGAGGCTACTCCTCCTCTGCTTCTTCAATCAATTCAAGCTGGAAGCCTTCTTCGGTTTTGACCAGCCGCTCGATTTTTTTTTCGACTTCCTGCAGACGTTTCGAACAACGGCGGTAAAGCTCCATGCCTTCTTCGAAGATTTTGACCGACTCGTCCAGTGGAATACGGCCTTGTTCGAGCTGCGTGACGATGTCAGCAAGACGCTGCATGGCTGTTTCGAAATCAAACGACGCCTCCGCGGCAGCAGCAGAGGTTTTCGAGCTTTTTTTCATGTCGTCCGCCCCTCTATTTTTTCCTGAACCTTTGCGCGCACGGCATCACGTGCGAATTGAATGCGAACCACGTCCTCTTTGGTAACCTCACCGGCTGCGCGCACGAGTTGTTGATCGCGTTCACGCCATACGAGCGCGAAGCCGCGGCGCAATACGTTTTCATGGCTCAGCGCCTGCATACGATGATAAGCCGTTTCCAAGCCGCCTGACCGTTGCTGGTGAATTTGGCGCAAAGCCTGCACCAGGCGGCGCTGCCATTCGTCCAGCTCCTGGATGCGCTGGCGGAGCGCCTCCACAGGCCGCCGCATGCCGTAACTTCCGTGGAAGCTCTGCAGGCGCTCACGATAAACATGCACGGCTCTTTGCAAATGCAGCAGCATGCGCCGCGCTTGCTGGCGTAACGCGCGCTGCATTTCGGCCGCGTCGGGCGCCGCCATCTCCGCCGCGACCGAGGGCGTAGCCGCACGTACGTCCGCGACAAAATCACTGATGCTGAAATCGATCTCATGCCCGACGGCAGAAATGACGGGCAGGGTGCTGGCATAAATCGCGCGTGCCACGATTTCCTCGTTGAACGGCCACAAATCTTCGAGCGCACCTCCTCCTCGCCCGACGATCAACAAATCGACTTCTCCATAAGCATTGAACTCTGCAATCGCGGCCGCGATCTCTTCGGCTGCGCCTTTGCCTTGTACGCGCACCGGGCGCAAAATGATCTTCATGCTCGGCCAGCGCCGCCGCAGCACGCTGATCAAGTCACGGATCGCCGCGCCGGTCGGAGAAGTGACCAGCCCGACGCGTTGTGGGAAGGGGGGCAATGAAACCTTGTGGGCCGGGTCGAAGAGGCCTTCCTGGGCCAGCCTTTTTTTGAGTTGTTCGAAGGCGGCTTGCAATGCACCAATGCCGGCGCGTTGTAACTGCCAGATTTCAAGTTGGTAATAGCCGCGCTTCTCATACACAGTGATCTGGCCGTGTACGAGCACCTGCATGCCGTCGTGTGGCATGAAATTGAGGCCGCGATTGCGGCCGGCCCACATCACACACGGTATTTGTGCGCCTTCGTCTTTCAACGAGAAATAAAAATGTCCGGAGTCATGGCGTTTGAAATTGGAGATTTCCCCGGTGACCCATACCGGCGGCAATTCATTTTCGAGCAATAGCTTGACGTGCCGTGTGAGCTCGGAGACGGTGAGAACATCACGAGTGGTACCGGACAAAACCATGGGCGATTGTTTCACAAGGAAAGCGAATGATGTGACAATGAGTGCCCGTTCAGGTTGAATTTCATGGTCGTGAACGTTCCGAGGCATGCGCAGATCAAATGCAATGCATCTTGAACTTTTACAAGCCTGGTTGAAGTCAAATCAAATAAGGCGAAGCTGTCGCGCGCTCTGGTGCTTCAAACTCTTCAATTTTGGCTTGCTGTGGCGCTGGCTGTGGAGTGATGGGAAGATCGATGATGAATCTCGTACCCTTTCCGACCTCGGATTGCACCGTGATTTCTCCCCCATGCTCATTCACAATATGCCGGCAGATCGCCAGTCCCAAGCCGGTGCCGTGTGGCTTGGTAGTGAAAAAGGGCGTGAAGATATTGTCTAACAGCTCGGGCTTGATTCCATAGCCATTGTCGCGCACCAGGAGCCGGTGTTTGAGCGGTGACAAACGCACCGTGCTGACTTCCAGCTCGCCACCGTTCGGCATGGCCTGAATGCTATTGCGCATTAAATTGACCAGCAATTGGCTCATTTGCACGGGATCGAGCTGCATATTGGGCAAGGTCAGATCGAGGGTTTTTTCGATCACAACCTGGCCGAGTTTGGCTTCATTCTCCAGCAGGGAACAAACTTCGCATACGATGCGATTGAGATCCACGCTTTGCCGGGTGGACGAAGGCATCCGCGTGAAATCGAGCACGTCGGCGAGAATTCTTTCCAGCCGGATGACTTCGTCGGCAATGATGGCGGTGGTGGCTTTGAGTGATTCCGCGTCCTGTGTTTGCCGGCTGAGCGTGCGCGCGAATCCGCCGATGGTCACCAGCGGATTACGGATTTCGTGGGCGACATGCGCGGCCATTTTGCCGATGGCGGCCAGCCGCTCGGCGTGCACCAAGCGCTTGTGCGTCGCTTGCAATTCTTCGTACGCATGCTCGAGTTTGCGTTTTTCCAACGCCAGCCGGCGATAGGTTTCCGCCGTTTCGATAGCCTGCGCCGCCTGGCTGGCAAACAACTCCAGCAGGGAGATGTGATCGGCGTCAATGGGCTGTGAGCTGAACAGATTGTCCGCGATGATGAAGCCGATCATATAGTCTTTTGCAACCAAAGGGACGGCGACAAAATCGGACAGCTGCAGCGCGGAGAAAATCTGCTGGCAGGCGGAGCGGTCGCGCTTGGCCGGCAGGCCGCGATAAGGATGGCGCTGCAGGATTTGCTTCAAAAAATCCGAGTCTTTCGTATCCACGGGAATGGATTGCTCCCGCACCAGCGTATCAAAAGCCGTGGGCGTTTTGGGGCGATGCTTGCCGTACTTTTCCAAAAAGTCTTCGAGTGAAATATGCTCTTTGGCGAGATCTTCCCACACGCGACGTGCTTCCTCTGCGTTGGTCGGGCCGACTCCCATTTTGCCCAGCAACTGCTGGCGCGTGCGATCCATCAGAAAAATCAACGCGCGGGTGAAGCCGAAAGCCGGACCGGCCGTAATCGCCGTCAGAATCAAATGCAATAAATCGTCCAGGTCGATGACGCTTTGCAAAGCCAGTCCGATGGTCGAGAGCATTTGCAATTGCTCGTCGCGTTTTTGGGTTTCGGTTACGTCCTCCACCACCCCGACGACGCCCTCCAACTCACCGGAAGCCTTTTGCAACGGCACGCTGTGCACGTTGAGCACCCGATGGCGCTCTCCGGCTTTGGCGAAGTGAAAGTTGCGAATCTTCCATGAGGTCTGGCCGGTGAGCACGCGCGCCACCGCCGTGCGCAGAAACGTATCTCGTAACAGAGGGGCATCAAAGACGCTTCGTCCCGCGAGCACTTGTTCTTCTGAACCCAAAAGGCGCGACAGCACGCGGTTGGCCCGCCGCAGTCGCCCTTCCGGGTCGGTGGAAAAAATGCCGATCGGTGCGGTGCGCATCAACAACTCAAGGTAATCGCGCGTGGATTGCACCTCCTCCGCGAGCTGGCGGTTGCGGCGTTGAATGTCGGAAATGATGAAGACATTCTCGATGACGTTGGTCAACTCCCGCAGGCCGAAGGGTTTTTGCAAATACGCGCTCACACCCTGCTCGAGCAAGGAAGTTTTAATATGGCCGTCGTCGTGCTTGGCGGTGAGCATGATGATAGGCGTGTCGCGGATTTCGCGATACAGCGGATTTTCCTTGAGTGCCATGAAGACTTCCACGCCGTTCATGTGCGGCATGACGTAATCGAGCAGAACGAGATCGGGGTGATGCGCCAGCACCGCGTTCAAGCCTTCGGCGCCGTCATAGGCGGAGAGCAATTTGTAGCCGGAGGGTTCAAGGTGAGCGCGCACGAGATCGTGCATCCTGACCGTGTCGTCGATGAGCAGGACCTTGTAGGGCCGAGAGGCAACCATGTCCTAAACCTGCAGGATCGGGCGAAATAAAACAAGGGCGTCTTGTCGCGCGGAAGGCTCCGACGGCGCTGCAAAACGCCCGGTGCTTATCTCAGTTTTTTCTTGTGACGGTTTTTTCTTAAGCGTTTCTTGCGCTTGTGTGTAGCCATTTTATGTCGTTTGCGCTTTTTACCGCTGGGCAAGGGGACTCACCTCCTTCAATATTTTTTTGTTTGAGTGCAATTGGACAAGCATGCGAGCGCGTCTATCCCTCCACGGGAGGAAGGGCGTGGCCTCGTTTCAATGGCTGCCGCAAGAACAACTGCCGCAGCCGCAGGCATGCGCGCCTGCCGAGGAAAAATCGGAAGGCGCCCCGGCGCTTTTGGTCGAGCCCGAGCTGGTTGCGGCGAAAAGTGAGAGCAAACGGCTCACTTCCTCCGCTCCGCACTTCGGGCAGTGTGCCACCAAAGGCTCACCTTCGCGCAACAATTCTTCAAACTTCGTTTCGCACTGGTTGCATAAATACTCGTAAACGGGCATGACCACCTCACCAAACCATTTGGTAGCGTAAAACCGGCAGCGTATGCAACCGGATCCAGTATTGTTCCAGATCGCCGAACAATAAATCGAACATCGTGATTCTGCGCTTGCGGGGCGTAACCACTCGCGGCTTCCCTTCGAGACCCACGGCTTGGGCTGCAAGCATAACTGCGTCTTGATAAGTGCCGAGCACGTCGATCAAGCGATTGGCCAGCGCCTGCTGGCCCGTAAAGACCCGGCCGTCGGCAAATTTCATGATTTCACTTTTATCCAAACCGCGTTCCTTGGCTACGATCTCGACGAATTGATCATAAGCATCGTCAACGTAGCTTTGAAAATAACGGCGATCATCTTCGGTCATTGGCCGCCAGGGCGAGCCGCTGTCCTTGTATTTACCGCTTTTGATCACCTCGAACTTCACTCCGATCTTATTCAAGAGCTCGGTGGTGTTGATCATTTCGGCAATCACGCCAATGCTGCCGGTCGTGGTGCCGGGATTTGCCATGATGGTATCTGCTCCGCACGCCACATAATAACCGCCCGATGCCGCAACGGATGCCATCGAGGCAATGACGAACTTGCCGTCGTTACGAACTTTTTTGACGGCCTCGTAGATTTCCTGGCTGGCGGCCACACCCCCGCCCGGGCTGTCGATGCGCACGATCAACGCCGCCGCATGATCATCATTGCCGAAGCGCTCGATTTCCTTCACAATCCCCTCCGATTCCAGAATCACGCCTTCGACTTTGACCAACCCGATGTGCCGGCCGGCAGCTAGTTCAAATCCATCTTCCGGTGCGCTCCAAAAAATCGAGACGACAAAAAAGATGAAAATACCGAGCGCCGCCAACAACAAGAATCCCAGAAACCAATCTCGCCCGCGAGCCATTTTGTCACTCGAACATTCCGATTTGCAGCCGTCATGTTATCGAAGCGTAGTCTTTGCAGAAAGAGCAAAAAACTTGCTCACGCTTCATGTTTTGCGCCTGATCGTCGCGTCATGCGTTAGGCGTAAACAACCTGCGTGGTTGCATTTTATCCTCATAAAGTATAGCGAAAAAATGCCATAAAGTCAAATGCTGATATTTTTCTTCGACGCTCCTGGGTCTCATTGGTTGATCAACACAAACTTGGCAGAATCGACAAAATCACCGGCAACCAGACGCACGAAATAAACCCCGCTGCCCACCCGGTCACCCTCGTTGTCTATGCCGTTCCAGATCACCTCATGCGGGCCGGCCGGCAAGGTGCCGAAATTCCTGCTCCAGATGACGCGCCCGTCTTCACGATAGATGAATGTTGCCACGGCAGTGCGCGCCTCGATCCGATACGGAATTTTCAAAATGTCGCCCTGGCTGACGCGCACCGGGTTGGGACGCGGTTTTTCCAAAACATTTTGCAAGTCCTGCTGCGCACCCACCCCCACCTGCAGCTCGGCGTTCGCCACCGGCGCTTGATTGGCATTGGGCGGCAACCCGACGTTCGCAATCGCGACAAAAACCGTGTCTTCACGATCCGGAGCAGTTACCCCGATCGTCGCCAATGCGCGATCGATTTGGAGCAAATACTCTTCATTCGCGCCGGCGGTGATGGCGGTGAGGCTCCAACGGCCGGGCTCAGCGCCCACCTGCAAGCGCAACTGCAAATCCAGCGCCGTGCGGATGAAGCGAAAATAGCGGGCGGCCAGAGGCGGTAGATCGGAGACATATGAAGCCGCTTCGGTAATACGGAAAGCGTTCGAGACATTGAATGGAATGAGCGGATAATTTGCGCCCTCGGCGAAATACTTCACCGCATCCGCGCGATAGTTCGTGAAGAAACACCAATTATAAAACTCTTGCATGGCTTGATCAAACGGCAGATTGAAGGGTTGCGACTGCAGCACATGCCGCGTGGCGAATACCGCAGGCTCGCTGATAAGCCTTTCCCAAAGGGCCGGAACCACCTCCACGGTGCCGAGGCGCTTGATCAGATAATGCAGCCAAATACATGAGCCGTATTCGTGGGACTGATCGCGTGTATTGAGTGGCAGGTCTGCGCTGCGAAACCAGCGTGGTAAATAGGCGTAGTAGTCGTTAATCGAGTTATACGCGTAGTCTTCAAACCAGACCGCGCAAGCCTCAAAGAAATATAGGTCCTCGTCGCGAAAGAAGTAGTTCAATTGCACGGCGTGAAAATATTCGTGCGCCACGGTGACGCGCAGGCCGTCCAAACCTTGCGTATAATAGCCTGGGCCAAAATCATTGTCGATCTGAATATACGCCGGCCCGCTGCCTTCGCCCACGAACTCGAGATTGGTGCGGCCGTATTCGAGGTTTGGGCGGTTGTCGATGTAAAAATCGAACTCCGGGCCATCCACGCCGTTATCATCCGCCGCCGATCGCATGCCCAGAGAATCGACCAACAGAGCATACGCCCGTTGCGCCACGCGTCCGGTTTCATAAACAAAATCCGGCACGCCAGCGGGATTCGTAGAAGCGGGATTCACGGCATCTGGGCCGGTCGTGGTGTAGTGAATCTTGAAACGGCCGTCGTCCGTGATATGATCGAAAGGTAAAGATGGGCGCGCCAGCGCTGTTAGCAATAAACTGCGCCCACGCGGATCGTGCGCAGCCGCGGCGTGCTGAGCTGCAATTTCAGAAAATCCACATTTAACCGGCTCTTGTGCCAAGGCGAAGACAGCATGCGACATCAGTAGCAAAACGATTCCGTAAAGCAATCCCGAGGTCCTATTCATATCCATTCACTTTTTTCGATAGTTGAAAGTCAACGGCACGCCGGCGAATCCGAAGCGGCGGCGAAATCTCTTTTCAAGGTACTGCCGGTAATTGCGTGGCACAGACTCAGGATGATTGCAAAAGACTGCGAATACCGGTGGATTGGCTTTGACTTGCGTGAGGTACTTGATTTTGACTTCACGCTGATCCATCGACGGCGGCGAATATTTTTGCATGGTCTCCTGCAAAAACTCGTTCAGGTCCGTGGTGCGTACCTCTTTGCCGCGTTCGACATGAATCTCCAGGCACAAATCCATCAACTTGAATACGCGTTGTTTGGTTTGTGCGGAAATGAATAGCACCGGAGCATAGTTGTAAATGCGGAGCTGCTCCTCAATGTCCTTGCGAAAAGCCTCCGCCGTTCTGGTCTCTTTCTCGATCAAGTCCCACTTGTTGACGGCAATCACGATGCCCTTGTTGAAACGCGCGATTTCCGCCACAATGTGCAAATCCTGATCCCCTACGCCCTGCTGGGCGTCGATCATCACCGCGGCAACCTGGCAACGCCGGATGGCCTCACGCGTGCGCAGGGTGCTGTAAAACTCGATAGCTTCTTTCACACGCGCGGTTTTGCGCAAGCCCGCGGTGTCGATTAAAACAATAGATTGATTTTTGTAGCGCAACTCGGTATCAATGGCATCGCGCGTCGTGCCAGCGATATCGGTCACGATCACTTTTTCATGGCCCAGGAGGGCATTCACCAGCGAAGATTTTCCGACGTTGGGTCGGCCCACGATGGCCAAATGCAAATGCGTCGAGGCATCGACTTCATCTTGGTCGCTCTCAGCCCGACGAGAGCGTGTCGGCAGCTTGGCGACGAGCTGATCCAAAAAGTCGCCGATTGCCCGGCCCGTTTCTGCGGAAATCGGGATCGGCTCGCCCAAGCCCAGGCGAAAGAAATCGGCGCGCTCGGGTTCGTGTCGCGAATCGTCAATTTTGTTGGCTGCCAGCAAAACCGGCTTGTTGTTGCGCTGCAAAAGCCGCGCAATTTCGGCATCCAATGCGGTTGCGCCGGTTTGGGCATCGACCACGAATACGATCACCGCGGCCTCGGAAATGGCCTCTTCGATTTGCTTGAGCACGGCCTGCTCGATGGCGTTGTCACTTCCGTCAAAATAGCCTCCGGTGTCAACGAGAATGAATTCATGCCCGGCCCAGTCCGCCTCGTCATAATGCCGGTCGCGCGTGACGCCGGGCAAATCGTGCACGATGGCCGCACGCTTCTTTAGAATGCGATTGAACAAGGTCGATTTGCCGACGTTGGGCCGGCCGATGATGGCGACCACGGGCTTTTTTTTCATGCGCGGAGAAAACGCGATAGTGTCTTCATTCTTTGACTCTTAGCCTTGATGTCGTCGACGAGCCGTCTGAAATTATCTATTCTTGTGCAAATAGTCTCATGTAACTGATCTGCTTCGTTTGATAAACCATGCTTGTTTGGATCAACTGCAGCTTCTTTCGCTGCCTCCAAAATCCATTCTTCTAAACGCGGACACAGCACGATCAAATAGTTGTTTGAAGCTCTGTGATATAAGAGCACAACGTCATCCTGTCTCAAACGATTCTCCAAATTTCGAAGAAAACTCGGCTGAGAACTTTCAGGATCTTCGTCAATCAAACCATGGCTGTCCCTGCATTTCGTCAATCTATTGCAAACGTTACCTTTGCTATATGCATGGATTGTTTTATTTTTGGGAATCCCCAATGCGCTGACCAAAGCCTTATCTGGATTGCACTCAAGATAGATCATGATTCCCCCAAAAAGCGCTCCAAATTAAAAAATACACTGGCGTCCAGATCAAGAATTTCCGTCATCTCTTCTGGTGCGATCGGCCTAAGCTTAGTTTGATAATCTTTCAAGTATGTTATGAAAATGGCGATATCGTTTTTAGGAGTTTTTTCCAGAATTGAAGGCAGAAAATAAGGATTGTGCGTGGTGACGAAATATTGATTGGAACTATCCAAAGCAATTCTTTCCGCCAAGAATTTGGTATAATAAGGAAACGAATGCGCCTCGGGCTCTTCGAATATGATGGTCGAGTCTTTATTGGTTTCAATGGCAGCATGATGAAAAACCACACGTTGCAATGTATCGGACACCAGGGAATATGGATAGGAGATAATGACACCTTCGACTTCTTGCTGAATCTCAATTTTATATTCAAGCTGTTTCAAGACCATTTTGAATCCATATTCACTGAAAAAGTCTGCGACTGCTTTCCTCAAATCCTTCTTCGTGAGAAGTATCTGGGAGAGATTCTCACCTTTTGGAGGCAGTAGAAACTCGACTTCCTGCCTTGCAAACTTGTCCATCACGGCGAAGCGATAGAATTTGAAGGAGGAGACAAATGAAGTGTGTGTATTTGCTATCTGTCCTGTCAGAAATAGATCAAACCCAAAACTATCAGAATCTCTCCCTGCTTCTCGTAAACTCGCTTTGAAGTTTCCATGCTCAAACTTAATTTGAAAGGAAACCTTGTCTGTGTTTACTTCCACGGGCTCATTGAGATCATGAGCATGAAACAGATCAGTCGCGTTTTCGAGGCGAATGATTTCTCTGATTGCGCTGATATTATTTGTTAGCACAAACGGCAAAGAAAAAAGCCCCACGCTCTCCAGCAGATTTGATTTTCCAGCATTGGGCTTGCCGATGAAGAGATTGACTCTCCTGCACTCCAAGGACAAATGCTTAATCGATTTGAAGTTTTTTATTTCAAGTGATTTGATCATGGCACCACCTCTTGGCGCTCATCGGTCAGCTTAAAAATTGAAATATTTTGCTGAAGTCATTCTTCAAGGGAATCACGGGTACTCCCAGGCGCTCTTGCATATCCGCCAGCTTCAAATCATCCAAAAAGATTTGCCGATCGTTCAAGCAGCTCTGTGGCAGAAAAACGGCCTGACCCACTTCCCGCTGCCGCAACGCCGCATAGATATCCTGGCCGGTCAAAAGACCGGAAACCGTAATGCTCTCGCCGTAAAATTCATTTTTCACCACCAGCAATTCCGGAAAAAAATTCTCGATTTGTCGTAAGCGCGGCATCAGGTGCTGATCGATGAACCCGCCCGCCAATGTCCCGGTCACCAGCGTTACTTTTGTCGGTGCCGGCAAAGCTTTCGGCAGGCGTTTATTCTGCACTTTACGGAAATGATCGGCGAGATCGCGCAGCATACCCACGCCGTTTTCCATTTGATCGAAAGCGTCGTAACGGCTCGCCGGCGGAATTTCTTCACCAGCTAGGATGTAAAATTCATCCGAGGGATAGACAAAATGCGTATCCAGCTTCTTGCGGAACTGCGCGGCATAGTCGTCGGCCAGGCGCAAATGCTGCTGCGCGTACGTGCGCGTCACCGGCTCGATTTTCGTCAAGCCTTCACGATGTCCGGTCAAGCCCACGGGCACGATCGCCACGCTGCGTACCGCGGGGTAAAAGCTTGCCAGATCCGACAAGGTCTTGTACAACACTTCGCCGTCGTTGATCCGGGGGCACAGCACGATCTGAGTGTTCAGCGTAATGCCGTTTTGGGTGAGATAGGTGAACTTGTCCAGCAAGCGATCGTCATAATCGATGCCCAGCAAAAACTTGCGTACGCCCGGATCGGTGGCGTGCACGGAGATGAACAACGGGGTAAGTTTCTGCCGCACAACGCGCTGCAAATCCAGCCGCGAGATGTTCGACAAGGTGACGTAATGGCCGGACAAAAACGACAACCGGAAATCCTCGTCGCGGAAATACATCGTCGAGCGCATGCCCTGCGGGTTCTGATCGACGAAGCAAAAGATGCAATCATTGCCGCATTTACGAATCCGGATGGGCTCGAAATTCAGGCCGAGAGAATCGTCCGCATCCTTATTGATTTCGTAAATAGTGGATTCGCCCGCATGCTGCACTTCCATTTCGACCTCCTCGTCGGTGATGAGAAAACGATAGTCGAGAATGTCGCGCACCCGCTGGCCATTGATGCGATAGATTTCATCGCCGGGCCGCAAACCCAATTCTGCACCCGTGCTGTTGTTGTCGACGGAGGTAATTTTCACAGGTTCTTTCGATAAAAAATACGCCCGCCCTAAATTGGGCGGGCTAGGCAATATAAGCAACACTGCTCACGCAGTCAATTTATTTTTCTGCGCCTTCCGGTCGTCCAGAACCCGCGTGCTCATATCTTTTTCGTTTTCCAGTTGCCCCGCCGAAAAATCATGAGCCCCACTACCGCGATTAGAGATTCCGCCACCGTGATGGCGACAAAGACGCCCTGTGGCCCCGCTTGCAACGGCATCGCCAGCGCGTAGGCCAGGGGAATCTGAAAGAGCCAGTAGCAGCCCAAATTGATCAGTGTGGGCGTGTAGGTATCGCCCGCGCCGTTGAAAGCTTGAACGATCACCATACCATATGCGTAAAAAAGATAGCCGTAGCTGACGATGCGCAAGCACGAGGTCGCATAAGGTGTCACCTCGGCCTCAGTGGTGAAAAAGCCGACCAGCTCTTCTGCGAAAAGCACGAAGATAAGGGCTAACCCGGCAAGGAATAGCATGTTGCCGAAGCCAGTGAGCCAGACGGACTTCTCCGCGCGCTCGGGCTTGCCGGCACCGAGGTTCTGCCCGACCAGTGTGGCCGCGGCATTGCTCAAGCCCCAGGAAGGCAGGAGCGTGAACACAATGATACGAATCGCGATGGTGTAGCCGGCCAGAGCCGAGCTGCCAAAGGTCGAGACGATGCGGGTCAGGCCGACCCAGCTCGCTGTGGCGATCAGTATTTGAAAAACGCCACCGAGTGAGGTGCGTAACAACTGCAGCATCACTGCCGGCACCAGCTGCAAATCCGTCCGGCGAATTTGGATCCGGCCTCTTCCTTTGAACAAGAGATAAACTTGATAGACCACGCCTGCGCCCCTGCCAATCAGGGTGCCAATCGCAGCGCCCTGCAAACCCAGTTCCGGAAAAGGGCCGAAACCGAAGATCAGACATGGATCGAGCACCACATTGATCGTATTGGCGAGCCACAGCACACGCATGGCAATAGCCGCATCACCGGCGCCACGAAACACCGCGTTGATCAGGAATAGCATCATGATGGTGAGATTGCTGCCCAGCATCACCAGCGTGTAGCCCGCACCGATGGTCACCACGTTTGCGGAAGCGCCCATCCAGGCGAGAATTTGCGGCGCAAAGAGGACGCCCGCCACTGTGATGGGTAGCGAAAGCACGATGCCGATAGCAATTGCCTGAACGGCAGCCACGATTGCGCCTTGCCGGTCCTTCTCACCGATGCGGCGCGCCACCATGGCAGTCGTGGCCATGCTGAGGCCGATGGCGACGGCATAGACCAAAGTAATGACGGATTCGGTCAAACCCACGGCGGCAACAGCATCGGCGCCAAGCTTGGCAACGAAGAAAACGTCGACGACAGCGAAGATGGATTCCATCACCATTTCCAAGACCATGGGGATGGCAAGCAGCACGATAGCGCGCCCGAGGCTGCCCTCCGTAAATTCCAGCTCCGCGCCTCGTAAGGCTGCACGCATATCCGGCCAAAACCCCGCCGCCTCGCGTGACGGGTTCGCTGTGGGAAGATAGATTTCACTGGAAACAGATTGACTCATGATTGAATCCTTGTTGGAAAAAGCATGACCGCAAGCCTGAAGCAATTATGCTTCACGACTGCGAAGGTTTTGTGCGTGAATGGAACGTGACTAGGAGGAATCTGGGAGATTGCTCGGGGCAAGAACTGAGGGAGAGAACAAACGAAGATTCGGCGATATGGCCTATCGGGAGGGCCAGGAAAGTTACAATCCTATGGTCCTGATCCTCGTTACAGCTGCTTGTTCATGTTGAGGTGCGAGCGGAGTTTTTACCTCGTCGGAGGCACCCGCCGCAGTACCGTGACCTTCAGCCGCCTGAGCACTGCTTCCCATAAGTGAGGTCTTTCGTGCCGGGCACGAAAACCCCTTCCAGAACATTGACTGTGTTGGGGATTCTCATCGTTTGTCCTTTCATGGATCAAGTCTTTGAGGGGATAAAATGTTCACAACTAACAGCATTAACTGTGCGAAAGTATGAATCGCATACGTTTGTCAAGAAGAAAAGTTCAAGAATTTTTCGCTCAGTATCGCCCGGCTTCGCGATCACGCGCCAGATTCCACTGCACCCAGTCGTCCTGCTGTTGCAGCGCGGTGTTGAGGGGTGTCTGCGCGTAGCGACCGTCATTACGGATTTCCATTTGATAGCCTTCGACCAGGCGCACCCATTGCTCGAGCGTGACTTGATAGGGGCCGGGCACGCGCGTTGGGCCGGGAACCTGCTGCGGCGCACCGGGACGTGGCGCCTGCTGTTGTAAGCGGTCTCGCAGGCCGGCGGACGGACCGACGTCGACCTGCCCGTCATACACGGCGACGCGTGTCGTGCTATCGGCCGCAACGCTATAGATCGTGCCGCGCACTGCGCACACCGCCGTCGGCGATTTAATTTCGAACTTCTCCTTGCTGCCGAACAAGCTCAAGATATTCGCCCAGACCTTCCCATATGAAACCGCCGCGTGAAACTGCCGGTCGTTCTTGGCGACGCGCGAGGCTTCAAAATCAAACAGCGATTTTTCGCCGATGCGAATTAAGCTACCGTCGCTCAGCTTGATTTCACAGCGCGATTCCGTCAGCGTTTGAATTTTGTCGCCTTCGCGTACCGGCATTTGCAGGGTCGCCGGAATCCAGGCGTCCTTTTGCGTTTGTTGCACGCGCACTTCGCCGATCTTACCCAATAGAAAGTTGATCTTACCCAACGCCGGCGGATAGGGCGAGTAGCTCGAACTGAGGTGAATACTCCCTGCTACCATGAGGCCAAGCACAGTTGAAGCTCGGGAAGTTTTCATGCAACAAGCTCAATCATATTGAAATTACTTTTTGCGCTCGACCTTTTTATAGCCTGCAGGCGTGCTGAACAAATCCCCGCTGAAGCTCCCGGTGTTGATTTCTTTGGTTTCTTCGGTCGATTCGAACATCACGCTGCGCCCGGGCGCGCTGCCTGCTTTTGATTTGCCACCCATGCTCTTGCCGAGACTCCCAAAGAGCCCGCTAACTGAGCTTGGCATCTCTTGCGTTTTTCCCGTGCCTGCGGGCGCGGTTTGTGCGGCAGGATCGGCCCAGCTTTCAAACACACTCTCGGTCTTTACCGCAACGCCTTCCATTTTTTTGCCTTCTTCGGCCAGCTTTTCAATGGCTTTCGCCAACTGAGGATTGAATGCTGCGAGCGTCTGCCATTGGTTCGCGCTGCCGTCCGCACCCAGGGCCAGACCCATTTTCTGGGCGAATTTCTGTCCGAATGCAATCGCCTCTGCTTTGCCGGGCGCATCCGTGGTCAGCCACTGGGTAGAAGTGATGACCATTCCGCCTTTGCCGCCTGCGGTGGCGGGCGTGGCCTGGGTCTCACCCTTTGCCGTCATCGTCATGATCACCTTCTCCGCATGGAAGCCGGCAATGGTTTGTTTCTCGCCAGTGCGATCGACTTTAAAATCATACTCCATCTTGATGTCGGCGGAGCCTTGCGAAGCTTGCGGTTGCATGCCGGCCATCTTTTCTTTCATTTTGGCCATCATCTCTTTGAATTCCGCAAAGGTCATTTCGGTGTATTCTTTTTTCTTATGGTCGAGGTTGACGATTACCTCGCGATCGAGATCGGTGATAGTCGAATTCTCCAGCTTGCCATCCTCCGTCAAACGATCGGAACGCATGCGGCTGCCGTCGAGATAGGTCGTGGAAGTGTAGGCCTTGTCTCCACCGGACATTTTCATCATCGTGCCGAGAAAACCATGAAATTTCATCGTCGTGGTTTTCACAGTTTTGACGCCGGGATGAGCATATAGCGCAACAGCGAACAACGTCTTTAGCACAAGCAAAGCACGGATAGACTTCATTTCTTGTTCTCCTGGTGTTTTTACACGTTACACTTTACACGTTACACGGTCATCGTGTA
The DNA here is from genome assembly GCA_050732395.1 of bacterium. Lineage (GTDB taxonomy): Bacteria > Zhuqueibacterota > Zhuqueibacteria > Zhuqueibacterales > Zhuqueibacteraceae > JBIOXB01. Next base: position 17,659 of record JBOHQX010000381.1, read on the forward strand.
AAGTGTAACGTGTAAGAAATCCGACATCTTTGCCAATCCAGCAAAAATGTATTCCGATTGAAATACGTCCAAGACCAACAGCGTTACTTCTTCTCTTTGACCAAATCGCCCTTGTCAAAACCAGAACCAGACAGCACCTTGCATTCCGAGGCCTTGCCTTTGCCGCCGAAATTGTTATCGACCACTTGAATGGTGCCGATCTCTTCTTCGGAAGAGCCCAGAGATTCGCCCGTGTCCGGATCGATCAGCTCTTCGCCCACGCGCGCTACCACAAAAACATCTCCGACTTTGACGCCGCTTTCCTGGCCGGCATTGATAACGACATTTGCGCCTTTGAGCGTTACCACTTTTGCGGACCAACTCCCGCCGCCCTGTGCTGCGAGCAGCTTGGCGACGTCATCGATGGCTTCGCGCGTGGCTTTGCCGACCAGGGACTCATCGAACTGAGCCTGGTTTTCGAAGCTAATATCGCGCGTATCAATGTCGACGCTGCCTTTGGATTTTTCCTTGCGGACGCTTTCAGCCGTCAAAATCTCACCGGTGCTCACCTCCACAAAGCGCACGTCGACACCAACCACCGCGCTTTGCTTGCCGACGCTGGCGCCGATGCCGATTTTCTTCAGCGCGCCGCCGGTGGAGACTTTTTTATATCCGAATTCAGTGACCGCGCCCATAATGGCCAGCTCCACCCCCAGCATTTTGCCGGCCTGCGCTGCCGTTTGCGGAGTGGTGACGCCGGACATGCCCAGACCCTGCTCTTTGAGCAATTGTTCCATTTGCGCGCGCTCCATGACGCGATACTTGCCGCTTTTCACCAACGTTGTCGTCAGCATGTCCGACATGCCATCGCCTACCGGCTGGCCGTTCCACCAATGATAGCGGTGGTCCGTTTTGTCATCAAACACGAAAACCGCCACGCGCTTTTTGCTGCTTTTTTCCTGCGCGTGAACGCCAGCATTGGCCCAACCCAAAACACTCACTGCCAGCACCACCAATATGCCTCTGGATCTTTTCACCGTACGACGTCTCCTTAAGATGAGTTTTTATTGTATTGAGTGACGTGATCGAATTGAATCGCTGCCAGATAGCCTACCCACCACCCGTTCAATCTGCAGACTCCGTGCACCAAGGCCGGTTCATGGAGTGCTCGAATCCGGCGGTGCGGGCACCACTTCCGCCGCCGCCGTTTGTTGCCTGATTTTGGTATCGATGCGATTGGCGGAAACATTGGTGACTTCCACCTCGAACGGCTCGAGATTCTTGTTCGCCAGCTCGCGCGCCAATTGCTGCGCGTTGCCCAGAATTTTGACGTCCAGCGTGGCATAGCCGGAGGCGCTGCCGCGCTCATAAACATTCTTGATACCGCGAATGTAGCTTTTCAGCACGTTCGTGAATTTTTGCAGCTCGCCATAGTTCTTGTACCCCTGGACGCGCACCGTAACGCTATTCTCGTTGTAGAAGTTTTTCTGCGCTTCGGCGACAACTTTCGCAATCAGCGTTTCGCCCGCTTTTTTCGAGGCTTTTTCAATGGCCAGTGTGCCGCCGGTCAGCTCATCGATGTGCGGGTGCGCCGCGTGCTCGCTTGCCGTCGCCACGATGCGCGCATCGCCGGCGCGCACGACCCGTGCGGTGATGTTGGCCTGGCAGGATTTCATGCCACCCAGGTTGTAGCCGGTCGCGACCGTGGCTGCGGCTTTACCGGTGACGATCAATTCCGCATGCTGCGCCGCCGCGATCGCCGCAGCTTTCCTGGCATCGCCTTCGATCGCGCTCAAAACCGCCTCGCGATTCTGGTTTTCTTTTGCCTGGCCGGGATCGACGACTTCGAAGCCTTTCACGCGAAATTGCTCGATTACTGCCGTCTCTGCCGAGGTCATGTCCACTTCGAAATACCGCAGGCGGTCGGTGTCGCCGATGTTTTGTTCCGCGATCATCACCATCACCCGTGGATTCTCTTTTTGCAGCAGCTCGGCCAGCGCCTGATCATCGTTTTTCAAATCGCTCAGATTCACCAGCGCGCGCATTTGCACTTCGTAGGTATCGTATTGCCCGCGGCCTTCGCGCAAAATATCGTACTTCGTCACGTAGCCGGACGACCAGGCCAGGATGCGATCTTCCACCATTTGAAAATTCTCGACCAGCGTTTCCGATTTGATATGGGTGCCGAGCGCCTGTTGCACGGCTTTGCGCATGGCGTCGTCAATGGCCTTGTCGCGCGCCGCAGCCTGGTCGTTCGCCAGAATGGCACCGGTGCCGAGCACCGTGATTTCCACGCCCTGGGGCTTGGATGCAGGCGCAGGCCTGGGGGTGGATGCTTGCGCCCAAAGTTGCGGCTGCATCAACAGCAGCAACACCAGCGCAATCATGATCGTAAATTTCTTGCTGGACACGGCCTTCTCCAACTAAAACGTTATGCGCAGCGCGTTTTGAAAATCGCGAATGATGAGCAGAGCATCCGCGCCGGAGATCTTGCCTTCAGGATTGAATGCGCCGGTGATTTTATCGGCGGACATGATACCGCGATCCACCATCAACGCGCAGGCATTGTATGAAAAATGATCGCTGCGCATGTCCGGAAAGCGCGATTGGCCGCCGAAATACTTCGTGCGCAGCGTCTGGTCGCTGGTGACGGCGATAAGAATGTCTTCCATCGTCTTGGCATAGTTGGCGCGCGTGATTTTTTCATCCGGATAGAATTTGCGGTCCGGGAACGGTTCGATGGCTCCCAGGCGAATGATGTCATTGATCCAGTTCTTCGCCCAATGCGTGGAGATATCGGTGGCGTCGGCCAGTTTTTGCGCCTGGGGCTGCTCCATTTTCGTAGGATCTGCCGGCGCCTGGTAATCCGTGCTGTACGACGGCTGCTTTTTCTTCTTATACACTTCTTCCAGCTTCAATTCCTCCAGCAGCAGCACCGACAGGTCGGCGCGGTCGATTTCGGGAATCAACGCGATTTTCATGCCGACTTTCGTGCCCGGCGCGGCCCGCTGAATCTTTTGCATGGTCGCGTATTCGGCATCCGCCTTGCCCGCGTGCTCGCCTTTCATCGCGATGACCTTGCTGTAGGCCTCTGCCGCCGGACCAAATTGATAACCCAGCTTGTATGCTTCGGCCTTGTAGAAATAGGCCTTGTCGTTGTTGGGATTCAGCTTGATCGCACGGTCGAATTCTTCGGCAGCGTCCTTTACCCAATCATCACCCTCTTTGCGGCGCATGCTGACAATGCGGCCTTTGATCACGCGGGCTTCATAAGACTTGTCGCTTTTGCCCAGCGCTTGATCGACGGCATTCAGCGCCTTTTCGAAATCGCCTTGATAGGCGTAAGCCAGGCCGACGCCGGCAAACGCTTCGGGGTAGTTGGGATTCAGGGCCTTGGCCCGCTCGAATTCTTTCAGGGCCTCTGCGACGTTGTTGCGGTCGAGCTCGCGCATGCCTTGACTGAAATGATTGTCCGGCGTATCCAGCACGGATTCTTCTTTGATCGCCTTGGGGCCGCAGCTCATCATCGCAGCCGCGGTCGCAAACCCGGCAAACGTCAAGACGGTTTTGATCAATTTGTTCCTCATAAAGAGGCCTCCTCTAGTAACGCATTATTCCATGACGGGTTGGGTCTTCACTGTATTTAGATTGTCTTTACGAATTAGGTGCTTCGCGTTGCGAATATGTCGCGCGAAGCCTAATGCGTAATAGGTATTGCGTATTCCACTTCAAGGTGTTTGGTGGTGGGGGGCTTGCAAAGTTTGCCCGCGAATGGATTACCTCTTGTGAAACTTCAATCGACCACAAACATCACTTGGCACTTGTCCAGAAAACTCTGACTGGTTGAAGCCTGTTGCAGGGCCTGCGCATCGGCGTTGGAGATTACCACGTCTGCCTTATTGTTGCCAGCGGCTTTGAGGGCGTTGAGCACCATCGCATTCGGCGCAACGCGCTTGTTGGCGCGGGCTTCGTTTAAAACTTTTGCATAGCCAACCATACCCTGCTGTACCGCCCAATCGCGGTTGACCAAACGGGAGCCATAGACTTCATTGCCGTCCTCATCCAGAATCTTGGGCGCCATTGCCGGCACCACGCCGAGACCCTTCGCGTTGATCACGATTCCGGTAATGACGCCGGCAGGAACACTGGGCGCACCCTGTCCGCCAGGCAGGCCATAGCCGGAATTGGGATTACCCAAGTCGCCCTGCAATGCTGCGCCGGGCGGCAACACGACGTCAGAAATGCCGGCGATCGGAATCTCCACTTCGACTTCAACCGACATGTCGCTCATATAGCGCGTATCGACCACGGTGAATCCCTGCACAAAACCGGATACACTCGTGCGGATGACGTCACTTTCGACCATTGCGTTGTTGACCAGCGTTTCCGAATCGATAGCCATACCTTTAACCGTCTGCAGCAAGTTGCGCAGCGCGGTGAGCTTCGCAGCTTCCAATGCACCGGCTCTTTGTGATCCCGGCGGCATATTCGGATTCGGCGCCGCCACTCCGGTGGCGCGGATCTTGCGCTGGCTCCAATCCACAGTGCCTTGGGTGCCGACGCTTTGCGTCACGGACTGGCCGAAGCAGACTTGTACGCCAACCACTGTGACCGCCACAGCCGACCATTTGAGCACGCTCTTGCTCCCAAACATGATCCTTTCTCCTCTCGTAAAAATAGTTTCGTTTTTCACGCCATGCTTGTCCGTTGGATTCATCACTGGCAATATAAGTTTTCAAAAGAATGATCGCGATTGAGGTGTGGAAACCGTGCAGGTAATTTGCGGGAAGACAAAAGACGCGGGCACAGCCCCCGTCGAAAAATCGTGCCAAAGTAGTGTGTAGCGTTTACCTTATTGCGCTCTTGGCCGTTGGCCATTTTTCATCCCGAACACCGTGCCTGCCCTTTGACATGATGAGCTGCGGCCGGACAGGCGTGAAGATAAGAATCATGAAGATGCAAAAAAATGAGCGAATGACGGGGGTCGAACCCGCGACACCCGGCTTGGGAAGCCGGTGCTCTACCAACTGAGCTACATTCGCTTATCTTGCGCACAAACAACTGGAAATTAACCTTCTAAAGCAAAAAGTCAAGCGGAAATTGTGAAGGAAACTGATGCGCACGGCTGAACCTTTGCAGCGATTCCAAGTCATCGATATCATACCACTCCGGCAGGCGAAAAACGGAAAGGCCGGCGCGGGCGGCCGCGGCCTGAGTTTGCTCGAGCACGCGAGCCGTGCTCCAAGCGATATTCTCAAAAAGAACGGCCGGCGTGGATTTCAATCCGATCAAATAATACCCGCCATCTTCTGCCGGCCCGAGGACGAGATCATGCCCTACTAATGCTTCAGCAGCGTTTGACAAATACTCGACCGGCAGCGAAGGGCTATCGCTTCCGATCACCAGCACGCGGCGATGGCCTCGCTCTAAAACCGTCTGCACGGCCTGATATATTCGCTCACCCAAATCCGGTGAAGCCGCTTGCGGGAACCAGTGGGAGTCGTCCTTGAAAAGTGCTTGAAAATCGTCTTGTCGCTCCGCCGGGCTAAAGGTCACGTAACGCTCAGACGGCGTCACGAGCTTGGTCTTCGCCAGGGTGAGGTCGATGAAGTAGCGATACCAGTCGCTGGCCAGTTGTGCGCCGAGGGCGGCGGCCAGGCGCGTTTTCGCTTTTCCAGGTTCGGGATATTTGACGAAGGTGAGTAGAGCCAAGTCAGTTGGCATGCGCATACCGCGGAGTAGAGCGGTGCGCGGCGGGCGCAGCGACCTTCAGGGCACGAGGTAAAATGGAAATCTTCAGCCGATTCTGGCACGTCACCGGCTCGCCGTCTACATGAAACAAAATCGTTCCCGGCTTCTCGAGGATAATGTCGCGCACTTTGCGATACTGGATGATAGGCGCGCGATCAATTGTGCCGTTGAAAAGTTTGGGAATATGCTGGACCGCATGCCAGAGTGAAAGGGATTCGACCATGCAGAGGTCCAGTATGCCGTCATCGGGACGTGCTTGGGGCGCGATGATGGCACCGTTGCCATACTGTTGCGTGTTGGCAATAGTGATCAAAAAGGGTTTTAATTCGATGGGTTCTTGCCCAAAGTCGATTCTGACCGGCTCCGGGTGGTATGAAACAAACTCACGCGCGGCGATAAAGAAATATGGAAGCGGGCCGCGCCACCGCGTCGTGCTGAACTGCTGACCGACCTGGGCGTCAAATCCCACGCCGGTTACGGCGAAGAAGTAGCGCTCTGCCGCGCAACCGGCGTCCAGGATTCTTTCCGTGCTGGTCAATAAAGCCTCCATCGCTTCGCCGGGCTGCATGGGAATGCCCAGCGCCCGCGCCAGGCCGTTTCCCGAGCCGCGCGGAATAATGCCCAGTGCCGTGTTGGTGTGCACGATTCCCGACGCAACTTCATTGACCGTGCCGTCACCTCCCACTGCGACGACGATGTCGCAGTTTTGTGCCGCCCCTTCATGTGCGAGCCGCGTGCCCTCGCCCGCTTGTCGAGTGGTAACAATGTCAAAATCAATGGTACGGCACTGGCGATGAATCAACTCGATAATATCGCTCTTGTCCCGCCGAAAACCAGCAATGGGGTTGATGATGAATTTTATGCGTTTGGAAGGCATCTTACTCGTTTCTGCGTTGGATGATTCCTGAAGCGCCGGATTACGGATGAGAAGAAAGATCGACCGCTAGCGTTGCCTCCATTCGTTTCGCGAAATCTTCGCCTTTCACAAAACCGATGACACGTTGCGACACAACTTCATTACCGGCGGCATCAATGAATACGACCGTCGGCAAGCCCTTGATCTGAAAGCGTTGCAGGATCTCTTGCACCGGCGCCGAGCCGTATTGCGTCAAGTCGGCGCGCAACAGCGCGAAGCGCGAAGCGCGCGCGACGACCGCTGCATGCGGGAACGTGTATTTTTCCAGCTCTTTGCAAGCCAGACACCATACGGCTGTGAAATCGATGATCATCGGCTTGCCCGCGCGCTGAGCTTCCAACAATGCGGCTTCATCATACGGCAGCCACATGGCTGCCTGCGCCTCTTTTTCCGGCCACATCAACCACAGTGCCACTCCGACGAATCCCAATGTGACCGCACGCTTCAGCCAAAGCAGGGCGTTTGCGTTGAACTTTGATGATTCAAGAAAACCAAGATAGACGGCGCCGCCAATCAACACCAAGGGCAACAGATATTCTTTGAGAAGGTTTGGCAATATCGGCTGAACGAAATACACCGCCATCGCTAGCAAAATCACCCCAAACACTTTCTTGATCCAGACCATCCACATGCCCGAGCGCGGCAGGTTGCGCAGCAAGCCCGAGAACATTCCCAACATTACATAGGGGACGCCCAGGCCCAATGCCAGCACAAAGAACATCCAGAAGCCGAGCATAGGTTTGCCGGTGGCAGCTACATAAGTCAGCAAACCCAGCACAAAAGGCCCGAGGCAGGGCGCGGCAATGATGCCGACGGTCAATCCCATGAACAATGCGCCAATATAACCGGGGCGCGAGCCTCCAATTCTGCGCGTGAGTGCGAGCGGCGGTTGGATTTCATATAATCCGAACATGGACAAGGCCAGCGCCATCATCACGAGTGCGATAAAAATCAAGACGGCCGGGCTTTGCAACGCCGCGCCAAACAGCGCACCGCTCGAAGCCGCCGCCACGCCCAACACCGAATACGTGAGGGCCATGCCGAGCACATAAGAAACTGCCAGTCCTAATACACGCGTCGTGCGCCCGCCGGTCTGGCCGCCGAAATAACTGACGGTGATGGGAATCAGCGGATAGACGCACGGCGTCAAATTTAAAGCTAACCCGCCCAGAAAAATGAAAATCAAAGCCACCGCGACGCCATGCTCTTCTATCAGTTTTCCAACCTCGTTCTCACTCTCCGGCGCGTTGGGCGCTCCCAATTGCATGGCGAAGGGAATTCTTTCAAATAAGTCGGGATGGGTGAGATTGGCGGGCTGATCCAATCCGACAATCGGGACGATACTGCTGAAACGCGCCTCTGCAGGCGGCAGACACGAGACGTCGTTGCACGCTTGATATTTGATTGCCCCGGCGAGAATAAGCCTTTCACCGGCAAAGTTTTCCGCAATTTTCAATTGCAAGCCGATCACCGCTTGTGCTTCATAAACTGCCAGCGCCGTCTCTGAAAAAGCGAACGTGCGCGTTACGGCTTCCGGATAAACAACCTGTTCAACGGTGACGCCCGGCAGCGCATCCAGCACAATTTCGGTGGGTATCAAAAACTCTTCGGAGGGCTCGTGTGCGTTGATGTGCCACCCTTCGCTGATCTGACCGACCACGGCCACGCGTATGACGCTGCCGTGATAGACGCGGTCGAAGGAGAAAAAAACTTCAGGTTTGACGATTTCCGCCGGAATGCCGTGGGTGGACAGATCAACTACCTGCGCACCGGCAAGCGCCGGTAGCATCAGACCAACACACGCAAATAGGGCAAGCAAGGTCATGAAATCTTCTTTCTTCAATTTTGCGAAATTTCAAAATCCGTCACTTGCACGTAACCCACCCGGGGAAAGGCGTAGCCCCGGGCCTGCACCAGATGCGAAGCAATATTAGTTTTCTGTAAAAGTTCCTGGCCAGTGGGAGAAAGCACAATGGTCCAAATTTTCCCTTCTCGTGTCTGAATCACCAAGTGATGCGAGGGCGCATGCGGAATCTCTGTTCTGGTTTTTTGCATTAAAGCACAATCTACGCAAATGATTCTGCCGGAGATCAAGGCATCGGACTGATAGGCAATCGGATCGGCAAAGCTCGTCCACCAGCGGGCACTCAACATGGTTGCCGCGATTACCGCCGCCGCAGCACCCGCCAGTGCGGCCGCAGCCTGGCGGGGATAAAAAACCAGGACTCTCCTGATCGCCTCGCCAAAACCAGCACCACCGGCAAGACTGCGTCGAATGCGCGCGCGCATATGCACGGGCACTGGGATACGCCGCGTCTGCGTCCGCAAAACCCGTTTCACCTGTTGCAGTGCGGCGGCGGCTTCTGCGCATGCCGGGCATTGCTCCAGATGCATGGCAATGCGATCGCCCTCAGCGCCGCCCAGCTCGTGGTCGACGTAGGCCTCGAGCTTTTCCTGCATATGTTCACAAGCGGGAGGCATAGCACGGCTCTCCAAAGAAGAGGTGTATTTCTATACTGCGTGAAAGCTTTACACGTTACACTTTACACGTGTAACGTGTAAAGTGTAACGTTTTACAAGGGAACCTTCTTGCTCTCAAATCTGCGATTCATCCACCCAGCGCACGATGCGCCATTGGCGATCACGATTGTTGAACCGAAAAGTGAAGATGGCGAAGCCGGAAGCAGTAAAGCTGAAATCCGCGCTGGAGAGATCAAGACGAAAGCTTTTGGCGAGAATTTCGTCCTCCCCCTCACGCAGCGCGTAGACCGTATTCAGCCATTCCAAATTGATGATGTCGAACGTGCGCAACAGGCTGCCGGTGGTGCGCAAATCGGTTTCGCGCGTCCACGACACAAACAAACCTGAAGGACCTTGATCGGGATCAAAATATTGGAAGACGAAAGCGCTGTCCAACAAATTCGCGTACAACAACGAATCCTTGAACGTATAGGCATACTTAAAATTGGTCAGCACCTCTTCCGGTGTCTTCTGTTCGGTAATCAGATCGCCGGTCAGGTTGCCGGTATCCAGCTCGGGAGCAAAGGGGTTGAAACAACCGGTCAAAAGCACCAACGCAACGAAGATGAAACTTTTCAGTTTATCCGCTTTCATTCGGACTTTTGGACTATCATTTGAATTTGGCAAACGACCGCCAGCGCGTTGTCAGCATGAGCGCCCGGGCGGTGGTCGAATAGTAACAAATTTTTCAAATACTTACTATCAAAACGAATTGCAGCAGGGTTTTATTCCGCTGGTGTGTAATTGCCCTTCAACAGGAGAACTCGATTTCACCAGGACTAGTAATATAAAGGTAGGCTACCAAAAGTCAAGAGGGAACCCTTGGTTCACACCCAGCGACAATGGAGCTGGAGCCAAAAAGGGCCAGTATGCAGGTATTCTGGAGTGAGCTTGATGATTGCTTCGTGTTTCAATCTAAGATTCCGCGCGGCGGCCAAATCAAAACTGCCTTCGAATCGTCGTCTCCCGATTGTCACTTCCTCGCTTTTTCAACGGCGGGCGGCCGTCCATGCCTTCGCCCAGCGCTGCGAGCTTCTCCGCCTGAGGCAATAGGCGCATGACCTCCGCGAACTGCGGATCATTGCTGATTTCGACACGCGCGGCCTTGTCGCGGTCCCAAAGATGCAGCGCAATTTCTTTTTTCAGATATAAAGTTATGCTGGGCAAGTCGGTGTCCCAACTGGGTTGATCGAATTTCAGTTTCTTGCCGGCGATCACGGCCTCGGCAAAGCGGCGAAATTCTGACAGCACCTTATCGCTCGGCATCCACGAAGAATTATAGGAAGCGAAGTCTGTCGCCAGTTGCTTGTTGCGCGCGGCGAATTCATTTGCATATTCGAAAAACACCCGATTCATCACCAATTCATAGAAGAGACGGGTGTAGCGCTGCCATTTGAGGTTGACGTCCGGTGTGATACCACCGCCGCCATACACCAGCCGCCCGGAGCTGGTTTTGTAAACCGGCCGATTTTTCAACGAATCCGCCGAGGCATTGGGGTCGATATCGTCGTAAGCCTCCTCGAGGTAATTGTCCACGTGGCCGCTTTCATAATGACGTTGAATCAAACGGCCGCTGGGCGTGTAATATTTCGAAGTCGTGACGCGGATCGCGGAACCGTCCTTGAGGCCAATTTGATTCTGCACCAGGCCTTTGCCAAAGCTGGTTTCGCCGACGACCAGGGCGCGATCCCAATCCTGACAGGCGCCAGCCACGATTTCCGACGCGCTGGCCGAACCATGATCGAGTAAAACGATCAACGGCGTCTGCGGATGATGGTCATCGTCGGTCGCGTAAAAATCATCGCTGGCTTGCGGGATGCGGCCACGCGTATACACGATCTTTCTGCCACGTTCCAAAAACTTGTCGGCCACACCCACGGCCTGATCGAGAAAGCCTCCGGGATTGCTGCGCAAATCCAAAATCAAGCTCTTCATACCCTGGGCTTCCAATTTCGTCAGGGATTGCTCCAGCTCGTCCGAGGTGGTTTTAGAAAAACGCTTGATACGAATGTAGCCGGTTTGATTGTCCATCAAGAAGGCCGGCTCGACGCTAAAGATCGAGATCTTGTCGCGTATGATGGTTACATCAAAAGGGTCGTCCAGGGCGGGGCGCTTGATAGTCACTTGCACCTTGCTGCCTTGCTGGCCGCGCAAACGCTCGATGATTTCGTTCTCCGGAAGATTGTAGGTCGTCTTCTCTTCAATTTTGATGATTTGGTCGCCGGAGCGCAATCCCAGGCGGTCGGAAGGCGAATCGGCAATCGGCGCGACGATCGTCGGCCACTTGTTGCTCATGACGAATTCAATGCCGATGCCGAAGAAGTGGCCTTCGAACCTTTCGGTCACGTCGGCCAGTTGTTCTTTGGCTATGAGCACGGAATGCGGATCGAGGGTTTCCAACATGCCGCTGATGGCGCCATCAATCAATTTGTGGTTGTCCACCTCATCCACGTAATAGCGAGAAACGGCGTTCAGCACTTCGTTGAAGCGCATCATCTCCTGATACAAGTTGCCGCTTTCCGGGCGATTGGGGAAATGAAGCAAAGAAGGGTTCATCATAGCAATCGCCGAAACGGCCACAACCGCGACGACCGCCACTAAAATGACGTTGTTTTTCCCTGCCTTCATGACGCACCTCGAAGCTAGGTTGGAAGGAATCTCTGACGCCGTTCTTCTACGAAAAGTGCAGCGTTTTGTTTGCACGAGGATACAATTTAGTCCAGCCGCCGCCGTATATTATAGCGACACTTTTCCGCGACGCGGAGCTGTGGATACGAAATACCGGGTAAGTACGCCAGCTCATTTCACAAACGAATTCCGAGAGAGAAACGATGAGTTTGCCCCAATTCTTCCCCGAAAGCCGCATAGCCATAGTCCAGTTGGTAGCGGCTGAGACTGGTGCCAAAACCGGCTGACATGCCGCGGTTTTCACGATTAAATTGGAAGCCGGCACGCAACGCAATTTCTTTCAGAGGCGAAATCTCGACGCCAGCACTGCTGTAACTGCCGCCCTGAAAGTATGTTAAATGATCCAAGGCCAGCGTAGCTATGGTGAAGCCGGCACGGTTTGGATAGCCGAATGCACCGCCAACTCGCAGAAGCGACGGTAAAGTAATACTTTCGTTCACCAGCGCCGCCATACTACCTATATTTTGTAGGCTCGCGCCCAACCGCAGGTTGGGAATCGGCGTTTGCCAATTCGCTCCGAAGTCAAGAGCAAAGCCGGAAGCGGACTCCAAATAGATTTTCTCGTACAGATATTTGACACTCAGGCCGACATCAAGCCGTGGATTCAAAGGCCGGGCATACGCCAGCGCCAGCGCGAGATCGCGCGCATCCAAAGTTGAAACGGGCACTGCCGAAGGCTTGTCGCGCAGCTCAATATCGGGAATGCTTTGCATGGTGAATGCCAATCCCAGTTTACCGCCAAAACCCGGAAACGATACCGCAATGAAATCGTGGTTGATATTCTCAAGCCAACTGAGATGAGTGAATGCAAGCTGCGTGCCGGACGCAGAACTTAAGCCAGCGGGGTTCCAATAAATGGCTGCGGGCTCATCCGCCAGCGCAGTGTAAGCCTCTCCTAACGCGGCGGCTCGACTGCCAACGCCGATTTTCAAAAAAGCCAAACCACTCTTGCCCGCCTCCTGCGCATTCAAGGTTACGACCATGATCAGCCACACGAAACAAGATATTTCAAGAAGGATTTTTTTCTGCATGGAGTCTTCCCAGGAACCATCAATAATTTACTGAATTTCCGAATCACACGCCATGATTTAGAATCCACCACCCGCGATCCACAATCTACCAACAACTAACCACCAGCTACTCCCCTACCCCACAAATCCGTCAATCCAAAACCATCACCTTCCCCCAAAGCACACCGTCGCCTTCCAATTCAACGCGATAGAAATAGACGCCGTTGGCAACGGGGTCGCCGCGATAGTTCTTACCGTTCCAAATTTCAGCATAATTGCCGGCAACGCTGCGGGGCTTGCTCGAAACGATTTCCGCCACCAGATCCATGGCAAAATCAAATACTTTGATCGTCACTTGCGTCGGTTTTGTGGTCTGGTATTGAAAACGCACGTAACCGTCGCCAACGAATTGATTGTGACGGAAGGGCGAATAGGGATTGGGATAAGCATAGGTCCGCAGGGCGCCGCTTTCTCCCGCCGGAACCGAACCGCGCTGCAGTTGCCAGGTCGTGCCTTCGTCGTTCGAAGCTGCCAGGCCGTCCGGTCCGCCCACGAACAAGGTCTGATTCAACACGCCGGCGGCAAAAAACTCTTCGCTGAGATATCTGTCGCCGCTGGTCTCATCCTTTAGCGCGGGGAATTTCGCCCAAGTTCTGCCGAAGTCGATGGACTTGTACAAGCCTCTGTCCGTCACCACGTAAGCGATCGAATCATCGAATGCAAAGTTGTGCCCAAAATCGCCGTCAAGGGTCGTACGCCAAGAAAAGCCGCCATCTTCGCTCACCGAAATCGCGCGGAATTCATTCTCGTCTTCGGCGTTGACCGTCGCTCCCCAAATATATTCGCGACCACGCCATTTCTGCTGTCCCAGCGCGACAACAAAATTACCCGAAATCGGCTGAGCTTGATTTTCATGCGAGAAATTTGTCCAGGTTACGCCGCCATCGATGGAGCGATTCACACCTCCGGCGGTGCCGATATACAAAATGCCATCGGCATTGATCACGGAAAACGCACGATGATTCAAATTATTGGCGACGTCGAGGAAGAGAGAATCCGGCGGAACGGACACCCAGTTATGGCCGCGATCGGAGGACTTCGAAACGCTTCCGCCGAAGCTGGTGATCCACACGCCGGTGGGATGCAGCGCGATGTCGTAGGTAACGTTTTGAATGACCGTGTTAAAGGGCTTGGGCTGCGGCACATATTGCCACGTCGTTCCACGATCCAGCGAATAGGACAAACCTCCGCCCGCCGGCAGTAAGCCTTCGGGCACCAACGAATCTAGCACTGTCGCCACCCACATGATGGTATCGGTCACGGCGAGGGCGGAAACGCCGCCACGCGGCAAGCCATTGCGAGTGGTGTAAGTCACCCAGGTCGCGCCGCCGTCATTCGAGCGCGACAGCCCTTGTCCGGTGCCCAGCCAGATTTCGCCGTTGTGCACGACGATGTCGCTCACGTAGTTGGAGCGTAAGCCCGTCACTGGCTCAACGGCGGCTCCGCGTTCGCCCGCAAGTTGCCAGCCATGTTTGGCGGGAATTTGGGCTTGCGCGACTGCGATGAACAGAAAGATAAAGACCCCGATTGCCTTTTTCATTCAAGTGCCCGATTTCAGAAGCGTAAATTACAGTTTTTGATTCGAAGTTGAACGGTTGATTGATGGCAATTGTGAATGGTGAACGGTGAATTGAGAATGGTCAATGGATATTGGTTAAGACCCGATCAAGGGGTCACCGTGATAGTGTGGACGATTTTATCACTCAACGCACCACTGCGATCTTGTGCTTGAAATTCGAAGCGATAGGCGCCGGTGGCACTTTGGGGCGTGATCTGGATGGTCAAAGAATATCGGCCGTCGCCGGCGGTTGCGTCACCGCTCTGGCCGTCATCGCGCATGGCAAATGGATTGCCCGTGGCAGGATTGCCGCTGGGCAGGAACGAATTGAAAAAAACGCGCGTGATGGCATCATTGCATTCAGTGTCAGGATCCTCGGCTTTGAGGGACAGCACATAAGTATTCGGTACCGCGCTGCGGGAAATCGTTGCCGGTGCGCTCAGTTCCGACACACGTGGAGGCGTGTTGTTCGAAGTGACGGCTCGGATCGCTTGCACCGTTTGCACTTGCGCCGAGCCAACGCCACCGGTGTCGTCCACCGGACGCAATACGAATGAAAAATACTGGCATTGGCTGCCCAACCTCGGACCGAAGAAAAGTATCCCGAACACACCATCGCCGGCGCCACCATCGCCGCTCAAACCATTGTCGCGCAACGTATCGACGAGCACGGGCTGCGCCGAAACGGAAGGATAGATTTCCATCAGAACATGGCGGATCGTTCTCACGCCGTCCGGGTCACTTGCCGTGGCCTGAATGATCTGCGTGGCGCTCGTATCGATTCTGATGATTTCAGGAATCGCCATGGCGGTGATGCTTGGCAGCCGGTTTTCAACGCCTGCCAGTACTTGCAGGGTGTCAACCGCAGCAACGGATTCATTTTGGCTTTGATCGCGCGCCACAGCCTCGAGCACAAATGTTCCGGTTTGATTGCGCAGCAGCGACGTATCAATCGGCGTAAAGTATTGACCATCACCAGGGAGAATGTCGCCCAACTGGCCGTTATCTGCCATCTGCCGAGTATTAATGACCCTGCCATCCAGCGCTTTCACCGCCAGCGAGACACCAGACAAATCGGAGACACCCTGGCCATCGACCGCACGTACGTGGATGCCCGCAGGTTGCGCCGGGAATTGATATACAGTTCGTGGCGCTTGGATCAGCGCAATTTGCGGCGTTTCATCAACCGCTTGCGTGGGAATCTCTTCGGTGCAGGAGGACAAGACGCAGGCGATCAAAAGGCCCGTTGAGCTCAGTTTTTTCACTGTTGATTGACCCTTAATCAAAAAATAAACACCCAGCCAAAAACATGGTCGCTGTCGAGTTGATCGCCAAAAGCCGCGAAGGCGTAATGCAATTCTGACTGTTTGCCGAACAAGCCAAAGCGATAACCGCCACCCAAAGCGGGCTGGCCGTCGCTCAGCCCGGCGCGCAGTTGCACGCCCGGATTGAAATTGGCCAGCGCACCAAAGTGCAGTCTGCCGTTGCGAAACTCACCTTTTTCCAGCTCGGCAGAGACAGTGAGCCAATCGGTGAAGCGTGAGACCGCGACGCCTGCGCGCAACGTTTTCGGAAACTTATCGATGCGCTGAGTGCCACGTTCGTACACTTCTTCTGTTTTCCAGGTGTATTTCAAACTGAGATTGTTGGCGGCCACGCCGACGCGCACGCCGTCAATCAGTTGGACGATCGCGCCGAGATCGAAGCCGAATGAGGAAGTTGAAAGCGTGCCTTCATCACGTGTCACGCCATTCAGGCGATTCAGCACGACGCGGCCAGTAACACCGATGGCAAGCCGGGGATCGGGCGCCAAGCCAAATGAGAGATTGAAAGCATTTTCCGAATTGGACAGCGAGCCATACTCCTGGCCGTCGAGATCGCGTGCGCTGATGTTGTCCACGCCGGCGTGAATCCAGGACAGGCTCAAACCTCCATTGACGACTTTTGCACTGGAATCCGCTTTCGGGCGAATAGGCAGGCCAAAGCTGAGGTATTCAAAAGAACGATCGAGCGACATCACGCGCAGTGAAGCGGTTAATTCGCTATATTGAAATAGGGCCACACTGGCGGGATTGAAAAAGGCGGATTCATTGCCCTCGACCATCGCGACGTAAGCGCGGCCCATTGCTTCCGAGCGCGGGCCAATCCCATTGCGCAGAAACGCGCCGGCATAGCCTCCCTGCGCGGCTGCTTGCTGGACAAGCAGAAAGAAAAAGGCAAAAGGCAACCAGGTGAAGCGTAAAGTCATAAGCAAACTTTCAACGTTCTTGTCTTTATGGCAAAAGACTATTGGAACAGTCTACCCGGACGATCCAGGCGAAAGGAAACCGCAAAATTCGAAGGTCAAAACTGCGCCTTGCTTCAGGCGCTTGGCCATATGCTATCTCACCACCGTTAATTTACGCACCATTTGCTGTGTTCCAGAAACGAGCTTGAAAAAGTAAACGCCCGCGGTCACGGGCACGCCGCGCTCATCAAGTCCATTCCAGCGTATTGAATATTTTCCGGGACGATACGTCTGGTCCACCAATGTGCGCACCTGCCTTCCCAATAGATCGTAAACTTTTAAAGTCACACGTTCGGACCAAGGTGCTTGTGGCAGCTCATATTGCATGACGGTTTCAGCGCTCGATGAGTTAAGGCGCAAGGGATTGGGGTAACCCGGTCCCAGCTCGAAGCGCCGGGGCTGGGCAGCGGTTTCCGCAGGCTCCGTTACCGAGGTCGGCACCTCGAGACGCAAAACATACAAGCCGGTTTGTATATCTGAAACCACGAAGTTGCCGGAAGCGAAATAGGGAAACACACCCCAGTCTCCTGCGAAACCCGACCCCACTTGAGGATACGTGTCATACGAGCCGATTTCAATCGGTGCGCGCGGATTCGAAATGTCCAAAACTTTCACCCCTTCGACATAATGAGAGATATAAGCGTAATCACCTTTCACATGTACATTATGCGCTATTTGCGCGGGATGACCGATGTATTCCGCCACCAATTCGATATTGTTATCATTTGTGGGGTCGCTGTCCCACAACACCCGGATGTCCCAAAACTTGACCGTCCGGCCGGAGCTTTCATCAGTGGTGATGAGATAATTGCCGTCTTCGGTGGTGCCGGAATTGTGGGAAGCGCCATTCGGATATGTAATCGATGTGAGGAATTTCGGGTGAGCGCGGTCGGTAATATCCAGAATATCCACCCGGCCACCGTTTTGTATGTTGCTGTTGAAGAGCAGATTGTCTTTCACAAAGGAATCGTGCACGTAGCGCTCGGCATAAAGTCCAACCGGGGCCGGCGCTTCGGGATTGGCGAGACTGAAAACGCGAATGCCGCCTGACAGCGCGCCTTCGCCAAAGGTGGCTGTGCCGCCCTGGATGTAAAGGTAGCCGGCCGCATCCACCGAAACGGAGTGCGCGCGCGCCATCGAAGCCGAAACACCGGGCCAATAGACGGAAAAATAGGAAACTTGTGGCAAGTTCAACAAATCGACGACTTGAATACCGGTATACTCGCTCGGCGTCGTGGATTCAGTGACCACGTATGCGTAGTGCGACCAGGTCTTGATTTCGCGCCACAGCGTCGGTCCAGGACCAGGCACGAATGCCACTTCGACGGGTTGGCGTGGATTGCTGATGTCGACAATCGACAGACCTGTGCTTGCTCCCAACAGAGCAAATTCCTTGCCTTGAGCGTTTGTGTAACCCCAAATATTCGAGTACGCTGAATATCTATGCGAGCGTCCCAACAGCGTGATGTTTTTATTGGCGCCGGCGCCGGATTGTGCTAGAGCTTGCGCCGCCAGCAAGACAACGGCAAAAGATAGAGCATTACCAAAGCGCATACACTCTCCAAATGCGTGATTTCGCAAAGAGGAATTTCATAGCGTTAATATGGGCGCCCGAGCCGAATTATTCACAAGCGAACCGTCGTAACAAGTACTATGCTTCGGCTCCTTTAATGGCGGGAGGGATGAACGAGGCGGTGCAAATTGTGCGGCGCATAAGCTTGCGGCATCCTGGCGCTAGTCTTCGAGATCCAAATCCGTTTGCGGTAAATAGTCTTCTTGCGAGCGTGCAATTTTCTGCTGGATCATGCCGGCCGGTTTTTCCAATGCGCTGATCATCGCTGGAAAGCGCCGCCGCAATTCCCAGAAATCCGAAACAATGAACTCGGCTTGGCGCAAATGATACGGCGCCAGCGTCGAAGTGATCGCGACCACGGGCATACCCGCGGCTTTCGCGGAAGAAATCCCCAAGGGGGCATTTTCAATGACCAAACAGGCAGCGGGAGTGCAGTTCAATTTTTGTGCCGCGCGAATGTAGGGTTCGGGGTCGGGCTTGCCGTACTCCACGTCATCCGCAGTGACGAGACAGTCAAAGTAATTCATCATTTCCAGGCCGAGCACAGGCTCCACTTGTGCGCGAATGGACCCGGTGACGATGCCAAGACGATAGCGTCTCCCTCTGAGATACTCGACGAATTCCAGCACGCCGTCATTTGTCGTGGTTTGATGAATGGCCAGATAAGCGTCCCGCTTTTCATTGACGATTTGCTGCACGAGCTCGGGCGAGGCGTTCTTGCGATGGCGATGGCATAATTCTGCAGCCACTTCCATCGTGGTGGCGCCTTCTTTCAGATAAATCTCTAAGGGATCGATTTCAACGCCGTGCCGCGCCATAACTTCCTGCCAGGCCTGCACGTGATACGGCATGCTGTTCACCAGCACGCCATCGTGGTCAAACAGAATGGCATTTGTCAAGTGGTCTCCTCCAAGCTTGCCATGAGCTGCCGTTCAATCTAGTTTCGTATGAAGATAGCCATTCTTTCCATGCGGCTAACAGCGACCGGTGTCCGTTATACTTCGGTCGCTGGCGTTGCGTTTCACGGTAAATTAGAATTTTCAAGCAAAATTGCAAGCCTCAAATTGCGGGTTCGATCCATCCGGTTTCCAAGCCGCAATGATTGCGCAACGGCAGGCGGCGATACTTGGACAACTGTTCAAGCTCAGCCGCAGAAAGGACTTGCAGTTTTTCCAGCACGGCGAGAACGATCACCGGGATGACGCGCGCCGCACCGTCCGCAACTTTGATCGCCATGCCTAGCGGTTCCGGTCCATCGATGGCAATGCACTCGATACCTTCGGCGCCGGTTTTCGCCAGGATCCTACCGTGCGTCGCGCGCATGACCTCCGTGTCGAAACGTTCCTCGCCCGCGATCATTTCAGGATGTTTTACGAATGCGAGCACGATGCGGTGCGGAATCGTTTCCGACGAAGCGATCAGAGCGGCATACATGCGTGCCATGTTGAACACCGGCATGGCGGGGTTCGGCGCGCCGCAGCCATCTATGCCCATATTGAGACGGTCTTTGGGCAGGTCGGCCCATTGCGCCATGGCCGCCAGAACGTTCAGTTGATGTGGGTGATGGGCTTCAAGATAATTCTGCACTTGCCAGCCACGATTGACGCACGCGGCAAGCATGCCGGCGTGCTTGCCGGAACAATTGTTGTGCAGCACCTCGGGCTTCTCTCCACGCGCAGCCAAACTTCCCGCCACCGCTGGCCCCAACGGTGCATGGACGCCACATTGCAAATCCGCGGCGGAACGGCCGCATTTTTGTAAAATACTCGCGACGGCTTTTACATGCCGCTCCTCGCCATTGTGGCTCGCCATGATCACGGCCATCTCGCTGTCATCAAACTGAAAAACCTCCGGTACGGAATCTTCG
Organism: bacterium; assembly: GCA_050732395.1. Taxonomy (GTDB): domain Bacteria; phylum Zhuqueibacterota; class Zhuqueibacteria; order Zhuqueibacterales; family Zhuqueibacteraceae; genus JBIOXB01. The sequence goes on from JBOHQX010000381.1 coordinate 37,868, forward strand.
TACAACGGGATCGCCTGGAAGGGCTTGGCCGCGGAACGGAGGTACGTGGTGAATTGCGGATCGCCGAAAGCTAGCACGAGTCTACCCTCGCGGTCGACCACGGCCACGTGGCCGAAATGCTGGCTTTCAATATGGCCCCCACGTGTGACGTTTGCAAGCAAAGCAGACAAGATCGCTGGTCCTTAACTCTGACAGTGAAGTATTGCGGTTACGTTCATGAAACCTCGAGGCCTTGGGCGATTTGAAGTCACGGGTCGGTGCACCTGCTTTAGTCGTTGTTCTGCTTGAATTTCGAGACTGCACTGCGGAAGGAAGTCTTAAGCTCCGTCCAGCTTTTTTCCAATCCTTCTTTCATCTCCTCCCACGCTTCGTCCCCGACTTTTTGTAACTCGAGGAATTTTGCCTGGGCAGTGTCTCTTTTGACCCGCAATTCGTCGAGCTGTTTTTGAAACTCCGCCTTGGCGCCCGATTTGGCAGAACCGGCTTTGAGCTTCAACTCGTCCATTTCTTTGTCCCAATCCTGCAACTGTTGCGCCAGACTTTGCAGGTAGGATTTTTTGTCTTCCATGGTCTTCTCCTTGAAATAGCCTTCTGTACACTCAAACCTCATGCCGGGCATCATTCATTTATCTTGGAATCGCTGGCAGAGGTTTTACCCTTCTGGTTCAGCGAATCAACGCAATCATATCGCGCACCGCGCGCTCGAGGCCAACCATCACCGCGCGGGCGACAAGCGCATGGCCGATATTCAATTCTTCGATTTGAGGCGTGGACGCAATTTCGCGTACGTTTTGGTAATTCAACCCGTGCCCGGCGCTCACGCCCAAACGCAGTTTGCCCGCCGCAACGGCGATAGAGCGAAGCTTTTCCAATTCCTCGTTGATCGCGTTCAAGCTCTCCGCGCGGGAGTAAGCACCAGTGTGCAGCTCGACGTAATCCGCGCCCACCCGCGCCGCGGTTTTGATCTGTTGAATGTCGGGTGCGACGAACAAACTCACAACGATATGGTGCGCGTGCAAAATCGTGATGGCCTCGGCGATATACTCCTGATTCCCGACGACCTCCAGTCCGCCTTCGGTGGTGATTTCTTCGCGGCGTTCCGGCACGAGCGTAACCATGTCCGGCACCACTTCGGCGGCGATTTTTACCATCTCATCCGTCGCCGCCATCTCGAGGTTGAGGTGCGTCTTGACGACTTCTTTCAAAAGATAAAGATCTTTATCCTTAATATGGCGGCGATCCTCGCGCAAATGACAGACAATGCCATCCGCGCCCGCCATTTCCGCTGCGATGGCGGCCGCTACTGGATCGGGAACACGATCTTTTCTGGCCTCACGCAAGGTTGCTACGTGATCAACATTCACACCCAACCGCACCATACCTTCCTCCTTGCCTCCAACACCTTTGATTTACGATTGCCGATTTGAGATTGTCGATTTACGAGGGATGCATCAACATGTGAAATCGCAGCACGTCAATCGGAAATCGCAAAGCGCTATGCACGACAACCATCTGCTTTTAGCGCACCGTAGCTGTGAGCTGCTGCACTTGCCGCCGGAGCACTTTTTCAACCGGCACCATCTCGAAACCGCGCTGTTGCAATTCTGGCACCGCTTCTTTCAAAACCTGCAAAGTGACACGATACGGATGACCGATGCCGATTGCTGCGCCACGCGCCGTCGCGACTTCGGAGAGATATTTGAGCTTTTGCCGGACGTAAGCGGCGTCCTCGACGGTGTCCAGGAAAGTATCATTCAGGCCTGCCACCAGCCCCTGTTCTTGCGCCAAAGTGAAAGCCCGTGTGTCCGGCGTGGTGCGGCTGTCCAGAAAAAACAATCCGGATTTTTTCAATTCAGAGAATGCCGCATTGAGCAGCTCTGCATCTTGCGTGGCGCGCGAGCCCATGTGATTGTTCATGCCCTGTGCGCCGGGCACGGCGGCAATGGCCATGCGCACGCGTTTGCGAATCTCGTCGGGCGAGGACGCGACCAGCAATTCAAAGCCATCTTGTTCCACTTTTCTTTCCAGGGCTTCCATCGGCATGTGCACGATAACCGCCTTGTTCGCTTGCTGCAGATTGCGTGCAATCGCGGTGGAATGAGGTAAGCCGGGAATAATGGCATAGGTGAGTGCAAAGGGCAATGCCAGAAACTGCGCGGTCACACGATCATCGTTGTAACCGAAATCATCGATGACGATTGCGATCTCGCCGGGCGTTTGACTCAGATTCGCAGCCGGCAACAAGCGTACGGTGTCGACCGCGCGCCCCGAGATTGTGCACGCCAGTTCCCTTTCTCCGGGCAACAGGCTCTTGCCGGATCCTTTGACCTCGGCGCCCAACTGCAGCGCGCGCGCGATCATTTTTTTGTAAACCTCGTCGAGATCGACCGTCGCCGGCACGCGCACCAGACGCACGGAGTATTTCTCTTCGATCCAGGCGGGGGCGATACCGGCTTCGAGCAATACCCGGTCCATTTCCAACCGCAGGCGTTCTTCGCGTGTCAGCGATCTGGTGCCGGGCGCATGCGGAGGTGCCTCTCCCCTGTTTCTGGTCTTTGCTTGCAGATAATAGTCTAGCCCAGCCAGCGCGACCATGCAAAGCACGTAAAGAAAAATCATTCTTTGCTGCCAGCCCGAAAATCTCCATGGCGGCCGTTTCAGGGTCTGGCGTGCGATGCGACTAAAGCGTTTCACCTATGCTACCATGCAGAGTTGAAAGGCATCCGGTCATTCTGCGGGCCGTTAAGGACCCGGCGAGAAACACCGAACCCACGGGCGTTCGCCACCAAAAGTCGTGCTACGCGCCTAACGCACGAATGCGACTTTAAGTGCGCTCCAGGTTTGAGCCGGACCGGTGGCAAAATCCACCCAGTGTTGAATCGACCATTCGCCAAAGGAATCTTTTAACAGCGAAAACCGCAACTCCCCTTGGACGCGTCCGGGAACGCCGGCCGTTTGACGGCGGTGACGCGCCGTCAAGTCATAGGTATAAAAGAACTGTGCCGAATCGCCGAACAAGCTGGTTTGCAGGGAATCCAGCCGCAACGAACAAATGGAATCGCTCGGTACTGCGGCACGCAATTGTGAAAAATAATCCCGCTCCTGCGCCAGACTCCAATTCACGAAGGCGCCGGGATTGTTGTTGGCAACCGTGATTTCAGGATCGAAGCCAAAACGGCGACTCGCGCGCGAGGAATCCGTGAAGCAGCGCACGTAATTCTCGACATTACGATCGGCGATGGCATTGCGCAGATTTGCGACAACGATCTCCGCCGAGAACGGCGGAACCCAGCGACTGCTTGTGCCCTCGGGGGACTCGGGCGTGCGCGTGACGAACGGATTTTCGCACGCCAAAAGAAAAGCAACTATGGTAAGAAGGATTGATCGATTTCGTGCCCTAGCGTTGCGGTCATTGTTCGACATTATTATTATGTGCCGTCTCAACATTGGCGTCAATATACAGTATGCGGGGCAACGGATCAAGGCTTAAATTGCCAAAACGGGTGGCGCAGCACCGGAGACCAGAGGAAAAAGTCAACGCAGCGCAATTCTTTGCTTGTTTCTTCGCCACCGATTGCTTACTATTGCGTGCCGGTGACGGTTTAGGATCGCCCGCTAGCGGTGATCTGTCACGCCTGGTGTTGGCTAACGATGAAGACTTCTCACCCAGACCAATCTCCCCATGAAATTCTGTCCGCATTGTGCTACTCCTCTGCACGGCGAAATTGCTGCGGGGCGGAATATTTTGTCGTGCCCGAATTGCGCATGGCGTTATTGGAACAATCCCATTCCAGCGGCCGGTTGCTTGATTGAAGACAGCGGTAAGATCCTCCTGATTCTGCGCAAAAATCAACCGCGTGACGGCATGTGGAGCCTGCCCGTCGGCTTTCTGCATCACGGCGAAACCCTCGAAGAATGCGCCGCACGCGAAACCGGAGAAGAGACGGGGTTGCGCGTCGAGCCGGTGGCGTTAATCGGCAGCTACAGCGACGTCATCGACGCGCAGCGCAGCCACGTGGTATCGATTTACCGTGGTCGCATCATCGCGGGAGAGCTACGCGCAGGCGACGATGCGGAGGACGTGCGTTGGTTCTCCATGCAACACTTGCCGGAGCTGGCTTTCCCTTCCAGCCAGAGCGCGATCACGCAATGGTTCTCGATTCGCAATGGTCCATTGAGCGCCGTTTACTTTTGCCCGCGCTGTCGTGGCCCCTTGGAAAAGCGCTTTATCGGCTTGCATGAGTATCCCGCCTGCCCCACCTGCCATTATATTCACTTCCGCAATCCCATTCCTCTCGTGGCCGTGATTGTCACCGACAGCGAGCGCCGCATTTTGCTGGTGAAAAGAAAACTGCCGCCGCGCATCGGCGATTGGGCGCTGCCCGGCGGGTACATCGATTTCGGCGAAACCACGGAAGAAGCAGCACAGCGCGAAGTACGTGAAGAGACCGGCTTGGAAGTGAAAATCACCCGCCATCTTTTTTCCGCGAATTTCCCCAGCCCGCTGAACGCAGAGCAATATCTTCTCAAGACCGTTTTTGTCGCGGAGATGGCAGGCGGCGTTCTGCAAGCGGGAGACGACGCCGAGGATGCGCGTTTCTTCGAGACCTCGAATTTGCCGTCCAATCTGGCGCATGAGAATGAATGGGAGGTGATCAGGACGTGGAGAGAGAGAATCTAAGTACCTCGAAATCAGGGCGAGGGGAATTTCAACAGCAAAACGCCTGACCATTCAATCTCAGAAAAGCTTCCGGAAAGTTTTTGCCTGCGCAGCCCGCCGAAACCGCTCAAATTCATCTTCCCTCCCTTTGGTTTTTCTTGCCTGTCATATGAACGTGACAAAGGCATTGACCAAAAGCTGAATCCGCTTGTTACGATATTATTCATCTTTTCATAGTTCATACCGAATTCGCAGTGAAAACTGCTCCCCAGTCGTGGTCAGATGGGCTTTATTCCCGCACTTCGCCGGTTCGCCAAATTCCCCCAACAGATTATGAGTATGGCATTGATCGCAATCGTTCCCTGTTGCGCGTATAGTGATTTTTGATTCTAGCTCGAGGCACTGTGCTTCCATGCAATGGACTTCTGTTTTCCCATTACCAGGCGAACTCGACCGAAATGAAAACCGGATCAGTATCCATTGCCAGCACGAGCTTTTTGGAATGACCCTGCAATGAGCCCTACTTCACAACAACAGAAGAAATCCCGCTTCAAGATCTCTCCACGAATTGGGAGCAACAGCAATGCAAGATCTCCAAGTTCCGCGCGTGTGCTGTATTTCATGTTCGCGTCGTTGGTTTTCGGCGTAAGCACATTCCTCGCCCACTACCAAGAACCTCGGCCCGATCCCTATCAAACGGTGCAGCCCTTCGGTTGGGATTGGTGGAAGTATCCCATTGAAACCAACGCCTTCAAACGCCTGCCGATCATCACCTCGAATCTGAGTGATGTCTTTCCCTTGCCCAATTCGGAGAAAGTGTGGGCAGTCGGAGATGAAGGTCTCATTGTTCACAGCGAAGATGGCGGGCAGACGTGGGTGCAGCAATACATGAATTGGGAAATGGCACCGGATAACCAGCTTACAGCGGCTGCACGCGTGCACGAGGAGCTACAAGATCATCCGAAGCAGGCGCCCAATTTTAGCCCAGGAGCGCGGGTAGGGCAAAAAGAGCCAGTATCCGACCTTGAGCAGAAAGTGTTGAACATTTCGAAGCACCCAGCGAACGCGCCTTCGGAAGAGCCTGAGAGTAGTCGAATGACCACCTCGAAGACGCCGTCCCATTTGCAGGCCATACATTTTGTGGATGCCGAAAACGGCTGGGCGGTCGGCACTTCAGGAACGATCATCGTGAGCCGTGATGGTGGTCAAACTTGGGAAGCGCAAATGAGTGGGACAACCAGTGCGCTCACCTCGGTTCGCTTCATTGATGCGGCTAGGGGCTGGGTGGTGGGCGTCGATGGCACCATCCTCGCAACTCATGATGGCGGCCAAACTTGGCAGGCGCAAGCAAGCCGGACTACAAACCGGCTCAGATCTGTTCATTTCATTAACCGCACAACCGGCTGGGTGGCTGGTGGTAACGGTATGATCCTCGCGACCCGTGATGGCGGCCAAGCTTGGCAGGCGCAAACCACTGGCATAAGCACGTTGCTTACGTCAGTGTATTTCATTGATGCCACAACGGGCTGGGCAGTTGGCGACTTTGGAATCATTCTCGCAACCCGCGATGGTGGCCAGACCTGGCAAGCGCAGGAGACGGGGATAAGAAGCATGCTCAGATCAGCCGCCTTCATTGATGCCGAGACCGGGTGGGTGGTTGGCTATGATGGAACCATCCTCGCGACCCACAATGGTGGCAAAACTTGGCAAGCGCAGACGAGTTGGACAAAAAGCCAGCTCCATTCGATTCATTTCAGGGATGCCGCGACTGGCTGGGCAGTGGGCGATCGGGGAACAATTATCGCCACTCCCAATAGCGGCGAGACTTGGCACGCGCAGGCTGGCGGAATGGGAGATCATCTTTCATCCATACAGTTCATCGATGCCACTACCGGCTGGGTTGCAGGCATGCATCAAACACTTCTCATTACGCGTGATGGGGGCAAGAGCTGGCGCCCAGTCGTGGATGATTTGATTAATACTGTGCACTTCGTGGATGCTTCCACTGCATGGGCGATCGGCAGTGAAGGAGGGTTACTGGTTACACGCGATGGTGGTCAGAGCTGGCAATCACGAAAGACGGGAGCAGAAGGTCGGCCTAATTCGATACATTTCTTCGATCCCTTCACTGGTTGGTTGGTCGGGAGAGGAGGAACGATTCTCGCGACCCGCGACGGCGGTCAGAATTGGCAAGCGCAAGTAAGTGGAACATCAGATGAGCTTCACTCCGTTTATTTCCTTGATGCAATGATCGGCTGGGTTGTGGGCGAAAATGGCACCATTCTCGCAACACGCGACGGCGGTCGGAATTGGCAAGCACAGACGAGTGGGGCAGCAAGTGAGCTCCAAAATGTCTACTTTCTCAATGATAAAATGGGTTGGGCAGTAGGTGAAAAAGGGACTATGCTCGCAACTCTGAATGCCGGGGAAGAATGGCAGGTACAGATGATGGGGGTAAATTCCCGGTTTCGTTCCGTGCATTTCATTGATGCGCAAACAGGTTGGGTAGTTGGTGACAAAGGCGCAATTCTCGTGACGCGTGATGGCGGTCAGAGTTGGCAAATGCAAAGCTTTGCCACGAATACAACTTTGCTTACGAATGTGTTCTTCTTGGATTCCAATATTGGCTGGGGTATCGGTAAGAATGAAGCCATTTTGAAAACAACTGACGGTGGTCAAACTTGGCAAGACTATTTACACTACGGTAGCGCCTTTGCACCGTGGTACTACCTTACCTGGCTCTTCCTTGCTCCGCTCTTGTACCTCGCGTTTAGAAGACCTGAGCCCATCGAAGCCGAGAAAAAATCCGTGGCTGACATGCTGGTTTCAGATAAGCCCATTTCTTTGGGCGACCCTGATCCTCTCGACTTCAACAGTGTCGCACGCGGCTTGTCGCGTTATCTGCGCAACGAAAACACGTTGCCGCCACTCACCCTTGCCATCACCGGCGAATGGGGCAGCGGGAAAAGCTCGCTCATGAATTTGCTCAAGGCTGATCTCCAGCGGTATGGTTTTCATCCGGTAGGATTCAATGCCTGGCATCATCAGAAGGAAGAACATTTGCTTGCGGCGCTGTTGCAAAATATCCGTAAACAAGCCCTGCCGCGCTGGTGGCGACCTGCGGGAATGAGTTTTCGCGCCCGGTTGTTTTGGGGAAGAGTCCGGCGGTACCGTCTGCTTGCGTTGCTGTTGTTGGCGTTCTTCGCCGTGGCCGTGGGCTACTTTTCAGCGGATCATCCCAACCGCTTGCAGGAGGCCGTGCAGGAGATCGAGCGTTTCTTTATAGGCGAAGAAGCTCTCGAACGCACGATACTCGACTGGTTAAAGGACAAGCTGGCAGCGCTTGGGAGAACCTCGGTACTGGCATTGCTGAGCAGTATCGGCGCGGCACTTCTCATGCTCTGGCACGGCTTGCGCGCGTTCGGTCTGAACCCCGCGAGCCTTATGGTGTCGTTGTCCAGCAATTTTAAGCTGAGCGAGGCGAAAGCGCGAATGGATTTTCGTCATGACTTTGCGCGTGAGTTCAGCGAAGTCACGGCTGCGCTCAATCCGCGTACCATGCTCATCTTCATTGACGACCTCGACCGCTGCCGTCCTGAAAATGTTCTGGAAGTGCTCGAAGCCGTCAACTTTCTCGTGTCTTCTGGTGACTGCTTTGTGGTCATGGGGCTCGATCTTCACCGCGTCGAGCGCTGCGTGGGTTTGGGCTTTAAAGATGTGGCCGACGAGTTGGTCGATCAAACTTCGCCCGATGCCAATTCAGAAAAAGGAGACGCAAAGAAAAGACGCGCCGCGTTTGCGCGGCAGTACCTGGAGAAGCTCATCAATCTTGAAGTGCCGGTACCGCGGCCCGGGCCGGAGCAATCGCAAGGCTTAATCATCGTACCGGAGCCGGTCGCACCCGAGCCGAGGCCATGGTGGGAGAACCTGGTTCAAAAAGCTACTCCGGTCATGCGCACTGTTTTTCCGTGGATACTGGCCACGGCGGTAGCAGTTGGCGGCTTTTGGTTGGGTTTGAAAAAGTTCTCAACCAAGAGCGCAGCGCAGAGTGCATCGACCCTCGTACAACAGACAACGCCGGAGTTATCTCGGGCGACCTCGCAAACTGTCCCCTCACCCCCTTCGACTGCGAGAGAGCGCCCCACCACGCCCGCCGATAGCGCCCGCGGCATGGGCCGGTTGATTCAACCGGTAAAAGAACCGGCTTCATTCATTTTAATATATATCGTGTCGGCAATCATTTTGGTGCTTGCCATTTGGCGGCTTTCGATTCCCGCCGATCTCGTGGTGAAAGACTCGCCGGAGTTCATCGACGCCTTGAAGATCTGGCATCCGCTGCTCATGGCCAAACACAACACTCCGCGCTCGGTAAAGCGCTTTGTGAACCGCGTGCGTTATTTTGCGATGCGACAATCGGCAACGACGGAAACACGAAGCGCGTGGCAGAGATCGTTGAAATGGATTGGACGGAAGCTGGGTGTGAAGCAACGAGAGAAGGTCATGCGTGCTGAGCAGATAATTCCTGAATCTCTCTTGGTGGCACTCAGTGCAATCCAGCATTTTGAGCCAGACTGGGTTGAGCGTATCTGCCATTGGGAAAGCTTGGAGAACGTTCTCTCAATGACAAAGCCTTTGAGTGTTGATTATCCTATGGGTTCGTTCGACCTGCAGGAGAGTCTGAGAGCACACATTACGCGATTTGGTGACTGGCCACCTGGGCACCAGCATCTTGCAGAGTTTTTGAAGATTTCTGCGGGTGTTCGAATGAATTGAAAACACAATGTCTTTGCCGCAATTGCGTGAGGAACAAGCTGTCAAATTGGTGGTCAACCACCTGGTGAATCGCTCTGCCTCGACATGCAGCCGTGAGAAAAACTACGGCCACAAAGATCTGCCTTTCTCGTAAGCCCCTGTTCAAGCCCGCCGCCCTTACTCCAAGCGTTACAAAACTGTGGAACTGTACCTGTGAATTCACTATAGTATCTTATCCGTGACATTTTTTTACATCCTTTGACTTTTTGCTGACACCCTTTTTCCCGAAATGTCTTAGATTACCGCGATGCTCTTTACTGCCAAGACCAATCCAACAAATCGCCAGCGGCACTCGGCCCGGCCGCTCTGGCGTATCGCATTGCTGGTTATCCTGTTGCTACTGATTCCGCTTTTCACCTATACGGCCTTGGAAATCTCGCGCACAAACGAGCAGGAAACACTCCTGCAGAATATTTATGAAGCGCAGCTCGGCGCAATGTTATTCTCAGTGAATCAATACTGCTGGGACGTGGTCAACGGCTGGGGCAGCTTTTTGCGCGCGGAAATTTCCGGCGGGAGCGGTGTACCGGCTTCTTCTGCGCACCTCGCGGCCAGGCTCTCAAACGTACAACAGCGCTACCCCGCGCTCGCAGGCGCGTTTTGCTTGGAAGACGGCCAGATTTATTTGGCGCTATCCGACTCGTTGAAACCACGGCATCATCAGGTCAAGCAGCACATTCAGAACCTGCTCACGGCCGGCGCACAGGGCATCGAAAAAATGCGTGCTTACGCAAGCAAAGGTTATGACCGGCCGATTGTTCAGCAACTGCACCTCGATTCAACCCGCCAACATTTGCTCTTTGTCTTTTCATTCGAATCCGGCAGTGCACCACCCAGCTTAGGCGGCTTTTTCTTCTCGTCCGAAAGCTTCGTGCAACAGGTGCTGCAACCCAAGATCTCCGAATTCGCCTCACAGAATTTCCTGCTGGCAGTCAAGCAGTCGGGAACAAACCGGATCTTTTTCGCGGAGCAGGAAGTTGCTCATGAAACTTTCGAGCAAGAAGAAGCACTCTGGGTTTTGCCGGATATGAAACTGGCGATCAAGCTCACCGGCACCAGCGCCGCAAAAATCGCAGCCGGACGTACGCGCCAAACTATGTTTTTGATGCTCGGCCTGGACGCGGTGATCTTGATCGCAGCGGGATTGTTATTGCGCGTGATTCTGCGCGAAGCACAGCTCGCGCGCTTGAAATCGGATTTCGTCGATCACGTTTCGCACGACTTGCGCACGCCACTGGGCTTGATTCGCATGTTCGCCGAGACGCTGGAAATGGGCCGGCTCGCCTCCGCCGAAAAACAGCAGGAGTATTATCGCGTTTTATCCCGTGAAAGCGCACGCTTGACGCGGCTGGTGAACAACCTGCTCGATTTCTCCCGTATCGAAGCCGGACGCAAGGAATACGACAAGAAACCGGTGGCGCTGCCTGCGCTCATGCAGGAAGCGCTCGAGACGTACCGCTTTCATATGCAGCAACGCGGCTTTGCCTTGATCGAGAACATTGAGGCGAATGTGCCGCCCATTGTAGTGGATCCCGAGGCCGTGACCCAGGCCTTTTTGAATTTGCTGGACAACGCGATCAAATACAGCGAACAAGAAAAGCATGTTACCGTTAGCCTGGGCCGCGCCGGCAATTGGGCGGTCATCGCAGTGGCGGACCGCGGTCTGGGCATCGCACCAAAACATCATGACAAGATCTTCGGCAAGTTTTATCGCGTGGAAAAGATCGGGCAGGAAACGCGCGGTGCCGGTATCGGGCTGGCGATCGTGCAGCACGTCATGCAAGCACACGGCGGTCGCGTGGAAGTGAACAGCGAACCCGGCAAGGGCAGCAGTTTTGTACTGAAATTTCCGTTGCAATGTGAGCAGAAATGATGGCCAAAATTCTCATCATCGAAGACGAGCCGGACATGGCGCGCGGCTTGGCAGACAATCTCGGTTTCGAAGGTTATGAAGTTCACGTCGAAGCCGACGGTCTGTCCGGCCTGCAGCATGCGTTGTCTGCACCCGTTGACTTGATTTTGCTGGATCTCATGCTGCCGAAGATGCCGGGATACGAAGTCTGCAAAACGTTGCGTGCCAAAGGCAAAGACACGCCCATCATCATGCTCACCGCCAAAGGTCAGGAAATCGATAAAGTTTTGGGATTGGAGCTGGGGGCGGACGATTATGTGACCAAGCCGTTCAGCTTGCGCGAGCTGCTGGCTCGCGTCCATGCGCTGCTGCGGCGCCGGGGCGCCTCGATCGACGCGCCGGGAGACAGTTATTCCTTCGGAGACCTCGTTCTGGATTTCAAGCACTATCGCGCCACGAAAGCGGAGGAAAAAATTGAGCTCACCCCCAAGGAATTCGAGATTCTGCGCCATTTGATCGCGCATCGCGGCCAAACCGTCAATCGCTCCGAGCTGCTCGACAAGGTATGGGGCATCGACGACTATCCCTCCACGCGCACCGTGGACAATCACATTCTTAAGCTGCGCAAGAAAATCGAGAGAGACCCCGCCAATCCGGATTTCATCATCACGGTCCATGGTCTCGGCTACAAGTTTCTGGGTTGAGGCGCTCTATTCAAGCACAAATCTCGCGCTCGCAGCATTGCGGCTGCGAGCACCCAGCTCCTACGCAGATCAAACAAACCACACGCATTTCTCTCAAGCCTTTGCCGTGAGCGTATTTGATCCACGTGCAATTCACTTCCGTGAGACTCCCATTGTTCCAAGGATATCCCCCCGAGACAATTTTTGACAATCTTTCACCGGAACATGACAACCGGAAAAACCCCTTGCCGTATCATTTCCGGTAACAAAAAAAGGTAGGGTCATAATCATGAACAAACACAAGACTGTTCTGCAGGCTGCCGGAATGATCATGGTGGCCTCCGTGCTGGCCACTTTCCCGAGCGTCAAAACGGCGCACGCGCAGGACTGGCGTCGCGCCGTCGCGCTCGCAGGTACGTGGAAATTCGAAATCGGCGACAAGCCACAATATCGCGAGCGCGACTTTGATGATTCTAAATGGGACAAAATCCGTGTGCCGGGCGCTTGGGAGAATCAGGGCTTCCCCGGCTATGACGGTTATGCCTGGTATCGGAGGAGCTTTCACACTCCGGCCGAAGCAGAGGAGTTTCTGCTTTATCTCCGCCTCGGCAGCATCGACGACGTGGATGAAACTTACGTCAACGGTAAAATGGTCGGTTACCAGGGCGAAATGCCGCCGGCCTATGCAACGGCGTATAATATTTCGCGGCAATATTTGATCCCGGCGGCGTTTTTGGACCCTTCCGGTGAGAATGTCATTGCCATTCGCGTGTATGATGATGAGATCGCGGGCGGCATAACGCAAGGCGACGTCGGAATCTACTTTTCACCCGATCAAATGGAGCTGACCATGCCCTTGAACGGCCCGTGGCGGCTGAACATGAAAGATGAACGCCAGTTTGCCGATCCGGATTGGGATGATTCCGGCTGGCAGGAGGTAGCGGTGCCGAGTTTTTGGGATAGCTACGGCTACAAGAACTACGACGGTGTCGGCTGGTATCGTACCGAATTCCGGCTGCCTCCGAATCTTGCGGATGAAAAGCTCATTCTGTTGTTGGGAAGAATCGACGACGTTGATCAGGTCTATTTGAACGGCAAGTTTTTGGGTAAAACCGGTCCGTGGCCGGAGCGTGAAGGCTATCGCGGTTTGTATGGCGATCATTATTTGCAAGTACGCGCTTATTTCATTCCAAAGGACATGCTGTTGCCGAATCAGAAAAACGTCATTGCGGTGCGCGTGATCGACGTGACGCTGCACGGAGGAATTTGGGATGGACCGGTGGGCCTGGCAACGCGCCGGCAGTACATGACCTGGCAGGACCGGAACTCCTCGGCGCAGGATTTTTTGTGGCGGCTCTTCAAATGACACGAGGCGTAGCAGGTTAGGGCTGCGCCACTTTCGGCCTCTTGCCGCCGCACCTCAGCTGCGGCACAATGGCAACAGAAATACCTTGGCTTCAACGGCGACGCGGATGCGGGAACAAGAAGATACAGGAGATTCACCATGAGACGAACGACTCTTCTTTTCTCCTTAGGTATCGGCCTGCTCCTACAGGAAGGCCGGGCGCAAAGCACCCACACCAGCGTTCACAAGGACGGTAAGGCAGATACCGCCCGCGTCGTGCCGCCAAATGTGAGTGTTCGAAAAGATTCGTTGCATTTCGAAGGCGGAAAGCTGTTCGATTCGTGGGCTGGTTCCGGTGAGGCCGGTTGGGGCGTTTGGTTTGGCCCGCAAAGCAAGCAGGCTTTCTATCTCTTCACCGATAGCAGCAAAGCCTGCGTCACCATCCACCCTTGCGGTAAAGTTCATTTCGCGAACTCGCTCGCCGTCAACGGAACCACCACCACCAAAATTCTCACCGTCACCGGTGGTGCTGACATAGCCGAACCGTTCCCCGTCTCCGAACACGAAGCCATTGTCCCAGGCGCAGTCGTGGTCATTGACCAGTACAACCCCGGTCAACTAAGACTTTGCCGGAAGGCATATGATACGCGTGTTGCCGGTGTTGTTAGTGGCGCTGGCGGACTAAATCCGGGTCTGACCTTACAAGCGGAAGGTCGCTTTACTGGCGAACTCAAGCTGGCCCTGAGCGGCCGGGTTTACGCATTGGCAACGGCTGCGCCCGGCCGGATCGAACCGGGGGATCTGCTCACCACCTCGGAAGTCGCCGGCCACGCCATGAAAGCCACGGACAAAGATTCTGCATGTGGCGCCATCCTCGGCAAGGCTTTGACCGGCCTTGATGCGGGTGAGGGGCTGGTTCTGGTCCTGGTCAATTTGCAGTAGCTGGTCACTGCTCCACGCTTTACGAGAAGTCAAAAATTATATGTCGACTTCAGTCGACGCAAGAGAGATATGAGCTTGGCAAAAACGATGAATACAAAAACTCCCAAAAAAAGCGCACGGGCTTTGGCGGTGGCCACCGTCGCCCTCCTGCAAGCGCAATTGGCTTTTGGCGGCGATCAAGACGACGTCAT
>JBOHQX010000382.1:0-4935 GCA_050732395.1 bacterium
CCCATCGGATGGGCGCCCTGGGCTTTAGTGTGAAACGCCTTCGGCGTAGGAGAAGCAAAACACCTACGGGATGACACGGTGGTGTTGCTTGCCGAACCAACCCCGATCACCGGGGGTCAGGCGCTGAATAGTTACCCTCGAAATTAATCTGCTCACGTATGTTTGCCACAATGCTTTCCGGTTCGCGTGCGCCCCGATAAAACCCCCAGCTCCAGGCGCAGGCGCCCAAAAAGAAAAACGGCAGAGTGCAGGCGAATTCCAACAATTGTTTCAGATTGTGCGGCCAGCGATTTTGGAGAATGAACTGCATTGTACGGAGAATTCGTATGAAGGGCAACAGAGGCAGCAGATAGGAGTGTTGCGCCAAGGCCGCACCGCTGAGAGGCAGAAGGCGCCGCGACAGTGCCGCGTGAAATCCCAAAAGATTCTGATTGCGCATGAACGGCCGGAAGGCGCGGCGATTGAGATGCCGGATCTGAATGCGCGGCTCGAATAAGACACGGACGCCGCTGCGGCGCAGGTTGTGAATGAAGACGACGTCTTCGGAAGCGCGCAAATCTGAGAAAGCGCCGAAGCGCTCAAAAACCTCCCGCCGCACTGCCAGGTTGTTCGTCGGCAAAACTTCGATCTCTCTGCGCGGAGAAAAAGCCGAGAATTCGCGAAACTCCAAAAAGTACTCCGCGATGCTGATCGGATGCCAGGGAAACGCGTTGAGGACGCCGCCGCCGATCACTTGAAAGCTCGATTCATAGGCCTTCAAAATTTCCTGCAGCCAGTTGGGAGCGACGATGCAATCGGAATCCGTCAACGCCAGAATTTTCCCCTGCGCCCGGGCGATGCCATAGTTGCGGGCACGTCCCGGCGGCGTTTTTTCGGAGAGATGGAAATAACGAATCTGCGGAAATTGCGCGCACACGAGCTCCGGCGTGCGATCGCTCGAGCTATCGACCAGAATAACTTCGTATGCGGCCTCCACCTCTTGCTGCAGCAATGCAGTCAGGCACGCCGCGATCGATTTTTCCGAGTTGTAAGACGGTATAATAACGGAAATCAAAGGAAGCTGATCATTCCCGATCACAGACATTTTTCATCCAGCCCTCTCCCCGAGTTCAAAGCCATTGATTTCCGATTTACGATTTATGATTTACGATTTACGATCGCAGATCGGAAATCGGAAATCACCAATTCGCTGAACAGTTACGTCTCGCCGTAAATGGCCTCACGCCTCCGGCAAAGATCAAGTCGAGCGATCGACAAACATCCGGTGCCATTCTTCGCAGAGAATCAATTGCCAGATGGTCTTGTCGAGATAATGCTTGCCAGTATGATGCTGTTCGAGCAATTTGCGCACGGCGGCGGGTTCAAAATAGCCGCGGCGGCGCGTGCGCTCGTCGAAGAGCAGATCTTCAACGTATGCTTTCAATTCACCCCGAAACATCAGTGAGATGGGCGTGGGAAATCCGCGCTTGGGCCGCGTCAGAATTTCCGCCGGCAAGAGATTCTGCAGGCTATATTTCAGAATGTATTTCGAGGTCGAGCCGCGCAGCTTGAAGCCGGGCGGCAACGCGGCCGCAAATTCCACCAATCGATAGTCCAAAAAAGGCACGCGCAATTCAATGGAGGTGGCCATGCTCATTTTGTCGGCCTTCACCAGAATATCGTCGGGCAGCCAGGTCTTCGTATCAAAATGAAGGTAGCGATTGAGCACGTGGAGGTCATGCGACTTGCGGTAGTGATTTTCGACCTGCTGCCGCGCGCCACCTCCGTTCACCCGGTGCGCAAAATCACGCGACCACAAGCTCTCTTTCCACCGCGGGTCGAGTTGGTGCACGCCCAGATAGCGGAAATCCGGAGGTTGCCCGGCCATAAACAGAAATTTCTCCACGCGATAATCGGAGATGCTGCTGCGGAGCACGCGGGCAATCAATCCGTTTCTGACGGCGTCCGGCAATTTTGCAAATTTGTCGATCTGGAGCAGGTATTTGTAGATTGGATATCCGGCAAAAAGCTCGTCGGCGCCTTCGCCGGAAAGCACCACGGTGACGTGTTCGCGCGCCAGCTTCGAGACGTGAAAAAGTGAGATCGCTGGAGCTTCGGCGACCGGCTCATCCATATGCCATAGAAATTTGGGAATGAAATCGCGAAACTCGCGCGGGTGAAGCACAATTTCGTGGTGATCCGTGCCGAATTTCTGCGAAATCATGCGGGCATAGTTGAGCTCATTGTATTTTTCACCGCCGCGATCGTAACCTACGGAGAAAGTTTTGATGGGCCCCTTTGCCAGGCGGTGCAGCAAAGCCACAACCGTGCTGGAATCGATGCCGCCGCTGAGAAAGACTCCCAGGGGCACGTCGCTGCGCAGTCGCAGGCGAATGGAGCTTTCCAGCAAAGCCATAAGCTCTTCGCTGGCGGCGTCCAGGTCACGCCCGTTGCGAATAGAATAATCGATCTCCCAATATTGCTGTTTTCGCACTTCGCCATTTTCGCAAACCAGCAGATGGCCGGGCTCCAGTTTTTGGACGTCCTTGAACATGGTTTGCGGACCGATCACGTATCCCAAAGTCATGAAACAATCGAGCGCGTCGAGATTTGTTTCCACCGGCGCCGTGCGAAATTGTAAAATGGACTTGACTTCCGAGGCGAACACAATGCCGTCGTCATCCAGTGCATAGTAAAAAGGCTTGACGCCAACGCGGTCGCGAAACGCAACCAGCCGGCGCTGGCGCGCATCCCAGATAGCGATCGCAAACATGCCGTTGAAATGCTGGACGCAATCGAGGCCGTATTCAAGGTAGGCCCGCAAAATGACTTCCGTGTCTGAAGTGGTGCGGAAGCGATGGCCCTTTTTCCTGAGTTGTGCGCCCAACTCGAGATAATTGTAGATCTCGCCGTTGAAGACGAGCCAGACGTTCTCATCTTCATCGGACATGGGTTGGTTTCCGGTCTTCAGATCGATGATCGCCAACCGCCGAAAGCCGAACCCGAGCGCGTCTGCGACGTATTCGCCGCCGTCGTCCGGCCCCCGGTGCCGCATCACCGCGGCCATACGTTGCACGCGCTCACGCTCAACCGGCTTTCCGCTTTTGAAATTATAAACGCCGCAAATGCCACACATAGTCTATTCAAGATGACCTTATGGTACGAGATCAAGTTTGCATACTCTTGCCGCGGACGCCCCCAGCTCGAAGATCGGAGATCAGGCGTGCGGAGCTCTAGGAAGCATTCCGTTGCGATGTGCAACCAGATAACCTGCGATGAATCCGGCCGTGTACGCGACCAGGCCGACGAGAATAAGCGGAAAGTGCCACAAAAACTCGCCGAACAATCGCCACCGGGAGTGCAGCAACCGGCGCGAAATCGCGACCGCGCGCATGAGCGGAATCAACGAAATGAGTACGGGATATTTGATCAAAAAAGCGCCATGGCGCCTGGCCTTCAACCGAATACCGCAAGCGCCGCGGCCCAAAGCTTTCTGGTTGCGCAAGTATTTTTTCAACCGGCAACGGTTCACATGGAATACTTTTGCCGCGGGCGTAAAGAAAATCTTGAGCCCATGGGCAATGACTTTCGAGCAAAACAGAGTGTCGCTGCCCTTTTCCGCATCTTCCAAATAGCCGCAGACCGAGAACACACTGCGGCGGATGGAAAGATTGCACGAGGGGAGAGCGGAAACTTCGCGCGGCTTCATCCAGGGATTCATTTCATTGAATTCGAGCAGATATTCCGCGGTGCCGATATAGTTGCCCGGAGTGCCGTTCACCACGCTGCCGCCAACCACGTCATATCCCTTCTGGTGTGCTTCCCAGATTTTCTCGAGCCAGCGCGGATCGGTCCTGCAATCCGTATCTGTGAATGTAACGATGCTTCCGCGCGCAGCGCGCGCACCTATGTTGCGGGCTGCGCCCGGATAAGTGCGCTTCTCCAAATGGATGACACGCAGGCCCGGATAGGCTTTCTGCCATTGTTCGGTCTGCTCTTGCTCCGAGCTGTCCACCACGATCACTTCGTAGCCTATCGCCACCTTTTGCTGCCAGAGGGAAGCGAGACAGGCATGAATCTCCTTGCCGGGATTATACGAGGGAATGACCACCGAGATCGTCACTTCCGGCTCGTCTTTGTTTGCCCCACCGTCCTTCTGATTTTGTATGGCCCGCTGGTCAAACATCTCTCAACCCTTGCAACTTTCTTTCAGGCAATCGCCGCAAAGAAAATGGTGAGCACGATCAGAAATATAATGGTCATGGCCGTGACTTGAAAGGTCACAATCGAGCCGATCAAGCCTCCGCCTTTTTCGCCGAGCACAACCCGTACGGATTTCAGCAAAGACTTGTACCAGAAAAACAAAATCAAGAAAATCGGAAGGCCGGCAATCGAGGCCAGGCCGATGGACCACACGTGACTTTGCAAAGGCACGGCTTCACGAATGATCGTGAGGGCCGTCACTGCACCCATGCACAAGCCGAACAAGAAAGCCAGCATGATCTGATTGATTTTTGAATTCTCCAAAACTGCTCCTCGCCTAAACATTCATCAAAAAGCCCAAATTAAATCACATTCTCCGACATGAGTTGGATAAGCCGCAACCAAAGAGCAAAAGCGCACGCAAAGGCGCAGAGACGCAAAGACTACACAAAGTCTTCCACAGTACCTCGCCTTACGGCTGCAGAGCGGGCCAAGCAAAACAACTTGTACCCTTTCGAGGCTTTTCTTTGCGAAGTCTCTGCGGCTTTGCGCCTTTGCGTGGAAGTTTTTGATTTTTTGCACAACTCTGACTGCTAAGACACTACGCCAGTTTTCAGCCAGTAGAACACAGCGCGGCGTAGCCGCAACAAAAAAAAACTCACGCAGAGCCTCGCAAAGATTCGCAAAGACTTCCGGCTGGCAAAGTCGCAACCAAAAACTTTGCTAAAAATGCAAAGTTTTACAAGTTTGTAT
>JBOHQX010000383.1:0-3371 GCA_050732395.1 bacterium
ATCCGCAATTCGCGGTCGCCAATTATGGCTTATTGCTCCTGGCCAGTATTCGCGCCTACGGTGCGGCTCGCACCGACGATTATCTGCCTTTACCGAAATGGCGTGACGAGATCGATCGGCGTCCTTCTGCCTTGGATATCCTGGCACAATTCCGCCGAGAAGTGATGGTGGCGCAACTGGGCAGTAATGTGGAGTGTGGTCTCCACTCCAACATCGCAAGCGAAAAATTACTACCGGCAACCGAATCCACCGCCTTCGTGATCACGCCACCCACGTCATCAAGTAAGGTGGATTTGCCCGTGAGCATCATCGCCGCTCTACTTTATGCTGATGCGTGAACATCAGCACTAAAAAAAGCGGAAAAAACACGAAGTATTTCATTCCTGGCGGGTCGGCGATAATAGATTCGCTAACCTGGATGGAAAAGGAACGTTTGAAAACAGCCAAACTCCAGCCCCCTTCTCTTGGGAAGAGAAGGGAAACGCTGGTTTGAGATCCAGAAAGTCCCCTTCTCTTTTTAAGAGAATGGGATTTAGGGGATGAGTTCAGAATTGCACAGTACGCATTTTAGGTCAACAAGATTCGTTGACACGTTACAGTGAGATTGCAACTGCTACCGACGGGGTTGGGGTAAGACGGTATAGACGCGTCGGGGGCACGCCACCACTACACCTGCCGTTGCAGAATGTTTTTTCGCACGCAGATTTCCGCAGATTGCTAAACTTGTACTATAAAATAGTCCCGCGTGCTATTGGTGTGGAGCTCTTGCGCATGACAACGATACCAATCAAGTGAACGACCACTGCAATCTCCGCCCTCTGCGCTATGCGCTCTGCCCTCTGCTCATTCGTACCGCAACGCCTCCACCGGATTCGCCAACGCGGCCTTAATCGCCTGCGTGCTCACCGTTGCGAGAGCAATCACCAGCGCCAGCACTCCCGCCGCTGCGATCACCCACCATCCAACCTCCGTACGATAGGCAAAATCCTGCAACCATCGGTTCATGACAAAATAGGCGACCGGTGCAGCAACAACGAATGCAACCAGAACCAACTTGGTGAACTCTTTGGAGATCAACAACACGATACCGGATACAGTTGCGCCCAGCACTTTTCGCACACCGATTTCCTTGGTGCGTTGCTCGGTGGTAAATGACGCCAGGCCAAAAAGGCCAAGACCCGCAATGCATACGGCGAGAAACGAAAAAACGCCAAAGATTTTGCCCA
Source organism: bacterium (assembly GCA_050732395.1). Taxonomy (GTDB): domain Bacteria; phylum Zhuqueibacterota; class Zhuqueibacteria; order Zhuqueibacterales; family Zhuqueibacteraceae; genus JBIOXB01. The sequence continues at coordinate 1,227 of JBOHQX010000383.1, forward strand.
GACGCTGCTCGCTGCGGTACATTTGATCGAATCCCTCCTCGAGAAAAAAAGAATCCAATGGCAAATTGGGATCTAGCGCACGCCATGTGTCTTCAATGGCTGCGAGCGTGGTCGGCAGATCAGTCGATTGGATGCGCACAAGGAGATACCCCAGAAATGCCGGCTGCATGAACATGACCATCGGTTTTATCTGCTCGTGTAATGACCTGAAATGAAAATCCTGGACCACGCCGATGACGCGTCCACGTTGCCGGCCCCAGGTGCCGTCCTGGTTGCGAATCGGTTTTTCGAGGTATTTGTTGATCGGATTGTCCCAGCCGAGCTGTCGTGCTGCTGTTTCGTTGATGATGAACGCCTCGCCAGCGTCGGTAGCAAAGTTTCGGCTAAAATTCCTGCCGGCCACGATTTTTATCTGCAGCGTTTCAAGGTAATCGTAATCCACCACCACCACATTCGCATCAAGTCCTGCATCATTTTGCGCGCCTTCGTAGCGGAACGACATGCCCCATTCGCCCCCACCCAGCTTGCCGGAAGCTCCGGCCACACTGAGAACCTCCGGATGCCGCAGCAACTCGCTCTTTACGGATTCATAGTTTTGCCTCACCGTCTCGCCTCGCATACGAACGACCAACACTTGTTCCTTGTTGAAGCCGAGCTTTTTGTTATGGATATACTGCAGTTGTCGATAAACGACGCCGGTGCCGATGATCAACGCCACGGAAATGGCGAACTGAAAAACGATCAACCCTTTGCGCAGCAGCGCACCGGAGGCGTCTGTCCTGAGCTTTCCTTTTAGCGCGGCAACAGGTCGAAAAGAAGATAAAAAGAAAGCCGGATAAGCTCCGGAAATGACGCCGACGAGCAAGGCCATGCCGATCAGTCCGAGCGCAAGCGCCGGCTGCGCCGTATAGTCCATGCGCAATTCCTTGCCGGAAAGCAAGTTGAACGCCGGCAGAAACAGCTCGGCCAATCCGATTGTGAACAGCAGCGCAAGAAAACTCAGCAGTATGGACTCTCCCAGAAACTGTCGCATCAACTGCGAACGCAGTGCACCAACCACTTTGCGCAATCCGACTTCTGGCGCACGGCGTGCCGATCTCGCCGTGGCCAGATTGACAAAATTAATGCAGGCGATCAGCAGAACAAAAAAGGCTATGGCTGAAAAGATATACACATAAGCCACGTCACCATTCGCCTCGAGCTCTCCCAGCAACTGCGAATGAAGATGAATCGTCGTGAGAGGCTGCAGATGTACGGTGAAAGCAGACTGCGCTTGTTGGCCCATATATTTGGCGACAAAATCAGGAAGTTTCTCTTCCAACGCCGGGGCGGAAAGATCTTTGGCCAGCAATAAATAGGTGTAAAAATTGTTCATCCGCCATTCATTGAGATCCCAAGCATTGTAAGTCGCAAATGAGATCAGAAAATCGAATCGAAAATGGGAATTGCGCCGGACATTTTTCATCACCCCGGTCACTTGCAGCTCGGATTTGTTATTGAGGGTAAGGCTATTGCCGATCGGGTTTTCATCACCAAAATATTTCTGCGCCATCGCCTCCGTGAGCACTACGGTATTCGGCCTGGCCAGCGCTGTTTTGGGGTCGCCTTGGATCAGCGGAAAAGAAAAGACCTCAAACAAAGTGGAATCGGCATACAGGCCGCCTTCCTCGTAAAAGCGTCGATCACCATGGCCGAGCAAGCTCCTGTCGAGGTGACGAAACCGGAGGGCACGCGCTATCTCCGGATAATCACGCACGAGAGCCGGAGCCCACGGCGCGCCGACCAATGCAAAGCCTTCAGACGGATTTGCGGTCTTGCTCCTATACACGCGATAAATTCGACCGGCATTTTCGTGGTACTGGTCGTAGCTCAGCTCATCCTGCACAAACAGGAGAATGAGAATACAGCACGTCATGCCCACGGCAAGTCCCGCAACATTGACGAAGGCATATGCTTTGTGCTTCAACAAATTCCGCAGCGCAATTTTGAGGTGGTTTTTGAGCATGATGGTCTTCTTGCCTTAGAGCCTATCCGGAAACCTCATTCTGTCATGCAGAAGGCATCTTGGTAGATTCGGCACCTAGGCCTGAAATCGGCACTGTGCCCGAGTCAACCAAGATCCCTGCGGGATGACATTTCAGGGTT
>JBOHQX010000384.1:0-7284 GCA_050732395.1 bacterium
TTCGAATGTTGTTGACAATCTCAAAATTGCGCGACTTGCCGGCCTTCGCAGGCTCCAGATATTCCCAAATCAATCGAAAAGTATTTGGAAAAAAATCGTCAAATGTACCGGGATTGCCGGGGCCGGCTTCTATCACTCTTTGATCACGTCTGATCTCGTTGTTCTGCGCCTCCGCCAGCCATGCCTTGTCTTGACGCACGATGTCGCCTTTCGGAGGCTGAGCTGTAAACTGAGCCTGAGACACTTGTAGTACGACTTTCTCTTCTCTCCCGGCGAGAAAATTCAACAGGCTTCCAAGCATGACGCTTGATCCCACAAGCGGTGGGTTATGAGATTCATTCAGCGTGGCGGAAGCTTTCCAAAAGCCGGCGTGCAACAAAGTTTTGGCGTCAGGCTCATCCGCGGGCAGCTCTCTTTCCAAACCCAGCAACGTGTGAACATTTTCCACCGCGCGACGGCACACCAAAAGACTGGCGGCCAGCGGCAGCGAGGAATTGCTTTGTGCCAGAGTGTCGAGCTCATGGAGAACGGCGTTGCGGTGGCTTTCAATATTCTCCCACTCTTTTTTTGCCTGTTGCCACGCTGCCGTTTCTTGCGGATGCACCTTGGGCTCAACTCGCCCTGGCGTCCGGCCGTCGCGCTTTTTTAGCGCCTGGAAATTGAGAGCAGCCTGCGCGGTGCCGAATCTGAGCAGCATCTCAAAATAGTGACGGAATTGTTCCTGGTCTTCAATGCGCAGAACTTGCAGTGGACGAGTTGTAGCAGCGGGAGCCAGCAGCGCCGGGCGCAAACAAGCCGCAGCCAGCAAGAGATGGGCGGGCTTTTGCCAATCCGCAGAGTAGGCAGCAGCGCCAAAATATTCCTGGCATTGCGTGAAGTCCGCTTGCAACAGGCGTCCGATCTCCCCATCCGGGCGGCACAGGTGCCGCGACCACACCAGCGCCCGCATCAACCATGAGGGCAAGCGCGGCTGCAAAACGAATCCTTGCTGCTCTGCGCTATGTGCAAGATGATAAGCCAGGCTCAGCTTGTCTTCAAAAAGCAAATGCCAGATCAGGTTTTGCACGAGTGCGCCGCGTTCCGGCACGGGCTTGTCTAGAATGGCGCCGGCAAGGTCGACCACGTTTCTTTCAGAAAATAGCATTGCCGGCTCCTGCGCTGGGAGCGAAAGCTCGGGTCTCGGTGCCGGCGGTAAAGGGCTGGGCGCCGGTTCCGCCGGTGCAGCAGGTTTTGACACGACCTTATGGCTGGTGATCGGAGCCGCTTTCGTACCAGCAGGCCCATTTTTTTCCTGAGGGGAGCTGTTGGAAGTCTCAGTCTGGATGAACAATTCGCTGTTTTTGATGGCCTCTAAAAGCTCGGCATCCAGAGAGGGTTGCACTGTTCTCAAAAGGGCAATCCAAAGGTTGTCCTGCGACTTGTCCCGGTTCTCCACCAGCGTGAGCAGTGTCGCGATCGGATGAACGCCCTCAGCCAGCGCCTGGCAATCAGGATGCAAATCCAAGATTTCAGTTTGCGCAATCGCAAGCTGCAATTCATGCACGGTCGCCTGCAGCGCCAGCAAAGCCGGAGAATCGGCTTGTTTTTGATGCGCCAGCAATGCGGCACGGCGCAGGACTTCCAGGCTTCGCCGGCGCATGGCTTCGGCCTTGGACGTCGCTTGTAACAATTCTTCACAATCTTTGAGGGAGGTAGTTTGCTGAATGGAGGTGGTCTCTGGAAACCGGAGCGATTGAATCCATTTTAAAAGCTCGAGGCGAAAATTCAAAAAACTCTCGCGCGCGGCTGTGAGCTTTTCTGGCAGATTGGGCCGCGGCAGGGCGCCGTGGCGTTGGAGCTCCTCCCCCGCCTGGCACAACCATGAGCCCAATTCCGAAAATTCATTCTTTAATGCTCCGAGCCTTTGCAGCAAATCCTCATGGTTGGGATTCATACTTTTCCCCGAGCAGGAGTTGCGGGATAATACTGTTTCCGGGCGAATAAATCTGATCAAAAATATCCAGGCAGCCCGTGATTTCCATACCTTTAATAATACCTGCTGATGGCTGCAAATGCTGAAAGAGCAAGGAGGGACAAACAAAAATGGCGCTTTGCAGCGCCATTAAAAAAGGGAAAATTTGCACTTTTTGGGGGTGGAGCTGACCGGGATCGAACCGGCGACCTCTTGAATGCCATTCAAGCGCTCTCCCAAACTGAGCTACAGCCCCTTGATTTTGAAATAGTATTAATTCAGCAACTAAAAGTCAAGGCTATTTTCCTTGTTGCAATAATTTCATTGCAGCGCCGAGGCAAAGAAGTTATCTTTAGGTGGCCCTTTTGCATTTAAGATCTACGCCAATTTTCAGTTCGATCGCGAGGCCCGCTCATGAAATACCGCAACGAGTTCAAACGCATGGACGTTTTTCGTTGCCGCCACGACAGCCACGAGAAATTCGAATACAAAGTTTCAGCCTTTCATATTTTAGAACGCAAGGCATGCTTCCCCAACGGCTGCGTGTATTTTCGCTGGCGCTGCAAACTGATGGAAAAAGGCAAGGGGTGCTATCGCGGCTATGCGCACGTCGGCCGGTTGTGCCAGGGCTGCCAGTACTTCTTTGAGGACAAAATCACCAACCGCCCGGAGCTTCGCCTGGCTGCCGAAGCATATGGCGCCTGGCATGAGCGCTACGAGGAATTTGCGGAATGGGTGGAAAAAATGCGAAACCGGCAGGTTGAAGTGCTCGCGACGATCTCGGCTGTAAAGCCGCGCTTTCAGCGGTTCATTTATCCGAAATCCAGCGAGCTGCACTTGCACGGCTTCCAACTCGCTTTCGTCGAAGCCTTCGTGGAAAGGGATCACCTCGAAGATGATTGCTATGCGGTCATCGGCCGTGGAGCGCAGGATCGTTTGCAGCTTTCTGCCGGCACGAAGCTGGAATTTCGAGCGATGTTCACGATCAATCGCGGTCGCATATTGTTTGAAAACGTGCATCGGTTTGAAATCGTCGAGCCCGCCGAAGCGGCAGCAGAATGGAATTCCAGCAAGGCCTTGGTAGCGCGAACCGTTGCCACCGGCTTCGAATGGCAACCGGCAAAATGCTTAAAATGCAAATACGGCGTGCTCGCGGACGTCGAAGATCGCCGCCAGCCCGAAACGGTTGAAAAACGCCAGCTTTATTGTCTGCAGGGCATGCCCCATCCGGACGCGTGCACGTTGGTACCGGGGCGGTCGCTGGGGGAAGATGAATGCCAGAAGTGAGGAAAAAGGCAACGTCGGGCAAGGCGAGAATGATCGAGAAAAACTGGCCCCACCAGCTTGCCAGAGCACGACCTTCAATAACTATCAAAAAGTGATCGTACCTCGAGCTGCCTCTCGAGTTCTTTCAAGGGCAATTTTCCTTTTGGCGCCTCAATAACCCTCGTTTGTCCTGGATCTAAATCAAAATAATTGTCTGAAAAAACCACGTCGTCCTCCGCCAAATCCAATGCCACGAATTTAGCGAAAGCGGTGGCAGTCACTTTAATTTCGTAGACTTCATGCTTCTCCATGATTGCAGTCTTCAGTTTGGGATCGCGCAGGCTCAGATGTTTGTACGGCAAAAAAACCGCCGTGCCGTAGCGCGTGGCTTGGGCCAGAGCCTCCGTGAACGTGAAAGAAAGAAAACAATTTCGTTTGAGATCGCCGCGCAGCGCTTGCGCGAAATCGAGATCGATCAACTGCAAGGAGGTCAGAGCAGGGACTTGCGCCTGCCTCTCGCCTTGTTCGATCGCTTCGCCTGAAAACGCGAGCAGCTTCCAATTCACCGTTCCGGCCACGGTGAAATTATGCTCGTTGCTGAGATGGAGGCTCGCCCGGGTGTCTTCTTCCTCGCATGAAATCAGCATTTGATCGTACATGCGCCTGGCAAAATAGTGCAACGCTTTCCAGCGGCCGAAATAATCGATGCTGGACCACGAGGCCACCGGCCAGTTGTCGTTCAACTGCCAGTACGTCGCGCCCATGCAGCGACCGCGATGCCGGCGCAAATGCTCGACGGCAAAACGCATCGCCTCCGCCTGGCTTAATTGCGAAACATACAGCAGCGCTTCGAAATTTTTGGGATAGCGAAAATACTGGGCAATATAAGTGAGAATCTTGCCGTTGCCGCCGTCGCACCGCTGATGGTCTTCCATCACCGGCGTAAAAATATTGCGATCTTCCGGGGTGGTGAAAGTCTTCACCGTCTTCGGCGAGGGGAACGATTCGAATCCGAATTCAGACAGAAAACGGAAATAGTGCCGGCGATACTCGGTAAACGGTTTGTTGCCGTGCCACACCTGCCAATAGTGCACGTCACCGCGGTCATCCGCATTGGGATCTTCAAAATTGCCGCCCGAGGAGGGCGAAGCCGGCCAGTAATCGATCTCCGGGCAAATCTCCTGTACCAACGCCGGAAAAAGGACTTCATACTGCTCGAGATATTCGCTGCGCATTTCACTCGTTTGTGGAAATGACCACTCGAGAAAGCCCCACTCCATCTCGTTGTTGCCGCAAATGAGTCCGAGACAGGCATGGTGGCGAATGCGCCGCAGATTGTCTTTCACTTCTTCCTTGATGTTTTCATAAAATCCGGGATTTTTGACGTCGTACACCCCGCAGGCAAACATCAAGTCTTGCCACACGATGAGGCCGTAGCGATCACAGAGATCGTAAAAATCATCCGAGGGATAAACGCCGCCGCCCCAGACGCGCAGGCAATTGAAATTAGCGGCGACCGCGTCACGAACGAGACGCTCGGTGGCTGGCCGGTCGGGGCGGGTCAAATATACGTCTTCAGGAATGTAATTCGCCCCGCGCGCAAAAAAAGCGATGCCATTGACGCGGAAATGAAAAGATTCGCCGAACGCGTCCGGTTTTCTTTCGAGTTGCAAAGTGCGCAAGCCAAGATATTGGCTCCGTCGCTCGATGATCTCTCCTCGCTGTTGCACTTCAACGATAATTTCATACAGCGGCTGCTGGCCATAGCCATTCGGCCACCATAATTGCGGATTCGCAATCGGAAGCGTTAGGCGCTCGCCGTCTTTTAACTCAGCCGTTTGCCTGCTTTGATCGGGAGCGACAATGGTGAGCCGCAGCACGTGATCGCCCGCCGACCATTTTTCCAATGCCGCAATCACTTCGAGGTGGACCTGGCCTGCAACGTGCCGCTGCCTGACCCGAAACTCGCTCAGTTTTGCACCGGCATATGCGCACAGGCGTATGGGGCGCCAGATACCAAGATCGGGTATTTGTGGCCCCCAATCCCAGCCGAAACTGCAATGGCTCTTGCGCACGTGTACGGCGCCATCGAGCGTGTGCGCGGGATTCCACAAGGGCCGTTGCGCCTGGCGACGTCCTATCTCTGCAATAATATTGTCAAAAAAGATTTCAATCTTGTTTTCGCCTGGTTGTAAGTATGATCGTACTTCGAAGCGATAGCGCCGAAACATATTGTCCGTTTGTGCAACGGTGCCGCCATTGAGCTTGATCTTTGCCAGCGTGTCGAGCCCTTCCGCTTCGAGATAAATGCGATTGGAAGCCTCGAAAAAATCATCCGGAAGCGCGAACGTTTTTCCATAGACAAAATCGCGATGCGCGAGCGCAACACATTGCTGATTGTTCTCACGATAGAACACGTCATGCTCGCCCCAGTAGCCGCTCTTTTTCAAATCATAAAAAAACGAGCCCGGTACGGTTCCGCGCAGATTGAATTTACCTTCCAAACACGAAATTTGCCATGCACCATTGAGATCAATGGTTTTCATCATTCTCTTTCTTTTCAAAAAGAAACCCGGACGCCAAAATTTACGCTTCTTGGATTGAGAAACGTTTGATTGTTTTTATCCGGCATGTTGATATACGCTTTGTCTTCAAGAACCCGCCGGACCAACTGAATTTCCCATGATGACGCCCGGAACAGCCCACAGAAGCTTGCGCCCATGTCACTTCAGTACTTCATACTGGCTTGTGTGTGGGCGAAAGGTCCGCCACGAATGCCAAAACTCTTGATAGGATTGCACAACCTGCAACCTGCGTCCCTGTGAGACCCCGGCAACACTCTCTCCTTGCCAATTCCATGAAGATTGCGTTTGTTCATCCTTTAGCAGAGCAGCAGAAGTATCAAAGAAGTACCTGAGCGTGTCACTTTGCCAAACATGGAAAGAGGCGCTGTCATCCTCAACCGCCACCACAATTGCCGTTCCAGCTAGTGTGTCATTGAGCACTCTCTGCGCGATCAAATCATTCCAATCGTAGGCGCGCGCGGACGCACCGATCTGCACGCCGACTACCCAGGATTTGTCCTGCCATGAAAGCGAATCGGCGCGCGTGAGAGAGCTTTTGCTTTTGCCCTCATCGTAGTTTTGCATTCCTTCGTATTCTTCTGCAAAAGTGCTGTCCGCTTGCATGATGAGCGTATGCGGATACTGCTTGATCCAGGCTTCGAGCCGCATTTGTTCGGCGGGAATTTCCCCCAAGGCTTTTCCCTGCAAAGGGCCGGCAATAGCTTCACCATTCACTTGCCGCCACCAACTCTTGGTGGTGGCATCCTCAAACATGGCATTGAAGTGATCCATGCCAACCAGGCGAAAATCTTCCGGTTTACCCTCGAGTAGAGGGCTGAAAACCCGTCCGGTTCGGCACACGGTGCAATAAGTGATCATCGCCGGGGTGTTGCCGATGGTATCGCGGACCTGATGGTGATAGCCGATGATTTCCAAGGGATATGCTTTCGCCTCTCCGTTGAGGTTCACACCCAGCACCAGATTCTGCTCCGGAATTTGGTTGGAAGAAGTGCCGGCAAACACTTTGTGCCTGGGTTGATAGAACATTTTGTCCGCGAGAAAACGGAAGTTAAACAGATAAAAGATCGAGGCAAAAATCGCCAAGGAAATTGCGATGCTCCATTTCGCTATCTTGCTACCAAAGCGGAAATAATAAAAAGCAGGAAATGTGATAAGCAGCAAGCCAATGATCCGAAAATATGCAATGTTGTTGTGAATGAAATATGCCAGGTCGATCGTTTCCGCGTGCTGGCTTCCCGGGAAAGGCATGATGAAGTACACGCGGCTGATCTCCATGCCGAGGAGCAGAATCATCCCTGCGACAAACAGAATAGCACTTTTCATGAGGTGTGCCTAACATTTGTATTTACCAAACAAAATGCACTGGGTTTTCTAGCCGTGGATCGCCTCTTAGGCGATTGGCACATCAAACAGAATTCTGATTTTTTTTTGACAGGATTGACAAGATTTACAGGATGAAGATCCATCCTGTAAATCTTGTCA